>NZ_JBHUSC010000010.1:0-164470 GCF_042673805.1 Streptomyces sp. NPDC057010 | reverse complement strand
GATCAAGTGGGGCCTGGACTACATGAACGAGCGCTACGGCAGCCCCGTCGACGCCTGGAACTTCTGGTCCGCCAACCACTGGTACTAAACCGCCGACAGGCACAGCAGCAGACGAACGGAAACGCTCGGCCGGGAAACCCCGGCCGAGCGTTTTTGCGTATGCGGCCCTGTTGCCCCGTGTTACCGGAGGGTCTCGAACGAAGCGACGAGGTCGGTGGGGGAGGGGAGGGCGTTGATGTCGGCCTGGGTGGCGGCGGCGCCCTTGCGGAGGTCCTCGTCGGTGACGAGGCGGCTGAGCAGGGCGGCGTCCACGCTGTCGCCGCTCGCGCGGAGGGCGAAGCCGAGGCCCGTCGCGGCGTCGACGTTGATGAAGTGGTCGGCGCCCTGCGGGAGGATCAGCTGCGGGACGCCCCGGGCGGCAGCGGTGAGCATGGTGCCGGAGCCGCCGTGGTGCACGATCGCGTCAGCGGTGTCCAGCAGCTGGGCCAGCGGCACCCACGGCAGCGCGCGGACATTGGCCGGAAGAGTGCCGAGCGGGCTCAGGTCGGTGTCGCCGACGGCGAGCAGGAAGTCGGCGTCCACGGAAGCGGCCTCCGCGATCACGCGGCTGACCGGGTCGACACCCGCGTAGGCCGTCACCACCGTGCCGAGGGTGACGGCGATCCGCGGCCGGGAGCCGCGGGCTATGAGATCGCGGGGCACCGTGCCGCCACCGTTGTACGGCACGTACCGGACCCGCCAGCCGGTGCCGTCACCGCCGAGGGAGGCGGGTACGACGTCGAGGACGGTGTGGGTGGCCGGGCCCTCGACCTCGCGAGCCTGGTACTCGTCCGCCAGGAAGCCGGCGAGCCTGCCGATCATGTCGAAGCCGGACATCACGCCGAAGTTGTGCACGACGGCGGGTATCCCGAGGGCCGCCGAGACCAGTGGCGCGGCGGCCTGGAACGCGGCGTGGACGATCACGTCCGGCCGCCAGGCCTTGGCGACCGCGAGCAGGTCGTCGATGGTGCCCCGGCTGTGCTCGGCGAAACCGGCCGCGGCCAGCTGCCACATGTCCTCCGGGCTGTTGCCGTCCGTGACGAACTCCGGATCGGTGCCGTTCGAGGCGCGCCGGAACGCCTCCATCAGCGACGAGCCGTCTCCGATCTCGACGGTGGGCAGGCCGGTCTGCCGCAACTGGTCGAGCGGGGCCGAGCCGGCGAACAGCACCTGGTGCCCGGCGGCCTGCAGGGCCTGGGCGGTCGGCACCATGGGGAACAGGTGACCCGCGGCGGCGGGGCCGGTGAACAGTACGCGCATGGCGCTACTCCTTGGATGGAGCTCCTTGATTCCTCTGACAGATCATCGAACGTATCTGCGGTTTCGTCAGTTTCCTTCGGTGGGGTCGAATTTCGGCCATCCTGAACGGGCGCGAGGGTGTTCCGTCCGGTGCGTCAACCGTGCGCCGGGGAACCCGGCCGGCTCAGGGGACTTCGACCGGCTCTCGAAGGACCGGGGCCATCCCCTTGACCTGCGCGGATCCAGCCGCTAATTTGCGGTAGACGTTGACCCGAAACAGCGAAAGGAGGCGACCGGCAGATGTACACCTGCTCTGATCTGAGTCGCCTCGCCCACCTCACGGTCTGGGTTCCGGGTCGCATCGCACACGGCTGCTGAGCAGGCCGTTCGCACACGGCTGCCGAGCACGCCGTTCCAGACGCCCGTCCGTGGCGCATTCCGTAACCGCTGCTGAGCATGCCGCTCTGATCCGATGTGCCCGTCCGCGGCACTCTCCGGGTTTTTCCTCACCACTTTCCGGCACGTCGCTGTTGCGTGCCGTTTTGCGCCCACTCCTCTAACGTGGCGCGTCTGAACACAGAAAGCTGTCTGAAATTGGCGAACATGATGCATCGACCGCTCACGCACCGAAACGAAGGCCCGTCATGGTAGCGGCACGGATCACGGTCAACGGGAAAGAGACACCGATTTCGCCGGCTGCGCCGCACACCACAGTGCTCGACTTCCTGCGCGAGCGTGGCCTCACCGGCACCAAGGAGGGCTGCGCCGAGGGTGAATGCGGCGCCTGTTCGGTCCTCGTCGCCCGCCCCGGGGTGAACAAGCCCACCGACTGGGTCGCGGTCAACGCCTGCCTGGTTCCGGCCGCGGCGCTCGACGGACAGGAAGTCATCACCTCCGAAGGACTCGCCACCGCCGGCGAAGCCGGCACACCGCCCACCCTGCACCCGGTGCAGGAGGAGATGGCGGTCCGTGGCGGCTCCCAATGCGGTTACTGCACACCGGGATTCATCTGCAGCATGGCCGCCGAGTACTACCGGCCCGGCCGCTGCGCCCACGCGGACCAGGACCAGGACCAGGACCCGGACCCGGCCCACAGCACCGACCCCGAGCACGGTCCGAACGGTTTCGATCTGCACGCGCTGAGCGGAAACCTCTGCCGCTGCACCGGCTACCGACCGATCCGCGATGCCGCGTTCGCCGTCGGTCAGCCCACCGATGAGGACCCGCTCGCCCAGCGACGCGAGCAGTCCCCGCCCGAACCCGTCGCCACCGAATACACCCAGGACGACAGCGCGTTCCTGCGCAAGAACACCCTCGCGGAAACCCTGGAGTTGCTCCGGGAGCGGCCCGACGCGGTGGTGGTGGCCGGCTCCACCGACTGGGGCGTCGAGGTCAACATCCGCTCCCGCCGGGCGGATTGCGTGGTCGCCATCGACCGGCTGCCCGAACTGCGGGAACTGCGCGTCGAATCCGATCACATCGAGATCGGCGCCGCGCTGACGCTCACCGAGATCGAACGCCGCCTGGACGGCGCGGTCCCGCTCCTCGCGGAGCTGTTCCCGCAGTTCGCCTCCCGGCTCATCCGCAACGGGGCCACCCTCGGCGGCAACCTCGGTACCGGTTCCCCCATCGGCGACAGCCCGCCGGTGCTGCTCGCGCTGGAGGCCTCGGTGCTGCTCGCCGGCGCCGACGGTGAGCGCGAGGTCCCCCTGGCGGACTACTTCACCGGCTACCGCCAGAGCGTGCGCCGTCCCGGCGAGCTGA
This sequence comes from Streptomyces sp. NPDC057010, assembly GCF_042673805.1. Lineage (NCBI taxonomy): Bacteria > Bacillati > Actinomycetota > Actinomycetes > Kitasatosporales > Streptomycetaceae > Streptomyces > Streptomyces sp. NPDC057010. The sequence continues at coordinate 161,428 of NZ_JBHUSC010000010.1, read as the reverse complement.
TCCGCGCGGTGCGCGTCCCGCTGCCGCTGTCCCCGGTCGCGGCCTTCCACAAGATCGCCAAGCGCCGTTTCGACGACATCTCCAGCGTGGCCGTCGCCTTCGCGCTCGACGTCGAGGACGGGATCGTCCGCAAGGCACGCATCGGCCTGGGCGGCGTGGCCGCCACCCCGATCCGCGCCCTCGCCACCGAGGCGGCCCTGGAGGGCAAGCCGTGGTCGGCGCAGACCGTCGAGGCCGCGGCGCGGGTGCTGCGGGCCGAGGGCACGCCGATGAACGACCACCGCGCCAGCGCCGAGTACCGCTCCGCGATGCTCGGCCAGAGCCTGCCGAAGCTGTACGCACGAACCACCGAGGCGGTGTCGTCATGAGCCATCTGTCCGAGCGTCCCGAGAAGCCCGTAGTCGGCGTTTCGATGCCGCACGAGAGCGCGGTCCTGCACGTCACCGGCACCGCGCTCTACACCGACGACCTGGTCCACCGCACCAAGGACGCGCTGCACGCCCACCCGGTCCAGGTCATGAAGGCCCGCGGCAGGATCACCGCACTGCGCACCGAGCCCGCGCTGGCCGTGCCCGGCGTGGTCCGCGTACTGACCGGTGCGGACGTGCCCGGCGTCAACGATGCCGGGATGAAGCACGACGAGCCCCTCTTCCCCGACGAGGTCATGTTCTACGGCCACGCGGTCGCCTGGGTGCTCGGCGAGACCCTCGAAGCGGCCCGGCTCGGCGCAGCGGCCGTCGAGGTGGAACTCGACGAACAGCCGGCCCTGATCACGCTGCAGGAGGCGATCGCGGCCGACAGCTTCCACGGCGCACGGCCCGTGATGCTGACCGGCGACGTCGAAGCCGGCTTCGACGACTCCGCGCACGTGTTCACCGGCGAGTTCCAGTTCTCCGATCAGGAGCACTTCTACCTCGAGACGCACGCGGCGCTGGCCTACATCGACGAAGCCGAGCAGGTGTTCGTCCAGAGCAGCACCCAGCATCCCTCGGAGACCCAGGAAATCGTCGCGCACGTGCTCGGTCTGCACAGCCACGAGGTGACCGTGCAGTGCCTGCGGATGGGCGGCGGTTTCGGCGGCAAGGAGATGCAGCCCCACGGGTTCGCGGCCGTCGCCGCGCTCGGCGCCAAGCTGACCGGCCGGCCGGTCCGGCTGCGGCTCAACCGCACCCAGGACCTGACCATGTCCGGCAAGCGGCACGGGTTCCACGCCGCGTGGAAGATCGGCTTCGACGCCGACGGCCGCATCCGGGCCCTGGACGCCACCCTGACCGCGGACGGCGGCTGGAGCCTGGACCTGTCCGAGCCGGTCGTGGCCCGTGCGCTGTGCCACATCGACAACACGTACTGGATTCCCAACGCGCGCATCGCCGGTCGCATCGCCAAGACCAACAAGGTCTCCAACACCGCCTTCCGCGGCTTCGGCGGACCGCAGGGCATGCTGGTCATCGAGGACATCATGGGCCGGTGCGCGCCGCTGCTCGGCCTGGACCCGATGGAGCTCCGGGAGCGCAACTTCTACCAGCGGGGCCAGTCGACCCCGTACGGCCAGCAGGTCGTCCAGCCCGAGCGCATCTCCGCCGTCTGGCAGCAGGTCCAGGACAACGGCGGCGTCGCCGAGCGCAAGCGCGAGATCGCCGCGTTCAACGCCGCGCACCCGAACACCAAGCGGGCGCTCGCGATCACCGGCATCAAGTTCGGAATCTCGTTCAACCTCACCGCCTTCAACCAGGGCGGCGCGCTGGTGCTGATCTACAAGGACGGCTCGGTCCTGATCAACCACGGCGGCACCGAGATGGGACAGGGCCTGCACACGAAGATGCTGCAGGTGGCCGCGACCACGCTGGGCATCCCGCTGCACAAGGTGCGGCTGGCCCCGACGCGAACCGACAAGGTTCCCAACACCTCCGCCACCGCCGCCAGCGCCGGGGCGGACCTCAACGGCGCGGCGGTGAAGAACGCGTGCGAGCAACTGCGTGAGCGGCTGCTGCAGGTGGCCGCCACCCAGCTCGGCTCGAACGCCTCGGACGTGCGCATCGTCGAGGGCGTCGCGCGCAGCCTGGGCAGCGACAAGGAGCTGGCCTGGGACGACCTGGTGCGCACCGCGTACTTCCAGCGGGTTCAGCTGTCCGCGGCCGGTTTCTACCGCACCGAGGGTCTGCACTGGGACGCGAAGTCCTTCCGGGGCTCGCCGTTCAAGTACTTCTCCCACGGCGCCGCCGCGGCCGAGGTGGAGGTGGACGGCTTCACCGGCGCCTACCGCATCCGGCGGGTGGACATCGTGCACGACGTCGGCGACAGCCTGTCCCCGATGATCGACATCGGTCAGGTGGAGGGCGGTTTCGTACAGGGCGCGGGCTGGCTGACGCTGGAGGACCTGCGCTGGGACGCGAGCGACGGGCCCCACCGCGGCCGGCTGCTGACCCAGGCCGCGAGCACCTACAAGCTGCCGAGCTTCTCGGAGATGCCCGAGGAGTTCAACGTCACGCTCCTGCAGAACGCCACCGAGGAGGGCGCGGTATACGGGTCCAAGGCGGTGGGTGAGCCTCCGCTGATGCTGGCGTTCTCGGTGCGCGAAGCGCTGCGGCAGGCCGCCGCCGCGTTCGGCCCGAGCGGGATCAGCGTCGAGCTGGCCTCGCCGGCCACGCCGGAGGCGGTGTACTGGGCGATCCAGGCGGCCCGCAAGGGCGGCGCCTCCCGGGACGGCCACGCCGGAAACGGGCAGGCAGCCGGCGACGGGATCCGAACCGACGCAGAAGCGCTGAGCAGTGCCTGACATGACGTGGGTCGCCGCGGTCGCACGGTTGCGAGCACGCCGGGCTTCCGGCGTGCTGGTGACCGTCGCGGCCGTGCGCGGCCATGCCCCGCGCGATGCCGGTGCGAAGCTCGTCGTCGGGCAGACCGAGACATGGGGTTCGATCGGCGGCGGCAACGTCGAGGCCGTCGCGATCGACCGGGCCCGGCAGATGATGGCCGAGCCCAGCCCGGAGCCGGAACTGATCGACTTCGCCCTGAACGACAAGGTCACCAATCGGCACGGTGTGCAGTGCTGCGGCGGCGAAGTCGCGGTACTGCTCGAACCGCTGCCGGTCGTACGGGCGGTGGCGATCTTCGGCGTCGGGCACGTCGGGCTGGAACTGGCGCGCATCCTGGCACGTCAGGACCTCGACCTCCATCTGATCGACAGCCGCTCCGACATCCTCGCGAAGGAACGGCTCGACGTACTGGCGGACGCGGTCGCGCAGGTGCACGTACACCACACGCCGCTGCTGCCCGAGGAGGTCCTGGCGGAGCTGCCGCGCGGCACCCACGTCCTGATCATGACCCATGACCACGCCGAGGACGCCGCTCTGTGCGACGCCGCCCTGCGCACGACCCACCTCGGGTCCATCGGGCTGATCGGATCGGCGGCCAAATGGGTGCGCTTCCGCAAACGCCTCGAGACCGAGGGCGGCCACGACAAGGCCACCATCGATCGGATCAAGACCCCGATCGGGCTGGCCGACATCACCGGCAAGGAACCGGCGACCATCGCCGTGAGCGTCGCAGCCGATCTGCTGCGCACCTTCGAAGCCGAGGGGAACTGACCCTCCGACCGGACCGCAGCCAGTCGCCGGCGGCGCCCCCGCCGGCGACTGCTTCCCGAGGCCCGGCTTGCGCGCGGCAGCCAGGTGATCCTCCGTCAAGCTCCGTTGTCAGTGCCTCCCCATAGTGTCGAGACATCACTCGGGGAGCCTCGGAGAAGGAGCACAGACGTGTCCGCAAACAAGATCCAGCACAAGGTGAACCACGTCGCGCTGGTAGTGGACTGCTCGGGTTCCATGCACCAGCACCAGAGCCAACTCATCCGCGTCGTCGACGAGTTCGTGGCCGGCCTGAAGGCCGAGTCGGACAACCTCGGGCATGAGACCCGGATCAGCCTCTACTCCTTCGACCACAAGGTGGAGAACCTGGTCTGGGACATGGATGTGAAGCACCTGCCGTCCATGCGGGGCCTCTACAAGGTCAACAACGGCGCCACGGCCCTGATCGAGGCATCTCTGAAGTCCCTGGACGACCTGGGCCACATCTGGGAGGAGTACGGCGAGCACAGCTTCCTCCAGATCGTCGTGACGGACGGCGAGGAGAACGCCTCCGGCGGCGACCGCCGGCACGACGGCGACATGACCATCCTCGGCCCCTGGCTCGACAGGATCGCGGCGAGGATGGGCGCACTCCCGGGCCACTGGACCTCCGCGATCCTCGTTCCGAACTCCCTGGCCAAGCGGACCGCCCAGAACTACGGCTTCCCGGCCGGAAACATCGCCATCTGGGACGCGGACTCCCACAAGGGCGTCGAGGAGGCGATCGGCACGGTGCGCGCGGCCGCCACCAGCTTCCTCCGAGGCCGCGAGCAGGGCGTGCGCGGCACGAAGAACCTCTTCGCGGTCGGCCAGGACATCTCGGTCGACGACGTACGGGCGAACCTCGAACCGATCCCGGCCGACAAGTACCGCCTCCTGAAGGTCGACACGGAGATCGAGATCCGCCCCTTCGTCGATTCGCATCCGGGCGTGACGTACGAGCGCGGGTCGTGCTACTACCAGCTGGGCACCCGGGTCCAGGTCCAGCCCGACAAGGAAGTCATCGTGGTCGAGAAGGACACCGACCGCGCCTACACGGGCGACGCGGCACGCAGGATGCTGTTCGGCACGGGCATCCAGGGCACCGTCTCCGTGAAGGCGGGGCACAATCCCAAGCTGGAGGTCTACGTGCAGAGCCGCTCGGTGAACCGAAAGCTCAAGCCGAAGACGCGCCTGCTCATCATGCTCTGACCCGGCACGCGAGGGAGGCGCCGCGGCGCACGTCAGTGGCGGCGCCGCCGCGGCTCCCCGCGGCCCGGGTGCGAGGCCCGCTTCCGCCCTCGCCTTACCGGGGCAAGGGCAAGGGCAAGTAGAGTCCGTCCGGCGGAAGATCAGCCCCACCTGACCCGCCCGTCCTTCTTCCTCCTCGGACAGGCCTCACACCTTGACCACAACTCCTCCGCCACCGCGCGGCATAGCCGCGCTGGCCGCCGTCGCCACCCTCTCCGGCCTGGTCACCGCCGCCGGCGCCACTTCCGCCGCCGCGGCCGTGAACTGCCCGTCGCCCCGGTTCACCCGCGAGTTCTACCCGAACACCACGTTCACCGGGACGCCCGTACGGACCGACTGCGACACCGCGATCGACGAGAACTGGGGCACCGGTGCCCCGGCCGCCGGCCTGCCGGCCGACAACTTCGGCGTCCGTTGGACCCTGGCACGGGACTTCGGATCGGGCGGCCCGTTCACGCTGACCGCCACCGGCCAGGACGGCATGCGCGTCTACCTCGACGGCGTCCGCCAGATCGACATGTGGAAGAACGTCTCGGCAGACGGGACGCAGAGCGTGAACGTGACGATCCCGCCGGGCACCCACACCCTGCGCGTCAACGCCGTCAACTGGAGCGGCGCCGCCAACTTCAAGTTCGGCTACACGCCCCGGACCTCGGCGGCCGACGACAAGGTCAAGCCCCTCGCCCCGACCGGCGTCACGTCGCAGCTCGACAACACCACCGCGCAGGCGAAGGTGTCGTGGGCCGCGAACAAGGAGATGGACCTCGGCGGCTACCGCATCTACCGGCGACTCGAGGGGACCACCGCCTGGACCCTGGTCCGCAGCACGAAGGCGACCTCCTTCGCCGAGCTGCCGCCCGAAGGCGCCGGCCGTACGTACCAGTACCAGGTACGCGCCTACGACCTGGCCGGCAACGTCTCCGGGGCGACCACCGGACAGCCGGTGACCACCTCCACGGCCGCCACCCCCGGCGTCCCGAAGGCCACCGCCGCCGACCCCGGCGTCGCCCTGACATGGCCGGCTTCCCCGGGAGCCACCGGCTACCTGGTCAGGCGCACCGGCGACCCCGCGGTCCACCAGACCGCCACTGCGAGCTTCACCGACACCGATGCCCCACGCTCGGTCGTCTCCGAGTACCAGGTCGCGGCCCTGGATTCAGCCGGCCGAGCCTCCCGTTACAGCGTCCCGGCCACCGCCCGCCGCCCGGTCGCGCCGCCCCACGAGCTCACCGCGACCCCGGTGTCGGGCCGCTACGTCGACCTGACCTGGAAGGTCCGCCCCGGAACGGACGGCACCTACGAGGGCTTCACCGTCTACCGGTCCACGACCCTCCCGGTGGACACCCGGACGGCGGAGGTGTTCTGCGGCAGCCGCACATCGAAGACGCTGCCCGACGGGCAGGTCCAGTGGACCTGCCAGGACAACGGGACCGCCGCGGACACCAAGTACCACTACGTGGTGGAGGGCTGGGGCACCGACCGGTACGCCGGAAACACCTCCGTGGTCTCCAACACCGCCACCGTCACCACCGGCGTCAAGGACCAGACCCCGCCCCCGGCGGTCACCGGTCTGACCGCGCAGGCAACCGCCTACGGCATCGTCCTGAACTGGAACGCCAACCCGGCGGCCGACCTCCAGCGCTACGAGGTCTACAGCGGAACCCCGCTCGGTGAGGAAAAGATCTGCTCGGCGGGCGTGGCCGCGTACCTCGGCAAAACCGACACGTCATACCTGGTCGAGACGCTGCCGGACGGCGACGAGCGGTGCTTCTTCGTCGATGCCGTCGACACGGCCGGCAACTCCGGCTTCCAGTGGACCGGCGACGCTTCGGTCGCGAACGTGACCGAGTTGAACCTGACGCCCTCCGTCGAGACCCCGGAGAACGGACCGGTCACCCTCAACGCCACCCGTACGGCCACCGGCACCGCCGTGGAACTCGCGTGGAACACGGTCGCGGGCGCGACCGGCTACCTGGCCTACCGGTGGAACCCGGCCACCAAGGCCTACGAGAAACTGACCGCCCAGCCCGTCACGGGCACCGCGTACACGGACTCCGGGCCCGGCCACCGGCACCACGCACTTCTACCGGGTGACCGCCGTGTACGCCGACGGCAAGGAGTCGGCGCCCGGCGGGGACCACGAGATCCTCCCGCCGCCCCACCAGTAGGACAGGCGAGGGCCGCCACCCACAGGGGTGGCGGCCCTTTCGCGTGGGGCAGGGTGCTCTTCGTCTACTTGAGGAGGCCGCCGAGGCCGGTGGAACGGGCGGGCGTCGGCGACAGACCCGTAACGATGCCCGTGAGCTGGCGCTTCGCGTCCTGCACGGTCGGCGTGAGGAAGCGGAGCGACAGCAGGTTGTCCAGGCTGAGGGGGCTGTCCTGGGTGAGGGCGGCCGGGCGCTCGGCAGTGGCGGGTGCTGCCAGGGCGGTGGGGGCGGAGGCAAGCCCGACGGCGACGGCCAGGGCTGCGCCCGATACGACGCGAGTAAAGGTGAGGTGATCCATGACCGCCCCAACGCCGTCCACCACGCCCGGTAATGGGTTGTGGTCCGGCGGGCGGAACTTTCGCCCGACTGGAGCCATCGGTTGGGCGATGTGGGTGATCCGGCAGTCGCGCGGCTGAGCAGGCCGGGCAGGCTCCACGGCGGCAAGTCGCGGCAACATCACCCTAATTACGGAACGTGGTCGACTGCTGACCCTTTTCGGCATACCTGTCGGCCGATCGGGGCAGGGAAGGGGCCCCCGGGCACAGCAGAGGGCTCGGCCGCAGAAGGAGGGAGCAGCATGACCGTGGAGACGGACGTCCGGCACGCGGTGGTGGTGGGGGCGGGCATGGCGGGACTTGCCGCCGCGCGTGTCCTGGCCGACAGCTTCGAGGCCGTCACCGTGATCGAACGCGACACGCTGGCGAGTGCGTCCGTGCCCAGGTCCGGGGTGCCGCAGGGGCACCACGTCCATGGCCTTCTGGCTCTTGGCGCCGAGGTGTTCGAGGGGTACTTCCCCGGGCTGCGGGCCGAGCTGGAACAGGCCGGTGCGCCGGTGTGGGACTGGGGCGAGAAGCTGTGTGCCGTACTGCCGCACGGCACGCCGCCGCCCACCCCGATGGGCATGCCGATCCAGACCTTCTCCCGCCCGCTCCTGGAGCACGTTCTGCGTCGACGGGTGACGGCGCTGGAGCCCGTCACCCTGCGGGACGGACTGACCGTCACCGGCCTGCGCACGGCGGGGCCCGGGAAGGTCACCGGGGTGCGCGTCAAGGACGGCGACGGCGAGGAAGAGATCGCCGCGGACCTCGTGGTCGACGCCTCGGGCCGCTCCTCCCACCTGCCGCAATGGCTGACCGCCCTCGGTCTGCCCAGCCCCCGCACGACGACCGTCGATGCCCAGGTCGGCTACGCCTCCCGCACGTTCTCCTACCCGGAAGGGCAGGCCCCGCCCTCGTGGATGGGCCTGCTGCAACCCCTGCGGGCCCCCGACTTCCACAAGGGCTGCTACGCGATCCAGATCGAGGACGACACGCTCCACGTCACCCTGCACGGAGCGAAGGGAACCCAACTTCCCCACGACGACGAGGACTTCCTCGCCTACGCCAAAACACTGCGAGGTCCCATCGCCGACACCATCGCCTCCCTCACCCCCACATCGCCCGTGCGCCGCTATGCCCGTACCGTCAACAGGAAGATCGCCTACCACCGCCTTGCGCGCTGGCCCGACGGGCTGATCGCCGTGGGGGACTCGGTGTGCACGTTCAACCCCGCCTACGGCCAGGGCATGACCGTCGCCGCCCTGGAAGCCCGCCTCCTGGAGCAGATGCTCGGCAACGGGCGCGCCCGCGCGCCCCTCGACGGGCAGGCCTTCCAGAAGCGGCTGGCCCGCCTCACCGCCTCCTCGTGGCTCATGGCGACCACCCCGGACCGCGCCTGGGCGCAGGCGCGGCCCGCCTGGCCCGTCAAGGCCGGCAACTGGTTCATGAACCGGCTGATCGACACCGTCCCCCACGACCCCCGGCTCTACACCGCCTTCTCCGGGCTCTTCCACATGACCGCCGGTCCGCTGACACTGGCCCACCCGCGCCTGCTGTCGCGCGTCCTCGTCGGCCCGCGCGCCAACACGGCCTAGTCTGTGGAGGGTTCGAGAGGTCCCTCTGATTCACTGGGACACATGGGGACCGGGGCATTCATCACACAGGCGCGACGGCTGGCGGCACACGAGGGGCGGTGGATGACGAGCCTCGGGCTGTGGGTGGCCCGGCGCTCGCACGGGGTGGGGGAGGGGGACCTCGCCGTCGGGTACGCACGTGCCCAGGCACCGACCGCCTACGGGATGGTCTTCGTGTTCGTGGTCGAGACGGTCGGGGTGTCCTTCATGCTCGCCGCGTATCCGGTCGCCCACCTGGTCATGCTGCTCCTCGACCTCTACACGGTGGCTCTGGTCCTGGGGCTCCACGCCGCCGCCGTCACCCGCCCGCACGTCGTGGGGCCGGGCGAGCTGCGGATACGCCGCGGTGCACAGCTCGATCTGCGCATACCTCTGGAACGGATCGCCTCCGCCCGTTACGACGTCCGCTTCCCGGACGCGAACAAGTCCGAGGACGGTGTGCTGGAGGTGGCCATCGCGTCGCAGACCTCGATCACCATCGAGCTGAACCAACCGGTCACCGCGGAAAGCCTGTTGGGGCGGCGCACGGAGGTCCGTACGATCCGCTGCCACGCCGACGATCCGCGGACCGCCGTAGCAGCGATCAAGAAACTACTGCCGGCACACGGCTGACCGCGGCCTACGCCGTTTCCGCGGGCCGGCCTTTCCCCCACCGCAGCCGGTCAGGGTTGCGCCGGCCGGCCCACGAGCATGATGCGGTCGCGGAGTTGACCCTCGGCCCAGTCAAGATCGGTCGAGAGGTCGAGCCACACCCGGTCCTTTCGATCCGGCCTGTCGAGTGGCGCCGACACCCAGGTGAAGGTCCCTGTCAGAATCTCGCGCTTGTGCTCGGGAGCCGTTACCGACAAGGCGAAGGACAGCGCAAGGCCGGCCCTGGTGATGATCATCCGGTTCCCGTTCTCGGGTGGGACCCGGCCGCCGGTGAGATATCGGGGCTCTTCCAGGACCTTGAGCCATTCCAGGACCGCGCCTGGAACCTGCTGGCTCAGGCAATCGGCTATGGAGTCGCGTACGGCTGCCACCGGGTCTCCCAGCCAGCCGAGCCAATGTCCGCTCTCGGTCAGCTTCGCGAAGTCGTCCCTGGGCGCGGGCCCGTAGTTCGGATTCTCCTCGAATACGCCGGTCAGCTTTCCGTCCGCGCCGACGAGCCACACGCCGCGGATGGCCTCTGTGGGGACGAAGCCGTCGGGCCGGCTCACGTATTCGGTGTTGATCTCCGCGACGGATCCCCCCGGATTCTCCGCCGCTGCCGCCACGAGCTCGGGCGAATGCGACACCACCCTGCGTTCGCGCCTGAAGAAGCCCCTCATACCGTCCGTCCTCCCACTCACGGCCGTTGCCAGGTGAAGCCGAATACTCGCACGGCGACGCCGTCGGCAGGCGGTGGTGCGGGCGGGGTGAAGGCGGCGCCGGCCCGGCGCGGCACGTGGTGTGCCGGGCCGGGCCGGGTCGAGCGCGGTAGAGCCGGCGTTCAGAAGTCCCAGCTCTGGCTCCGCGCGCCGTTGCAGCTCCAGCTCACCAGCAGCTGGCCGTTCTCGGGCCGGCCGCCCAGGATGTCCAGACACTTTCCGTTCACCCGGTTGCGGATCTCGCTGCCGTTGCGGAACCACCTCTGGTGGCGACCGCCGTTGCAGTCCCACGTGCTCACCGACCCCTGGTCACCCAGGTGGGGGCCGTAGATCTCCAGGCACTTTCCGTTCATGCTGGAGCGGATCTGCTCGCCGTCCCAGTACCACTGCTGGTTGGTGTCGCCGGTGCAGTCCCACGTCACGGTGGTGGCGCCGTTGTCCTGATGCCACATGAAGATGTCGGCGCACCGTCCGTTCAGGTTGGACTTCAGCAGCGGTGCCGCGGCGAACGCGGGCGTGCCCGTCCAGGTACCGCCGGCCAGCAGCCCGGTGACCGCCGCCAGCAGCATCAGTCGTCGCACAGACCTCATGATTTCTCCTCCTCGTGTCGCCGTTGCGCGGTTGCGCTGGCCCTTGTCTAGCCGCGGGTTGATGTCCGGCGCCGGAACGTGGATTCCGGACATCAAAAGCTGGACAAACACCACCCATCACGGCTGCGGAAAACGCAGAGAGGGAGGCCATGCCACGCCCCGAACGTCCGCTCGACCTGGACAGCGGTCCGCTGACACGCTTCGCGGCCGACCTCCGGAAGCTGCGCGAGGCGGCGGGGCGGCCGTCCTACCGGGCACTGGCCAAAAGGGCGCACTATTCGTCCACGACACTCTCGGACGCCGCGGGCGGGAACACGCTTCCCAGCCTCAACGTCACGCTCGCGTACGTCGAGGCGTGCCACGGCGATCGCCACGCATGGGAATCCCGATGGCACGCCGTCGCCGCCGAGATCGCCGCGAGCGCGCACGGCGACGAGCCCGAGGACGGGGTCGGCGACGGCCGGCACCACGCGCCGTACGCGGGCCTGTCGGCGTTCCAACCGGAAGACGCCGACCGCTTCTTCGGGCGCGACCGGCTGACCGGCGAGGTGCTCGCGAAGGTGCGCGACCACCGGTTCCTGGCGGTCTTCGGGCCGTCCGGATCGGGGAAGTCCTCGCTGCTGCGGGCCGGGCTCGTCGCCCGCGAACAGGCATCGGGCCGCCGGGTGATGCTGTTCACCCCGGGCCCGCATCCCGTGGAGGAGTGCGCGGTCCGCCTGGCCGCGGCGACGGGAGAGGCTCCGGGCGCGCTCGCGGCCGAGCTGCTCGACGACCCCGCGGCGCTGCACCTGCGGATCCGGCAGGCCATGATCGACCGTGCGCCGGACACCGACACGCTGATCGTGGTCGACCAGTTCGAGGAGGTCTTCACACTCTGCCGGGACGCGGACGAACGAGACGCGTTCATCGCCATGCTGATCGCGGCCACCACGGCGCAGACCAGCCGGACCCGGGTGGTCATCGGCGTACGCGCCGATTTCTACGGCCACTGCGTCCAGGACCCCCGGCTCGTCGAGGCGATGCGCGACGCGCAGATCGCGGTAGGTCCGATGAGCAGCCAGGAGCTGCGCGAGGCCATCACCCGGCCGGCGGTCCTCGCCGACTGCACGGTGACCGGAGCGCTGCTGGCGGCCGTGGTCGCGGACGCGGCCGGCCGGCCGGGTGCGCTGCCCCTGGTCTCGCACGCGATGGCCGAGACCTGGCGCCGCCGCAGCGGCAGCCGCCTGACCCTGGACGGGTACCTCGCGGCCGGCGGCATCCAGCACGCACTCGCGCAGACCGCGGAGGCCGCCTACCGGGCACTGTCGCCGGTGCAACAAGACCTCGCCGGATCGCTGTTCCTCCGGCTGACCGCGCTGGGCGACGGTACCGAGGACACCAAGCGCCGGATCACCAGGGACGAGCTGGACCCGAACCCCGACACCGCCTTCGTGCTGGAATCCCTGGCCCGGCACCGGCTGGTGACGCTGGACGAGGACAGCGTCGAGATCACCCACGAGGCGATCATCCGCTGCTGGCCGCGGCTGCGCGGCTGGCTGACCGAAGACCGGGACCGGCTGCTCCTGCACCGGCAGCTGACCGACGCGACCGCCGACTGGGAGGGGCAGGACCGCGACCCGCACGCCCTGTACCGGGGTGCCCGCCTGGCCGCGGCGCTGGACCTGGCCGCCGCCGACGGCAGCCGGCTGACCTCCAGGGAACGGCGGTTCCTCGATGAGAGCCGGGACGCCCAGGCCGGCGAGATGGCGGCGGTCAGGAGGCGGACGGTCCGCCTGCGGCAGCTGGTCACCCTGCTCACTGTGCTGATGGTCATCGCGGCGACCGCGGGCGGCCTGGCCGTCGACTCGCGCGACTCGGCCCTGCGGCAGCGCAACGTGGCCATCGCACGGAAGGCCGCCGCGGACGCGACCGAGCTGCGGCAGCGGAACCCGTCGCTCGCCGCGCAGCTGAACCTGGCCGCGTACCGGCTGGCGGCCACCGGCGACGTCCGCGACCAGCTGATGAGCACGTTCGCGACGCCGTACACGAGCCGGCTCACCGGCCACACCTCCGACGTGGTCTCGCTCTCCTTCGCCCCGAAGGGCACGGTCCTGGCCACCGGCAGCTGGGACCGCACGGTCCGGCTGTGGGACGTCGCCAACGCCCACCACCCCGTACAGCTGGCCCTGTTGAACCAGCCGGAGCGGCTGATGTCGGTGGCGTTCGGTGACGACGGCCACGTCCTGGCCACGGCGAGCGAACGCTCGGTGCGGCTGTGGGACGTAAGGGACCCGCGTGCGCCCGCCGAGTTGAGCACGCTGCCGGAGCAGCCGGCCGCGCCGTCATGGGTGGCGTACCGGCCTGGCGGCGTCATCGCCACCGGCCACACCGACGGCGCGGCGCGGCTGTGGAACGCGAACGACCCCCGCCACCCGCGGCTGCTGGCCACCGTGCCGGGCCACACCGGCACGGTCACCTCGGCGACGTTCAGCCCGGACGGCCGCACCCTGGCGACCACCGGTGACACCACCGCCAGGCTCTGGGACGTCACCGACCCCGCGCGTCCGCTCCTCCTCGACGTCCTGCACGGGCACACCGACACGGTGACCTCGGCCGCCTTCAGCCCTGACGGCCGGACCGTCGCCACCGGGAGCTGGGATCGCACCGCACGGGTCTGGGACATCGGCAGCGGCACCCCGCGGACGCGGCCACCGGCCGTGCTGCTCGGCCATCCCGCGATCGTCTGGTCGGTGGCTTTCAGCCCTGACGGCAGCACGCTCGTCTCGGTGGGTGGGTCCCTCCTGTTCTGGGACGTCGCAGCCCCGGCGAACCCGAAGCGCACCAGCACCGTTCAGGGCGGCTTCTACCAGGCGGCGTTCAGCCCGGACGGCCGCGCGCTCGCCCACTCCGACCGGCTCCTCGACCTGGGGGACCTGTCGCTCGGCACCCACGACGACGTGGTCACGTCCCTGGCGTTCGGCCCCGGCGGCCACCTGCTCGCCAGCGCCAGCTGGGACGGCACGGCACGGCTGTGGCAGGTCACCGGCGGCCGGGCCCTGTGGCCCCTGTCGGTCCTGCACGGGCACACCAGGTTCGTACGGTCCGTGGCGTTCAGCCCGGACGGGCGCAGCCTCGCCACCGCCAGCGAGGACACCACCGTCCGCGTCTGGGACGTGACCGATCCACGAAAACCGCGCCTGACGTCGGTGCTCACCCCCGGCGCCGGCGAAGTCGGCGGGGCCTGCTTCGGCCCGGGCGGCCACCTGCTGGCCGTCTGGACACAGCATGCGGCCGGCCTTTGGGATGTGACCGATCCCGGCGAGCCCCGCCCCCTGAGCCGGATCGCAGAGGACGGCCCGGACGTCACGAGGGCCTCGTTCGGGCCGGACGGCCGCACGCTGGTGACGAGCTCCGGAGAGTCCGGTCCGCTGCGGTTCTGGGACATCGGCGATCCGCGCAACCCTCGGCGGCTGCCGTCGGCCCCGTTGCGATCCGAACCCCTGACCGCCGCCGTGTTCAGCCCCGACAACCGGAGACTGGCCGCCTTCCACCGTACGGACAAGACGGTCTGGCTGATCGACGTCAGCGACATCGACCGCCCGATGAGGGTGGCGCACCTTCCGGCGTCCGGCTCCTGGCTCTACACCCTGACCTTCGACGGCGACGGCCGCCGACTTGCGGCCGGCGCCGCGGACGGCAAGGCCCTGCTCTGGAACGTGGGGGCTGCGGCCACGCCCACTGTCCTCACCGGCCACTCGAACCCCGTACCGGCCGTGGCGTTCAGCCCGGACGGCCACACCCTGGCCACCGGCGGCAACGACTTCACGATCCGGCTGTGGGACACGTCCCTGGACAGGGTCGCCGCCCGCATCTGCGCCAGTGCGCACCCCCGGATCACCAGGGCCCAATGGGAAGAGCAGTTCGCGGCGGTCGACTTCAACCCACCCTGCCCCGCCACAGGCCACTCGTAGGGCCTGCCCGGCGCGCCATGCCGGGGGGAGGGGGGAGGGGGAGCGGGGAGGGGGAGCGTCGAAAAATGTCTCGACACCGGTCGCGGTGATCGGGGAGGCTTCGCGCGATGACCAGAATCGACGACACACCGCCCACGTGGGACGAGCGCACCCAGCTCGCCACCTTCCTCGACTACACGCGTGGCACCGCCCGCGCGAAGTGCGCCGGCGTTTCCGAGGAGAACGCCCGCAAGTCGCTCCTGCCGGACTCACCGCTGATGACCATGAGCGGAGTGATCAACCACCTCCGCTGGGTCGAGTACTACTGGTTCCAGGTCGTCTTCCTCGGCGAGGAAGACCAGGGCCCTTGGACCGATGAGGACCCCGACCGCGAGATGCGCATCGCCGTCGACTTCCCGCTCGCTCAGCTGCTCGACGAGTACGCCGAACAGAGCGCCCGCTACCGCGAACTGGTCGCCGGGCGTGGCCTGGACGACAAGGCTCTGCGAGCCGTCCGCGACGGCCTGCACGTCGACCTGCGGTGGATCCTCCTCCACCTCACCGAGGAGACGGCCCGCCACAACGGCCACCTGGACATCCTGCGCGAGATGCTCGACGGCACGACCGGCTCCTAGACGCGGCCGGGATCACTCGGGTGCGTGGCGAGCCAGTGGCGCGCGATCTGTTCGCGTGTGGCGAGCCACGCACCGCCGCGCTGGGCGACGTGTCTCAAGAAGCCGTCGAGCGCGCGGATGCGGCCAGGCCGGCCGGTGATCCGGCAGTGCAGGCCGACGCTCATCATGCGCGGGCGTTCGGCGCCCTCGGCGTGGAGCGCGTCGAACGTGTCGACGAGGTACGAAAGCATGTCGTCGGCGGTCGTGAAGCCGTGGACGATCAGGAACTTGAAGTCGTTCGCATCGAGGGTGTACGGCACCACGAGGTGCGAGCGGCCGCCCTCCCGGACGTAGAACGGCAGGTCGTCCGAGTAGTCGTCGGAGTCGTAGAGGAAACCTCCCTCCTCGACGACGAGCCGCCGAGTGTTCGGGCTCGTCCGGCCGGTGTACCAGCCGACGGGCCGACGCCCGACGAGCCGCTCGATCGTCGCGATCGAGCGGCCGATGTCGGCGCGCTCGGCCTCCTCGGGCACGTGCCGGTAATCGATCCAGCGCCAGCCGTGGCTTGCCACTTCCCACCCGGCCGCGCCCATCGCCCGCGCCGCCTCCGGGTTGCGCTCCAGCGCCTGCCCGACGGCGTAGACGGTGAGCGGCGCGCCGTGGGCCGCGAGCGTGCGGTGGATGCGCCAGAACCCGGCGCGCGAGCCGTACGCGAACATCGACTCGACGTTCAGCTCGCGCCCGCCCACCACGGGCGGCGCGCCGACGAGCTCGTGGAGGAAGCCCTCGGAGGCGGGGTCGCCTTCGAGGACGTTCCGTTCACCGCCCTCTTCGTAGTTGAGGACGAGGCTGACGGCGACACGTGCGCCGCCGGGCCAGGCGGCGTGCGGCGGCACGGCGCCGTAGCCGACGAGGTCGCGCTGATGCTCGGACACGGGCGGCACCCTACCCCCGATGGGACGCCGTGCCGGGCGACCCGCTAGGGCCGGACGTAGGGCCGGGTCATGATCTCCATGTTGTGGCCGTCCGGATCGTCGAAGTAGGCGCCGCGACCGCCGAACAGCCGGTTGACGTGGCCGGGTTCGGTGTGGGCGGGGTCGGCGTAGTAGGTGACCCCGACGGCCTCCAGACGGGCGATCATGGCGTCGAACTGTGCGTCGGGGACGAGGAAGGCGTAGTGCTGCGACTGGATCGGCTCGTCGCGCATCTCGTAGTAGTCGAGCGTCACGCCGTTGCCGAGGTCGACGGGCAGGAACGGCCCGAACGGGGCGCCGACCTTCAACCCCAGGATCACGGCGAGGAACTCGGCAGACAGCTGCCTGTCCCTGGCGTAGACGGCGGTGTGGTTCAGTTCGACGGCGGCCGTCGGCAGCTCGGATGCGTGCGCGTACTGCTGGTCATGGTGCATCGGTGGTGTGTCTCCGGGTCTTGGGATCCGCTGGATGGGCGCCACAGGCGGGCGCAGGGAGCAAAGACGAGGAGAAGGGGGCGGGCTCCTTGCCCGCCTCGCGCTCACGCCGAGGCCGGGAACCTCACTCGTGCGTGGCCCATGGCCGACCCGGCAGTCACATGACCCACCCTAGTGATCATCGCGGGCCGGGGCAACGGGGCATCAACAGTTTTCCTTAATGCGTGACCAGCAGGTCGGGACTTCTGCTGATGACGGCAGTTCCCGAGCATGGGGGCATGCAAAGGATCTGCGTCATCGGCGGAAGCCGGTACTTCGGAAAGCTCCTGGTGGAGCGGCTGCGGGCCGCGGGCCACCAGGTCACTGTGATCAACCGCGGCTCGACCCCGCCGCCCGCCGGCGTCGAGCACCTCGTCGTCGACCGGAACGACGAGGCGGCCCTGACGGCCGCGCTCGGCTCACGCACCTTCGACGTCGTGGTGGACCAGATCTGCTACACCCCGGTTCAAGCCGCCGTCGCCGCCCGCGCCTTTGCCGGGCGCACGCGGCGCTACGTCATGACCTCCACGATCGAGGTCTACGACCCCGCGACCGCCGCCCTGCCGGCCGTCCCGGCAGGCACGCCGGTGCCGGAGGAGACCGTGGACCCGGGCACCTGGCCGGTGGCCATGGACCTGCCCTGGCACGACGACTCGTACCTGGAAGCGCACTATGCCGAGGGCAAGCGCCAGGCAGAGGCCGTCTTCACGCGCGCCGGCGGCTTCGAGTTCGCCTCCGTACGCAGCGCCCACGTACTGGGCGGCGGCGCGCAGGAGTTCACCGGCCGGCTGGCGCACTACGCCGAGCGCATCGCCAGGGGCGCGCCGATCGCAGTGCACGCGAAGCCGCTGCCCACGGTCTTCACCCACTACGAGGAGCTCGCGGACCTGCTGCTGTGGGCGACGACGGCCGACTTCACCGGCCCGGTCAACGCCTGCTCCGACGGCTCGCTCGACGTACACGACCTCGCGGCGGTCATCGCCGCGCAGGCCGGCCGGGAGCCCGTCTACCGGACCGTCCCGGCGGCTGAGGAGGCTTCGCCGTTCTCCTTCGACCGCCACTACGCCATGAGCAACGCCCGCGCGAAGAAGCTGGGCCGTTCCTTCTCCCGCACCACCGACTGGCTGCCCGGCGCCGTCGCCGAAGCCCTCACCACCGAGCCGTCACCCACCCCCTGAGGACCGTCCCGCCATGAAGTACCGCACCATCGCGGACACCGCCGTCAGCGCCATCGGCCTGGGAGCCATGCCGCTGTCCATCGAGCACCGCCCGGACGAGGCGCGGGCCATCGCCACCGTCCGCGCGGCCCTCGACGCCGGCGTCACGCTCATCGACACCGCCGACAGCTACCACTGGCACGCCGACGAGGTGGGCCACAACGAGCTCCTGATCGCTCGCGCCCTGGCCCGCTACGGCGGCGACACCTCCGGCGTCCTCGTCGCCACCAAGGGCGGACGCGGCCGCCCCGGCGACGGCAGCTGGACGGTCACCGGTACTCCTGCCCACCTCAAGCGGGCCGCCGGGGCCTCCGCGAAGCGGCTGGGCGTCGAGGCCATCGGCCTGTACCAGTTGCACAAGCCGGACCCGGCCGTGCCGTGGGCGGAGTCCGTCGGCGCCCTGCGCGAGCTGCTCGACGCCGGCACGATCCGCGCCGCCGGGATCTCCAACGTCACCACCGCCCAGATCCGCCAGGCACACGCCATCCTCGGCGACGGCCTCGTCTCCGTACAGAACCGGTACTCGCCCGCCGTCCGCGCCGGCGAGCCCGAGCTGCAGCTGAGCACACGCCTGGGCCTGGCCTTCCTGCCCTGGAGCCCGCTGGCCGGCATCTCCCGCAGCTCCCTCGACGGCCCGTCCGGCCCGACCTCGGAGGGCACGGCCTTCCACCGCGTCGCAGCCGAGCGCGGCGTCAGCCCGCAGCAGATCGCGCTGGCCTGGCTGCTCGCCCGCTCCCCGGCACTGATCCCGGTGCCGGGAGCCAGCCGCCCCACCTCCATCACCGACTCGGCACGCGCCACGGAGCTCACCCTGAGCGCGGAGGAGCTGACGCAGCTCGAGGAGGCCTGACACCGCGGGTGCCGATGGCACGCCGGAGCCTTGCCCACAGCGAGCCCGGCAGGGCGTCGCCGGTCGACGCCTCGTAGGCGAGCCTCATGCGCTCGCCTACGAGGCGGCGGCCCCTCACCAGGCGGGCCGACTACGTGACGGGTCAGGGCCGGGCGGCGAGCGCCTCGACCTCGAACAGCACGTCGGGCGTGGCCAGGCTCGCGACACCGATGAGGGATTGCGTGGGCGGCTTCGTGCCCCAGCCCTCCTGAACGGCCCCGGCGATCGGCCCGAGCTTGCTGACATCATGGTTCACCACGTACGTCCTGAGCTGGACGACGTGACCGAGGTCGAGCCCGTGCGCGGCAAGAGCGACGCCGACGTTGCGGAACGTCTGCTTCACCTGCTCGGTGAAATCGGTCGAGACGACCGCGCCGTCCGGCCCCGAACCGTACTGCCCCGAGACGAGCACGAGTTCCGTACCGGCGGGGACGGTGGCGGTGTGGCTGTAGCCGAACGGGACCGGGTCGTGCAAACCGTCCGGATTGACAAGGGCATGTGCCATGCGGGTCACCTCTCGTGTGCAATGTGCCTGTGTGCCGTGCTGAAGCCTCGCAACGAATCACGACACCGCCTGTCATGTATTCCGGTAGCGTTTTCGGATGCGCGCCGATCGGTTGGTCTCGCTGGTACTGCTGCTGCGACAGCACGGCCGGCTGTCCGCGGCCGCGCTGGCCCGCGAGCTGGAGGTGTCCACCCGCACCGTGCTGCGCGACATCGAGGCGCTGTCCGCGGCCGGTGTCCCGGTCTACGCCGAACGCGGTCGGCACGGCGGTTTCGCGTTGCTGCCCGGTTTCCGGACCGAGCTCACCGGACTGAACCACGACGAGGCACTTGCCCTGCTGATCGCCGGATCGCGGCGCGGCGCGCAGACGTTCGGCCTCGGCCCCGCGCTCGCTTCCGCCATGCGCAAGGTGGTCGACGCGCTGCCCGAGAGCTACCGGGCCGTCGCGGCCGGCGCGACCCAGCGGCTGCTCATCGACCCGGAGACCGACCTCCTCGCGCGCCGACGGGACATCGAGGAGGTTCCCGACACCGTCGTGACCGAGATCCGTCGTGCGGTGTTCGCCGGACACAAGCTGCGCATCAACTACGCCGCCGCGGGCCGGGCCCCGAAGTGGCGCACGGTGGACCCGATCGGCCTGGTCACCGTGCGCGAGCAGGCGTACTTGCTGGCCACGAGGGCCGGCGCGGACCGCACCTACCGGCTGTCCCGGGTCTTGGCCGCCGAGGAACTCGACGAACCGGCACAGCGCCCGGAGCGGGTCGACCTGGACCGGGCCTGGCAGGAACGCAGCACGCAGTTTCGGACGGGCGGCGATCAAGTCACCGTGCTCGTACGGGTGGAACCGGCGCGGCGCGAGGAGCTGGTGGGCACCGCACTGGCCATCCTCGCCGAGGAAGCCGACCCGGACGGCCGGCTACGCCTGGAAGTGACCTTCCAGGATCGGAGACACGCCGAATGGGCGCTGTGGCACCTCGGCACGAACGCGGAAGCCCTGGCCCCGCAGTGGTTGCGCAACTCCCTGCAGGAACGCGCCACCGCGCTCGCCACCAGCTATCGACGGGTCGCCGCAGCCACGGATCGACCCTCGGGATAGGGCCCGCGGTCGGTTGAGAGGGGGTCAGGCGACCGTCCCGCCCGCGTTGCGGATCAGCTGCCGGAGGACCTTCAACGTGGTGACGTAGTCCGCGTCGTCGATGCCCTCGTGGAGGGCGGCGCGGATCGCGGGGGAGTTGCGTGCCAGGTCGACGCGGGCCTGTTCGCCCTCGTCGGTGAGCCACAGCCGGTCCTCGGGGTCCCGGGCCAGCCAGCCTCGCTCGACGAGTATCGCGGCCTCCGCCGCCAGGTCGTCCTCGGGCCGGATGTAGGAGGACATGGCCTGCCGGAGCTCCGGGATGGTCATTCCCTCGCCGTCGGGCGAGATGTCGTTCTTCGACAGGTTCCGCAGGAGCCAGAACTGGGGCTGGGTGTAGCCCTTTTCGGCCTGCCGGGCCCGGGTGAAGGCGATGAGGGCCTCGTAGGCGAGACCGGTCCAGTACGCGGCGGGCTGTCCGGCGAGTTCGGCGCCGGAGATCTGCTGGTTCGTCACGGGATGTTCCTCACTTGGCACTTCGGTGCGGAACCTGCCTGTCGTGCAGGTCATGCGGCAACCGTAAGACCTCAAGTGTGGTTGAGGGCAAGTAATTGATCTTCTGGGGCTGGGGAGCCTCACTCAGACCGGGTCCTCGTCGGTCAGCGGAGGCATCGCGCCTGGACGCAGGACCATCAGGGAGTCTTCCAAGGTCGCCACCATGGCGAAGGGAAACCGGTCGACCTCGAGACACAGCGCAACGTCATCAGGATGGACGCCTTGGCGCACCCCCTCCGCCAGTTCGGTCGCGGCGCGCGATGCCGCAGCGCGGTGGACGAACTCGGCAGCATCCGCCCCGGCCTCGGTGACCCTCCGGGCGATGTACTGGGCACACGCCAGGTCTTCATCGGCCTGCCCGTCCTCGCCGGTGACCACGAACGTGACGCTGTCACTCCTGTGTATCCGCAGGAGTCGAGCGGTTGCCTCCGCCACCACGAAGCCGGCGCACAGGACCAGGGGTGAGTCCTTGACCGCAAGGGCGCCGACCGTTCCGGCCGTGGTCTTCTGCACAACGGTCCGTCCGCCGAGGTCAAGAGACCTCAGCAGGCCCGGCGAGTTGACGGTGTCGAACCCGGGCGCGGCCGGTCCGTCCTTGAGCGCCACCCAATCCGGGTGGCGAGCCTTGAGCGCCAGGGCTTCGTCCAGCGACCCGGCAAGAACGATCTTTTCGGCGCCCTGGGCAAAGGCCCAGGCGGCCACGGTGAAAGCGCGCATGACGTCGACCACGACCGCCACGGACGGAGCTTCGGCCAGATCGCCGATACCAAGGAAACGAGCGTCCATTCCGGTCATGCGCAACAACTCCAACTACTGCGTCGAGTAAGTCCACTCAGGAGGTACGGGTGTGGTGGTCCAGCAGGCGGCTGAGCAACTGTACGAGCTGGTCACGCTCGGCCGGACTCAGCGGTGCGAGCAGTTCGTCGTGGAGGTCGTCCAGGACCTTGTCGAGGCGGCGCAGCCGGTGGCGGCCTCGGGCGGAGATCGTGATGATGTTGCGGCGCCGGTCGTCGGGATCCGGCGCCCGCTCGACGAGGTCGCGCTCGGCCAGTTCGTTGAGCACGCCGACCATGTCGCTGCGGTAGATGCCGGACCGCCTGCTCAACTCCGCCTGGCTGCCCGGCCCGTACTGCTGCAGGGACGCGAGCACGGCGTAGTGCCAATTGCGGGCGTCGACCCGGGCGAGCCCCTCGGTGATCAGCCGGTCCGACCGCGTGGTCAGCTGCGACAGCAGTCGGCTCGCCCGCCGGCGCAGCCTGTCGGGGGTCCTGGGTGCGCCGGCGTCGGGTCTGTCCGCGGCTTCGTCTCTGATCACGGCGCCACCCTACCCGTTGCGTTAGTCCGACTAACGATATACGTTCAGTCGTGCCGAAACCGTTAGTGCAATAAACGTTTATCGAGCAAACGAACGCCGAGGAAGGAAGAACTTGCCCACCAGGACAGTGCAGATTCCCACCGCCGACGGCCAGGCCGACGCCTTCGCCGCCTTTCCCGACCACGGCGAGCGGCACCCAGGGGTGCTGATGTACGCGGACGCCTTCGGCATCCGGCCCGCGCTGCGCGAGATGGCCCGCGAGCTGGCCCGGAACGGGTACTACGTGCTCGTCCCCAACTTCTTCTACAGGCACGGCCCGACACCGGTGATCGAACTGCCCGAGCACATCGGTGAGGAGGTCCGGCCCGGGCTCGTCGCCCAGGTGATGCCCTTGATCGAGGCGCACACCGCCGAACGCGTCCTGAGCGACGCCGACGCCTACCTCGGATTCCTCGCCGCCCAGCCCGAGGTTGCTGCCGGACCGGTCGCGGTGACGGGCTACTGCATAGGCGGCCTCCTGGCGACGCGTACCGCCGCGGCTCACCCCGGCCGGGTGGCCGCCGTCGCCGGATTCCACGGCCCCGTGGGCGCCGACGGCCCAGGCAGCCTCTCCAAGCTCACCGCTCAGGTCCACTTCGGCCACGCCGCAACCGACATCACGCCCGAGGCGCTGGGAGAGCTCAACAGGGCGCTGGACGCCGCAGGTGTCGACTACACCTCCGAGATCTACCCCGGCACCGTCCACGGCTTCACCATGTCGGACACCGATGCCTTCGACCCCGCCGCACTGCAGCACCACTGGGACCGCCTGCTGTCCCTCCTCGGCCGTTCCCTCGGGGTGTGAAGCCCGGCGGTGTCAAGAAATCCTTGACATCGCGATCATGTCAAGGTTTCCTTGACGCATGCCGATCTTGAAGCCGAAGGCGTCCCACGAGACCGCCGCCACCCCCGCAACCCACTCCTTCACCGCCCTGCTGCCGGTGATCGCCATCCTGCCGGCACTGACCGCGATGTTCGCCGACCGGCTCAGCACGGCCGCCTGGGTCGTGCTGATGGTGACGGAGCTCGCGCTCATCGCCACCACGGGCGCACTGGCCGCCCGCGCCGCCGCCCGTACGGCCGCCGATCGTACGGCCGCAGACCGGGCGCGCCGCGACGCAGAGGTGCTCGACGCACTGGAGCCCCTCTCCGGCGCACGGCGATGAGCGGCGAGCCGCTGCTCGGCCCCCGGGAAACCGCCCGTATCCGCGAGGGGATCGCGGCCGCCGTCCTCGGTGCCCGCGAGGGGTTGGCCGCCTCGCTGGAACACGACGCCGACGGGTACCTGCGCCTCGTGGACGCCTCGCGGGTCGGCGCCGAGGAGGCGAGCCGGCTGCTGCGCGAGGCCGTACAGGGCGCCAGAGCGGCCGGGCACAGCTGGGACACCGTCGGCCGCGTCCTGGGAGTCAGCCGCCAGGCCGCCCAGCAGCGCTTCGCGGGCAAGGCCGAGGATGCCGTGGCCTCCGAACCGCCCGCAGCGGGGCCGGGCGCGGCCGAGCGCCGCATCCTCAGTCCGCTGTCCGCGTTCAACGAGATGGCCGCCCTGGCGGAGGCCGGACGCGAAGGCTGGCACCTGGTCGGCTACGGGGCGCTGTTCCACGAGGTGGAGGCGTCCGACCGCCCGTGGGAGCACTGCCGGGTGACGCTGGCCTCGGGCGGCCGGCACCGGCGCATGGAGGCCGAGGGCTGGATCCCCGTAGGCGCGGGCTGGTTCCCCTGGCGGTACTACAAGCGGCCGCTCGGGCCGGCCGAGAAGCACTGACCACGAACGCCGGTACCCGGTTCAGATCACCGTCCGGCCGTCGACGGGGAGGTCGACGTCCAGGCTGTGGGCCAGGGTCGTGAGGGTCGCCCCCAGCGGAAGCGCGACCCGGGTGACGGCGTGCTTGTCGCCGCGGGTCACGTCCCGGTTGATGATCAGCACGGGCTTTCCGGCCTGGGCTGCCTGGCGGATGAACCGGAGCCCGGACATCACCGTCAGCGATGAGCCCAGAACCAGGAGCGAGGTCGCCCCGCCGACCAACTCGCGACAGTGGTCGACCCGCCGCGGCGGAACGGCTTCGCCGAAGAACACCACGTCCGGTTTGAGGACGCCGCCACACCCCGAACAGGCCACCACGCGGAAGTCGCCGACCTGTGCGTCGGTGAGGTCGGCATCGCCGTCCGGGTTCAGTCCGGCGGCCGTCGGTTCGAAGCCCGCATTGGCCTCCTCCAGCCGCCGGGCGAGTTCGCGGCGGGAGCTGAACGCGCCGCAGGACAGGCACACGACCCGACCCAGACTCCCGTGGAGTTCCACCACGTCCTCGCTGCCGGCAGCCTGATGTAGGCCGTCGACGTTCTGGGTGATCACACCCGAGAGCAACCCGTGCCGCCCGAACGCAGCCACGGCCCGGTGCCCGGCGTTGGGCAGGGCGCGGCCGAACGTACGCCAGCCGAGGTGACTGCGCGCCCAGTACCGGCGGCGGGCCTGAGCACTGGCGGTGAATTCCTGGTAGGTCATCGGTGTATGCCGCCTCAGGCTCCCGCCCTCGCCCCGGTAGTCGGGGATGCCCGACTCCGTGGACATGCCCGCGCCACTGAGCACCAGCACACCGCCGGTCCTCAGGGCATCGGCGACCGGCTCCGGATCCGTGGTGCCAGGCCGTAGATCATCGGTGGGCGTCCAGCTCAGCGTGGGGCGCATGCGCATGCCACCAAGCGTACGGAACCGTCAGGACACCGGCCCGGGGCGGTCATGGCCGCCGGCCGGCCCACACCGGGCAGCGCGCTGACGCAGAAGTCGTTTGGCCGGCTTGCCCCCGGGTGTTCGGGGGACCCGGTCCGTCCAGAAGACGGCGGTCGGGCGGTGGAGCGGGGGCAGGGTCTCCTCCACCAGGGCGCAGGCTTCCTCGGCCAGCCGCCCGCCCGGTGACCAGCCCGGTGCCGGGACGAGGAAGGCGCAGACCTCCTCGCCCGTGAGCCCGCTGTACCGGCCGACCACCGCTGCCTCGGCCACCCCCGGGTGGCGGGACAGGGCCGCCTCGACCGGCAGGCAGTACACGTTGTCCCCGTCGACCATCACCACGTCGGCGCCCCGGTCGTCGAGGTAGAGGTACCCGCCCGCGTCGAAGTGGCCCACGTCCCCGGTGCGCAGCCAGCCGTCGCGCAGCACCTCGCCGGTGAGGGCGGGCTGCCTCCAGTAGCCCGTCATCGTCGCCGCGGACCGCGTCCACACCTCACCCGTACGGCCGGCGGGCAGGTCGCGGCCCCCTCCGTCGCGTACGCGGACCTCCACCCCCGGAGCGGGCCGGCCGACCGAGGCCAGCAGGCCGGGGCTGCGGCCCGTCACCGCGTCCAGGTGGTCGGCGGGGGTGAGCCGGCAGATCACGGAGGCCTCGTTCGTGGCGTAGCCCTGCTGCCAGCGGCCGCCCCAACGGGTGACGGCCTGCCGCAGCCGCTCCGGGAGGATCGGCGAGGCGCCGTACGAGATCACGCTCAGCCCGGGGATGGCCCCGGCGGTGGCCGGATCGTCGAGCAGGCGGTACACCATCGACACCATCAGGTACGTGGACACCGGGCCCAGGCGGCGGCAGGCAGCCGCGAACGCGCGGGGGCTGAACGGCGCGAGGACCTCGACCCGGCCGCCGGCGCGGAGCTGCTCCAGACAGCGGCCACCCGCGCGCTGGGCGAGGGAGGTGACGGACAGGAAGACCGGTTCCGGGCCGCCGTCCGACGCGCCGCGGCTCCTGCTGGCGCGGCCGTCGACGCGGGCGGCCAGAGCGCCGAAGGTGGACGCCACCCCTTTGGGACGTCCGGTGGTCCCGCTGGTGTACGTCACCCGGGCGACGTCGTCCTCGCGGGCCCGTACGGTGACGGGCTCCGGATCGCGGGCGGCGGCGCGGGAGAACAGTGCGGCCAGGTCGAGCCGCGGTGTGCCGTCGGCGGCGGGGAGCGGGGTGTCGTGGACGATCAGCCCGGGTTCGCAGTCCCGCAGGATAAAGTCCAGCCCGTGGACGGAGGCATCGTCGACGACGTGGGTCAGCCGGGCGCCCAGCACGTGCGCGGCCAGACGGACCAGCAGCGCCTCGGGCCGGTTCCCGGCCGTGACGACGGCCAGCCCTTGACCCCGCTCCAGGCCCGCGTCGGCGAGCGCCCCGGCCAGCCGGTATACGTCGGCCAGGACCGTGGCGAAGTCCCTGACCGCAGGGCCGGCGCCGAGCGCGGGACGCGGACCGTAGCGCTCCAGCGCACCGACCAGCTCCGTCACGTACCGCGCACTCGCCGCCATGCCGTCCCCGCCTTCACCACCGCGCCGACCCCGAGACCCGCGGGAAGACGCTATCCGAGCCGGGTCCATCTCCCCACACGGGCACGGGCCGCCGGTAGGGTCCGGCGGTATGACCGTCGCTCGTTCCGTTGCCCTGTTCGTCGTCGCCGCCCTCTTCGAGATCGGCGGCGCCTGGCTGGTGTGGCAGGGCATCCGCGAGCACAGGGGCTGGATCTGGATCGGCGCCGGCGTCATCGCCCTCGGCCTCTACGGGGTGGTGGCGACCTTCCAGTCCGACGACGACTTCGGGCGCATCCTCGCCGCGTACGGCGGGGTCTTCGTGGCCGGGTCGATCGCCTGGGGCGTGGTCGCCGACGGCTATCGCCCCGACCGCTACGACGTGATCGGTGCCCTGGTCTGCCTGGCGGGGATGGCCGTGATCATGTACGCGCCCCGCAGTCACTGAGCCACGCCGAAACGGCCTCCACCGAGCGGCGAACCGGCAAAGAACGATCGGACCAGAGCGCGAACGGCGGGCACCGTGACGCGCGGATCAGCCCGGCCGACCATGGCGGCGCGTCCGGCGGTGGTCGTCAGGCCGGCGTCGTGGAGCTGGGGGACGAGGGCCGCGTAGTCGGTGAACACCCAGTGCTGGGCGTCGTCGAGCTGCCGCCGCGTGACGGGGCCCGCGTGTGCGAGGAGCGCGGCCCAGGACCGGTCCAGCCGGAGGTTGCGGAAGCCGTCGGTGCCGGCCAGGAGCAGCGGACGGTCCGTCCCTTCGCGGGCCACGGGCAGGAGTTCGCCGTCCATCCGGTCGAGGTAGCCCTCCAGGTTCACGGCGGCGGCGATCCGCCGGTCCTCGTACAGCGCCTGCGCGGCCGCCGTGCCGCCCGCGGAGTGTCCGTAGACCCCGACGCGCCGCAGGCCGAGCGCGTCGAGGACGAAGCGGAGGTCGGCGACCCGGGTGTCGATCATGGTGCGGAAGACGGCCGCGTCGGGCGGGCCCAGGAGCGTGGTGGTCCGGACGCGTTCGCGGCCCGGCCGCTCGTGGGGGAACGCGACCTCGCTCGCCTCCCCGGGGTGGTCGACGGTGACGACCGTCCAACCGTGTGAGGCGAGGTCCACCGCGAGGGCGCTGCCCATCGTACGGGCGTCGCCGCCCCCGGGGCTGTAGAGGAGCACGGGACGTCGGCCGGGCAGGGGCGGGGCGTCGATCCTGGCACGGGTGAGGGTGGCCGCCCAGTCGACTCCGGATGCGGGGAGTTCCCGGTGCATCAGCGGGCCGTACGCGGTGAAGCTCGCGGCGGCCTCCGGGGTCAGCTGGGGCGCGCACGGGAAGTCCCCGCCGGGGACGGCCGGTTGCAGGAGGGTGACCATGAGTTCGCGTACGCCGATTCGGGGTTCCCACGGGTCGTTGCGGGAGCTGTCGACGAGGTGGAGCGTCTTGGCGCCGACGTGATACGGGCCGCTGGGCGCCGGCAGGTGCAGACGCAGGAGCGGCGCGGCGCCGCGGACGGCGGCGGAGGCCGGGGTGGCGGCGGAGGTCGGGGTGGCGGCGGAGGCCGGGGCGGCGCCGAACAGCAGGGCGGCCGCCCCGGCGAGGGCCCCCTTGGCCACGGAGCGGCGACCGGGCGAGAAGGAAGAGATCATGGACGGCATCCTGGGGGCAGGTGCCGTGTCGGGGCCAAGCTTGTGGCCAGGTCCGAAATGCTGGCGCGGAGCGGGGGGATGTGCATGATCCGGATCCATTTCACGGCGGACGATTTCGCCAGGGTGCGGTTCGCCCCGCGGCCCTCGCCCGTGCCCGAATTGCACGCGGCCTTGATGATGCTGGCCGCCCCGCACGAGGAGTTGCTGTTCGGGCGCTGGCGCCGCCGCCTGCTGCGGAACCTGCCGGGCGCCGTCGAGCCGCTCGCGGACCTGGCGCCGGACGGGGCGGACGGGGCGGCCCCCGCCTTCCTCGACGTTCTCGGGGACACGCCGGACGAGGGGTTCGCGCTGATCCGGGCGGGCCGCCCGGAGCTCGTACGGGACGGCATCGAGCAGCTGTACGCACGACGGCCGGCCCCGCCATGGATCCGCGCCCTGCACGCCGGGGACGCCGATGCCTGGCGGATCCTCGGCAGGGCCCAGCGAGCGGCCCACGAGACGCTCCTCGCACCCGTGTGGCCCCAGGTCCAGGACCTGCACCGGGAGGAGTTCACCCGCCACGCCTTGGCCGTGGCCGAACGGGGCCTGGGCGCCGCCCTGCTCCACCTGGCCCCGGGGTCGCGGCTGCGCGACGGAGTCTGGGAATGGCCCCGACCGGGCGGGCGCGACGTGCGGGAGATCCGGCTCGGTGGACGCGGGTTGGTCCTGCGGCCGACCTTCCACTGGCGGCGCGGCCCGCTCGTCCAGGACCTGCCCGACCGTCCGGTGGCGCTGGCCTACGACGCCGGCCCGGGACTGCCGCTCGTCCCGGACGGGGGCGGCGTACGGGACGAGGCCCTGGCGGGAGTCCTGGGGAGCACCCGGCTGGCACTCCTGCACTCCTTGGACCGGGCGCGGACGACCACCGAGCTGGCACGCCTCATCGGCGTCAGCAATGCGACGGCCTCCGCCCAGGCCTCGGCCCTGCGCGCCGCCGGACTCGTCACCACCACCCGCACGGGCCGCTCCGTGCACCACATGCGCACGGCGCTGGCGGAGCTGCTGCTCAACGGCACGGGCTGACCGCCGCCGGCCGCCCCCTTCGCCGGCATCTCCACACGCGACGCGCGGATGTTAGCTTCCTGCCCGTGATGGAGCACCAGAAGGAGACCAGGGCGGCCTACGACGGGGTCGTGGATCTGTACGCGTCGATGTTCGCCGATCGGCACATGGAGGCGTGGCCGTTCACGCGGGCCATGGTCGGCACGTTCGCGGAGCTGGTGCGCGGGACAGGGAACCTGCGGGCGGCCGACGTCGGTTGCGGGCCCGGACATCTGACGGCCATGCTGCACGAGCTGGGGCTGGACGCCTTCGGCCTCGACCTCTCCCCGGGCATGGTCGACCACGCCAGGCGGGCCCATCCGGCACTGCACTTCGACGAGGCGCGGATGGAGGCCCTGCCGGTCGAGGACGGCGCGCTCGGCGGCGTGCTGGCCCACTACTCGATGATCCACACCCCGCCCGGGGAACTGCCCGCGGTGCTCGCCGAGCAGGTGCGCGTCCTGGCGCCGGGGGGCCTGCTCCTGGTCTCGTTCTTCGCGACCGACGGACCCTCCGGCGCGGAGCCGGTCCGCTTCGACCACAAGGTGACGCCCGCCTACAGCTGGCCGGTGGACCGTTTCGCCGAGTTGCTGGCCGGGGCCGGGCTCGTCCCCTTCGCCCGCCTCCTCCACGACCCGGCCTCCGAGCGGGGCTTCCTCGACGCCCACTTGCTGGCCCGCCTCCAGTAGGCGGCCCCCGAAGACGCCAATGGTGGCGTTCCCGTCAGCCGTACGGAGACGCGCGAGGACGAGCACCGGCGCGGTACGCAGCCAGGTCCGACGCGGCGGTGTTGACTGCGGAGCGTTCTCGGGGGCAGACGTGCCTCCTGGAGACCGGGAAAGGCGGGAGGCTGTGAGTGGACCAGGGATTGGTGCTGCTGGCGGGCTGGGGTCAGATGATCGTGCTGGTGGCACTGGCCGTGTACTTCATCGCCCGCCGCCGCTGAGCAGGCAGAGCCGCGTACTGCGGCCGGTCGCGGTCGTGCTGCTGCTGGCGGCGTGCTGCTTGCCGGCGACCGGCTGCGCCGGCTCCTCCCGTACGGACGAGGACTACCAGCTCAAGGCCGCGAACACGGCGGAGGCCGCCGCGTCCGCGGTCGGCACGGCCCGCCTGGCCGTTCTGGCCGCGGGCCGGGGGAACGCCTCCGGTTCCTACCTGTCCGTCCTGCTCGGCGAGGCGGAGAAGGACCTCGCCGGAGCCGAGCAGGCCTTCACTTCCCGCCAGCCGCCCAGCGAGGCGGCCGACCGGGTACGCGACCAGGTGAGCGAGGCCCTGACCGAGGCGGGCGACGCGCTGGCGGCTGCGAGGATCTCCGCCCGCCGGGGCGAGGCGTCCGAACTGGGCGGCCACGCGGCAGACCTGTCGCGTGCCAAAGCGCGACTGGAGCGACTGGAGGAGCAGCTGTCGTGAAGCGCGCCCTGGCCGTCACCCTCGGCATCCTGACCGCCATCGGCGGGTTCGTCGACATCGGCGACCTCGTGGCCTCCTCCCTGGTGGGCGCCCGTTTCGGCTTCGGCCTCGTGTGGGTACTGCTGCTGGGCGTGGTGGGGATCTGCGTGTACGCCGAGATGGCCGGCCGGGTCGCGGCCGTATCGGGGCGCCCGACCTTCGACATCGTCCGTGAACGCCTCGGCCCCCGCGTCGCGTTCGCCAACCTCACCGGATCGTTCCTCGTCACGCTCCTGACCCTCGCCGCCGAGCTGGCCGGCGTGGCGCTGGCCCTGGAACTCCTCACCTCGGCGTCCTACCTCCTGTGGATCCCCGCCGTGGCCTTCGCCGTGTGGATCGTGATCTGGCGCACCAAGTTCGAGACGATGGAACGCGTCTTCGGCCTGGCCGGCCTCGCTCTGATCGTCTTCATCGTCGCCGTACTGCACCTGGACCCGAGGTGGGGCGACATGTGGCAGCAGGTCACCCACCCCCGGGTACCCGCCGGCGACGGCCTGCCGACGTACCTGTACTACGGCATCGCCCTGTTCGCCAGCGCCATGACCCCGTACGAGGTGTTCTTCTTCTCCTCCGGCGGCATCGAAGAACGCTGGAGCCGCAAAGACCTCATCACGGAACGGATGAACGTCTTCGTCGGCTTTCCGCTCGGAGGCCTGCTGGCGCTGTCCATCATGAGCTCCGCCGCGCTCGTGCTCCACCCCGAGGGCATCGGCGTCGACCACCTCTCGCAGGTGACACTGCCCGTCGTCGTCTCCCTCGGCAAAGTCGGCCTCGCCTTCGCGCTCCTCGGAGTCTTCGCCGCGACCTTCGGAGCCGCTCTGGAAACCGCCCTGTCCTGCGGCTACACGGTGGCCCAGTACTTTGGCTGGACCTGGGGCAAGACCAAGGCGCCGCGCACGGCCGCCCGCTTCCACCTGGTCGTCCTCGTCTCGATGATCGCGGGCTCCATGCTCGTGCTGACCGGCATCGATCCGATCAAGGTCACCGAGTACTCACTGGTCTTCGCAGCCGTCGCCCTGCCCCTGACCTACCTGCCGATCCTCGTCGTCGCCAACGACCACGAGTACATGGGCGAAGCCGTCAACGGCCGCCTCTCGAACAGCCTCGGCGTGGTCTACCTGGTGCTCCTGGTGGTCGCGTCCCTCGCCGCCCTCCCGTTGATGTTCGCCACGAAAGCAGGCCTGTGATGCCCCAGCACCCTCCGCCCAGGCCGCAGGACGAGCGCCGACCGGGACGGGCCTACAGCGCCCGCTTCCACCTCCTGGACCGCCAGGTCATCAGCGAGGACGGCTCCCCCCTCGCCAAGGTCGACGACCTCGAACTCGCCCCCGACGGCGACGGAAACCTGTACGTGAGCGCCGTCCTCATCGGCCCCACCGCCCTCGCACCCCGCCTGTCCGGACGGCCCGCCCGCCTGCTGAACGCCCTCGCACGCCGCCTCACCACGGGCGGACCGGAGGGCCACGCCCGCATCCCCACGGATCGCATCATCCGGATCGGCGCCGCCCTGACGGCCACGACCACGCCCGACGACGAGGCCGTACACCCCCTGGAGGACTGGATCCGTGACAACGTCATCACCCCCCTCCCCGGATCCGGCCATGCGCCTGGCTGACCTCATGGGAGCCCGCGTCATCGACGCGACCGGCCGCGACATCGGACACGTCAGCGACGCCCGCCTCGCCGAAACCGCCCCCCGGGCCGGCGGCGGTACGGGCGGGATGCGCCTGGAGGGAATCGTGATCGCCACCCGCCGCCGCAGCCGCATGCTCGGCTACGACCACCGCCCCGTCACCGCCCCCTGGCCCCTCACCGCCCTCGCGCACCTCGCCACCCGCCACGCCATGTGGGCACCCTGGTCCGCCGTTGCCGACCACCGGCCGCCGCCGCGTCTCGGCGAGGACGGCACCATCACCCTCAACCAGGCAGCTGACAGCCTCAGCAGCCTGGACACGATGCACGCGCACTGGAGTGACTGAGGACCGCTTAATCGAGCTGCGGCGGCCGGGGGCCCCGCGTAGCCTCCACGGCTGTGGACACGGAACGCACTGCTCGGCAGCTTGAACTGATCGGCGAGACGGTGGAGATCGCGAAGGCCCTCGGTGTGGAGGTGTGGCTCCGCGGCGGCTGGGCCATGGACTTCTTCATCGGCGAGCCCACACGGGACCACGAGGACATCGACTGGTTCGCCTGGGCGGATGACGCCTCCGCTCTGACCGACGCACTGCTGCGGGCCGGCCACGAACCCCTGCCCGGCCCGCCCTCCGACCTGCAGCTCGACTTCTGCAAGGACGGCATGGAGAGCAGTTTCGCCTTGCTGCGCAAGGACAGGCTCGGACGCGTCGTGGTCGCCGGCGGCCCCTGGGCGGGGGAGCCGTGGCCTGAGCACATGCTCGAAGCCGCTCCCGGCCGGATCGGCCCACTGCAATGCCGGATCATCAGTCCCCGCGCCCAGATCGAGATCAAGCAGATGATGCCGGTCTGGGTTCCGGGCCGCCCTCGCCGCAGGAAGGACGCCGAGGACATCACCCGGCTGCAGGCAGCCCTACGAGAGCGCCGCACACGCCCGGCATGAGTGAGCCCGACCGCACTTCGGCCCAGCGCGAAGCCCTCGCGCTCGCCGTCACCACCCCGGGCGTGGAAGCCGACAGCCGGATGGCGAGCCGTGCCAGGAGCGTCGTCGGCGGTCTGAGTACATTGCGCACCTGCGGTGAGTAGCTGAGCCGCTGCGCAGGGGTCGGCGACTGCGTTGGATCGAGGCATGAACGCAACCGACTCCTCTCCGGCTACCTCGGCCCAAGTGGCCGGGGCAAGGGACCGTTCCCGGTTCCGGGCCGTTCTGTCCGCCGTCCTGTTCGTGCCCGCGGCCCTCGCGGCCGGGGTGCTGGTTCTGGCGTCCGAGGAGGCCTCGCGCTGTGTGACGTACGGCGAGCAGTGCGCCGCAGGGCTGCCCGGGTGGTTGTTCGGCTGGGGGGCCGGCATCGGTGCCGTGGCGTTCGTCGTCGCCCTGGCCGCGCCGGCCAAGGGGGTACGGCAGGTGTCCCTCGCCGTTCAGGTCTTCGCGGAGTGCACGGCACTGCTCGTGATCCTCAGCTACGGGTGAGAGCGGTGCCGGGGGTCCGCCCAGGGCGATGGTCCGGGTGACCGAGGGCGGGCCGCTGCGTTTGAAGATCCAGGTGAGCCAGCGGTCGCCGGGGGTGCGTATCTCGATCTCGGCCACGACACTGAGCCGGACGTTACCGGAGGGGTTCCGGGGCGTGCCAGGACCCCGAGCAGCCCGTCGGTGGTCAGCGGTATCTCGCGGGAGCTGGTCACGGTGAGGCGCCACCCGGCTTCGGGGGTGCCGGTTCCGAAACTCTCCAGGGACACCTCGGTCCTGGTGAGCCTGGACTCCTCCGTGCGGGGTGTCAGCTCGGCGCTCACCACGGCGAACAGCGGATCGGAGAGGGAAGCGCCCAGCGCCGCCCTCGCCCTGGTCACGTCGATCGTGTCGCTGCGTTCGGAGGGCTCCAGGCGGAGGAACAGCGCTTCACGCATACCTTCCTCCGAGCCTTCCTCCGGGCCCTCCTCCACCGTCAGGACGAGGTCGGCGGAGACGAAACGGCAGTCGCGGTCCGGGAGCAGGGTGAGGGCCAGCGGGAGGAAGGACAGCGTGTGCTCCGGCGGCGGATAGGCGCGTTCGAGCGCGGTCGCCGTCGTGGGGTCGAGGCGCGCGGCGGGGTCGGCGAGGGGCGCGCGGCCGATGGAGATGCGGTTGCGCCGAGTTGCTCCAGGAGGAATCCGACCTGCCCCAGAGTGACCGGATTCTCGACTTCACGGGCCGCCCCTCGCCCGCCAGTTCCGCAATCCGCTCGACACGCGACTGCCCCATGCCACCAATCCAGGCGCGGGCGGCAGCGTTGTGGATGCCTACGGGGCAAGGCACCTGCGGGCGACCGGCCGTAGGACGGGTCAGGACACCATCGGAGCGGCGTCGACTTCGGTGAGCCTGACCGTGCACAGCCCGCCGCGCTCGCTCTTCACGTCCGTCACCTTGAGCTGTGTTCCCGGCGTGAGGATGTACTCCTCCTCCCCGGTGAAGGCGGAGAAGCTCCTGATCCCGACCGCCTGCGCGGGCGTTATCTCGAAGAGCGTCCGCTTGCCGCGGCTGCCGAGGAAGGCCCGGGCCACGCTCAGTTCGGAGGTGCACGAGGAGACGCCCCACCAGGTGACCGTCCGACCCACCGGGTACTGCGCCCG
The DNA here is from genome assembly GCF_042673805.1 of Streptomyces sp. NPDC057010. Lineage (NCBI taxonomy): Bacteria > Bacillati > Actinomycetota > Actinomycetes > Kitasatosporales > Streptomycetaceae > Streptomyces > Streptomyces sp. NPDC057010. The sequence goes on along the minus strand of NZ_JBHUSC010000010.1, from coordinate 126,232 downwards.
CAGGTCCAGCGACACGCCGCGCCACAGCGGCTGCGTGTGGGTGGGCAGACCCGAGACCGCCGAGAACAGCAGCCGCAGGTAGGGCAGGTAGGGCGTGACCCTGGTGCGGTCCGGGGAGCGCAGAACGGCGTTGATCTCGCGGTAGAAGGCGGACTCACAGGTGTAGAGATAGAGCGCGGCGATCGCGTCGGCGGACAGGCTGCCGGACACCTCGTCCGCCCGCCGCTTGCCGAAGTCGCGTGACCGCTCGATGTGCCGGGCGAGCCCGGACAGCGTCTCGGTGACCGGGGCGACGGCGTCGTGGAAGTCCATCAGCGGGGTATCGAACACGCCGGTGATCGCGGGGAGGACAAGGCCCTCGTCCTTGACGCTGGTGAGCCGCTCCAGGTACAGCTGGTGCAGGTTCATGGTCGACTCGATGAAGGCGCCCATGCGTGCCGCGACATCCGCACCTCCCGCGCCGGCCGCCCCGTCGTTCCACCCCTTGCTGGGCAGCCAGTCGATGCCCTCGGCACCCAGCGAAGCGAGAGCTTCGTTCACCATGGCGAAATGGTCGCCCTCGCAGAAGATGTCGCCCTGCGCGGCCGGGTTCGCGTGGTCGATGTGCCGGACCTCGACGTCCGGGTACTTCTTCTGGAGCCGCAGGACGACCCTCTTCAGATTGCGGGCGTGCGCCCCCCACCAGGCGAACACGACCCCGCGGTCCTCCTCGGCGGCCTCCTGCTTGGCCTTGAGGATCTCCTCGACGATCCGTTCGGCGACCGGCCGCCAGAACGCCGTGTGCTGCTCGGCGCCCATCGCTCCGTCGCCGCTCGCGGTGAGCGAGGCGTTCAGCAACAGCACGCCCTGCGTGAGCATCGCCTGGAACCACTCGGGCGGCTGGACCGTTTCCCGCTCCTTCAACAGCGCGCGGACGTCGGCGATGGGCGTCTTCTTGGCGATGCCGTACTTCCACATCGCCGCCGCTTTGATGATGCAGCGGATGCTGACGACCCTGCCGAACTGGCTGTCCTTCCAGTCGCTGAAGGTGTTGTCGAACATGGCTATGCCGGTCGCGCTCTCCGGCCGCGGATAGGGGTTCTGGCCGAAGGCGACGACCTTCCACTTGTGCGGCGGGTTGGGCTTGAGAGCCTGGAAGGTGAGCTCACGGACCGGGACGACCTCAGGGCTGCGGCCCTTCCCGATGAACCGGGCGGCGTCCGGCAGCGCCTCGATGACGGGCTTCAGCAGCGGAAGCCAGGGCTCACCGCCGCCGTTGAAGAGTTCGGTGAGGCCGAGGGAGTCGCTCGCGTCGGGCTGGGTCGGCGCCGCGCCGCTGTTCGCGTCAGTCACGGGGGAGGGGCCTTCGCTCGTGGTGGTCGGGGGATGGATGTGGCCCGCCGCGTGGCCGGCGGGACCAGTCGGCGCAACGGGCTTCGGTGGCACGATGCGTACCCGCTCCTCGACGGGGGCGTTCTCAATGCCGTTGAGCTGCGTGACGACCGTGGTGCGCAGCTCGTCGTCATCCTCGAACCAGTGGTCGTGGAAGAGCGTGTAGCCGGTCCACATCAGGTTGGCGCACACCCTCGCCGGGACCCGGCCGGTCTGCGCACCCATCCCGACCAGAGCCACGGAGCGGATGCTGCCCGGCGCCTTCCGGTTCTGCCGGTGAATGGCCTGGAATGCGGCGGCGCAGGCCAGAGCCACGTTCAGCGTGGCGCTCACGTTCTGCGAGGACTGCACCATGGTCGGCGTCGAGATCAGGTACCGGGGGACGGTCGCACCCGAGGGGACGCAGACCGCGCTGCCCACGGGGAGGGTTCCGGCGAACCGATCGCGGATCGCCCGCCGCACCCGCAGCTGGATGCCGGATCCGAGATACCGCTTGATGACGGCGTCCACCCCGCCGTCCATCCGGCCCTGGGAGTTCGTCGGCGTGACCCAGGCATCGACGTCCTCGTCGAGGATCGAGCCCTTGCGGATCTCGATGCCGGGGGTGTCCGCGAACGCGGCCCGCCACGCCTCCACCACGCGCTCGTTGACGTCTGTCAGCACCACCCGGAGCGCGGGCTGAACACTGCTCTCGGTCATCGTCCACTCCTGTCGGGAAACGTCCTTCGCAACACCTCGAACGTAACCGCGACCACTGACAACGCCGCTCCGGCAAGCGGACGATGACCTGCCGTCACGCCTCCGCAAACGCCCCGTCGGCCAGACGAGGCCGGGGAGGCTTCACCGCAAGATCCACCTGAGCGGCGACGGCCGCTGCCGGCCACTGTCCCTGACTGCCACCCCTGACAAGCACGGCCAGCGCACCGTTTGTTCTCAGCCGAGCAACCCCAGGGGCCAGGCAAATCTGCCTCGTCATCGGCCGGGCAGCTCCTCCCAGGGGGCCCGCTGTGAAAATGGATCTGTCTTGGCGATGATCGCAGTGACGCGAGGGGATGAAGGACCGCAATGAGGCAAGAGCCGGAGGCGTGGTACGGCGCCAGAACCTTCTACAGATGGCTGACCTGGGAAGACCGCCCCTACGAGGAGCGCGTCGTGCTGTTCCGGGCCCGCTCCCTCGACGAGGCCGTCGAACTGGCCGAGCGGGAGTCGGCCGAGTATGCGGGGGAGGGTGACCTCGAAGTCCTCGACATGGTGCAGGCATACCGGATCTCCGACGGCGACGAGGAGGTGGGCTCGGGTACGGAGGTGTTCTCCAGACTCCATGCGCTCGACCTCCCGGCGAACGCGTTCCTCGACCGCTACGACTCGGGACCGGCACACACTCAGATCACCGAGTGAGGCCGCGCAGGGGTCCCAGCCCTTGCTCCATCTATCGAAACTCGATAGATTCCCATCGTAACTCGATGGAAGGATCGGTCGTGGGGAAGCTGACAGTGCGTGCGCTGCGCGCCGTGCTCGCGGTGGTGCTCGCGGGCACCGTGTTCGTACAGGTGATGATGGTGTGGGCGTTGGCCACCGACCCGGAGGACGGTTCGCTCCCGCTCACCCCCCTGCGCCTGATCACGATGCTGGGCATGGTCTCGGCGCAGGTCGCCCTGGTCTGCGTATGGCGACTGGTGACGATGGTGCGCCGCGGAACCGTGTTCTCCCACGCAGCCTTCCGGTACGTGGACGGCGTGATCGGCGCGATCGTGGCGGCCGCCCTCCTGTGGTTCGCGGTCACGGCCGTCAACGCACCGGGCCAGCGGGAGGACCCGGGCGTCACCGTCATCATGGCCGGGATTGGGGTGGCCATCCTCGGGGTCGCTCTCATCGTGCTCGTACTGCGGATGCTGCTCGCCCAGGCCGTTGCGCGCGACGTAGAAGCGGCGGAGATGCGGGCCGAGTTGGACGAGGTGATCTGATGCCGATCGCCGTCGACATCGACGTGATGCTGGCCAGGCGGAAGATGTCCGTGGGCGAGCTCGCGGACCGGGTGGGGATCACGCCCGCCAACCTGGCGGTACTCAAGAACGGCCGCGCCAAGGCGGTGCGCTTCGCGACGCTCGCCGCCCTCTGCGAGGTACTCGAGTGTCAGCCGGGCGACCTGCTGCGCTGGGAGACCGAGGACGCCCCCGGCGGATGACGGGTACCGTCTCCGGCGAGCGTCGCCACCCGCGAACGCGCCCGCACCGCCCGAGCCCCCGTCCTTCCGGCGCGGAAGGGCGGGGGCTCGTCGTCGGGCGGGCAGCCGGGGCTGCTCATCCGCCGTAGTAGTTGCTGATCACCTGGCGGTAGTCGGGATCCCGCAGGTGGTTGTCGCGGTGGAACTCCGGAGCCGCCTTGATCTGGTCCTTGGTGCGGTCCACATGGACCGTCTTGTTCTCCGCGTCCACCCGGATGATCGTCCCGGCCGGCAGCAGGACCTCCTTGCCGAAGATCCACACGCCGGTGTCGACCACGAGGTAGGCGTCGGAGACCTCGTCGGAGTGTTTGTCGACCTTGCCGATATGGCCGTCGACGGCTTCAACGCCGTAGCCCGTCAGGTCCTCGCCCGTCGGGTGGATGATGCCGGAGCGGTAGGCCCACATGTCGTCGGTCATGTCTCAACTCCTTCGTAGAACCTGCGTTGTCTCGCTGCGTCGCAGCTGTGTCCCGCCTGCCCCGGAAGCCGGACCTCACACGTCCGCTTCCCGGGGAGGATGAGGGCGGTCGCCACGGGCAGGAGCGCATCGTGGCATCGAACTCGCTCCGCACTTTCCGGCGCACCTCCGCAACCGGCCTCCGCGCCGCCGCGCAACGGACTCGGACGGCTCTGACCAGCACCGCGCTACGGCTCTGGGAGGACAACGTCGCCGACTGCGCCGCGGCGCTCACCTACTACGCGGTCCTCGCGCTGGTGCCCGCCCTCCTCGTCGCCGTCTCCCTGGTGGGCCTCGCCGGCGCCGGCACCCGCGAGCGCCTGATCCTCGACCTCACCTCCTACGCCCCTCCACAGTCCGCGCAGGTACTCCGCGAGGCACTGAACGGCCTCACCTCCGAGCCGTCGTCCCTGTGGGTCCTGCTCTGCAGCGGCGTCCTCAGCGCACTGTGGTCGGCCTCCAGCTACCTGGCGGTCTTCCGCCGCGCCCTCCACGCGATGCACCGGCTGCCGGACAAGCGCCCGCCCCTGCGCTCGGCACACGTGCTCGTCCTCACTGCCGGCACGCTGCTCGCCCTGCTGGTGGCGGGCGCCGCGACCCTCGTCGCGACCGGCCCGGTGATCCGCCGGCTCGCCTCGGCCACCGGCGACGCGGGCAGCGAAGCGACGGCCCTACTGCGATGGCCGGTGCTCCTCCTGATCGTCACGTCCCTGATCCTCATCCTCTTCCGGACCGGACCCCGTCAGGCCCGCGGAACGCGCCGGAGCCTGCCCGGCGGAGTACTGGCGGCACTGCTGTGGCTCGGAGCCTCGGGACTGTTCACGCTCTACGCCGAGTCCGGCACCTACAGCAGGCTCTACGGTTCACTGGCCGGCACCGTGGTCTTCCTGGTGTGGCTGTGGTTCACCAACCTCGCACTGCTCACGGGGGCACAGTTCAACGCCGTGCTCGCCCGGCGGGCGGGGCGGAGCGAAACGGGACCGTCGTCTGGCGTACGCGCGTAGACGTAGGGCACGATCAGCGTGCTCGCTCCACCTGCACAGCACGCCCAGCACCCACGCCAGCGGTCACCTGCAGGAGGCACTTCCGTGAAGACCCGTTCCGTCCTCACCGTTCTCTTACTCGTCCTCGGCGCACTCTTCGCGCCCGGCTTCGGAGCCCTGGTCACGACGACCGATGCCCACGCCGCCGGCAAGATCAGCCACGCCACCGCGACCTCGATGTTCCGCCAGGTGGGCATCACCTGGTCGTCGTCGGGCAACTGCTCCGACCGCAACAACCCCACCTGTACGTCGTTCGAACAACTCAACCTCGCCACGGCTCAGGGCGCCCAGACGCTCAAGCGCGCCACCGGCTGCGCCCTGAACATCACCGGCGGCACCGAGACGGGCCACGCTTCCGGCACCTATTCACACTGGAACGGCTACAAGCTCGACTACGCCAAGGGCACCTGCGTCACCAACTACATCAAGGGCACCTTCACCTACATCGGTCTGCGCGGTGACGGCGCACCCCAGTGGAAGTCGGGCTCCGGCAACATCTACGCCGACGAGGGCAACCACTGGGACGTCCTGTACTACAACTGCGGCGGCTGCTGACCACCCCCGCCACAGCTCCGCTCGCGGGAAGCCGCCCGCCGCTCCGGGGCGCTTGACCCTCACGTGGCGTCAGGCTGCATAGTCGGTCGCGTGGAAGAGTACTGGACGGTGGGACGCGTGGCGGAGCTGGGCGGGGTGAGCGTCCGCACGCTGCATCACTACGACGAGATCGGGCTCGTGCGGCCGTCGGCACGGACCGGGGCCGGGTACCGGGCCTATTCGGCGGCTGACGTGGAGCGGCTGCGGGAGGTACTCGCCTACCGTCGGCTGGGGTTCGGGCTGCGGGAGGTCGCGGACCTGGTCGGCGACCGGTCCACCGACGCGGTCGCGCACCTGCACCGACTGCGCGGCCTGCTCCTGGAACAGCGCGACCGCGCCGACGCCATGGTGGCGGCCATCGACAGGGAACTCGAGGCACGGGCGAAGGGAATGACGGTGACGCCGGAGGACCAGATGCGGATGCTGGGCGCACGGCTGTACGACGCCATCGGCGGCGCCTACACCGCGACACGGCGCACCGAGCCGCGGATCGCCGCGCAGATCTGGGACGCACTCGGGGACGCACGGTCGGTGCTGAACGTCGGGGCCGGCACCGGCTCCTACGAACCCCACGACCGCGACGTGACCGCGGTGGAGCCGTCGGCGGTCATGCGCGCGCAGCGACCCGCCGGCGCGGCGCCGTGCGCGGCCGCGGCCGCGGAGAGCCTGCCGTTCGAGGACCGGTCGTTCGATGCCGCGATGGCCGTCTCCACCGTCCACCACTGGCAGGACCCGATCGCCGGACTGCGCGAGATGCGGCGCGTGGCCCGCCGCGTGGTGGTGCTCACCTTCGACACCGACGAGCCCGGCTGGCAGGACCGGTTCTGGCTGACCCGCGACTACCTGCCCGAGTTCACCGGCATCCTCGCGGAATTTCCCTCGCTTGCCGCAATGGCAGATGCGATCGGCGCCCGCGCGGAGCCGGTTCCCATTCCCTGGGACTGCACCGACGGCCTGTTCGAGGCGTATTGGCGCCGACCGGGGGCGTACCTGCAGGACCACGTGCGCCGAGCGATGTCGGTGTGGACGAGGGTCGGGAAGGAGGCCGAGCACCGGGCGGTGCGAAGCCTCGGCGACGACCTCGCCTCCGGCCGGTGGGCCGAACGCAACCGAGACGTCGCCGATCTCGACGCGGCAGATCTCGGCCTCCGCCTGCTCGTGGCCTGAACCGCGTCGCAGCGTCGCGGAGCGCTTCACCACCACCTGACGGGGTGACGGACGGCCCCCCACCCCGGGTCCCCCCTCACGGCCCGGACGGCCGCGATGGCCTAGCGGTCGAGCAGCGGCAGTGCGGGGAACGTGTGGTCCTGCCAGATCAGGCGGGAGGCCTCTTCCGGGTAGGGGGCGAGGGTCGGCGGGGTGGTGAAGAGCCGCACGGAGCGCTGTCCGGTGTCGTACGCCGGCCAGCCCGGGTCGCCGTGGGTGGCGAACGCCGTCCACGCGGCCCGCATGCGCGCGGACAGGTCCTCGGCCTCCGGGGACGGGTCTTGTCCGATGAGCATCGCGGGCTGGCCGCGGTCCAGGTTGCCGAAGACCAGCGGCCCGTCGAGGCCGTGGCAGGCGCCCAGGGCACCGCCCATGCCCGGGGCGGACCAGGTCAGCTCGTAGACGTAGGCGCGGCCGCCGGCGGCGGTCTGGGCCTGGGCGAGGTGGAGGGACGGCATGCGGAACAACCAGTCCGAGCTGACGAGTTCGTAGAGCTCGTCCGGACCCGCGGCGGGGAACGCCTCACGGTAGCGGTGTGCGGCGTCCCGGCCGGGGCCGAAGACCTGCAGGGCGGTGTCCGCCTGCTCCGGTGTGACCTGGCCGAGCACACCGTCGAGCGCTGCCAGCAGCCGCGTTTCGTCGCGGGTGTGGCCGACGAGGAGTTCGATGTCCCGGCCGGCGCCGTCCGCCAGGGCCTGCCACGGGGTGACCGGCAGGCTGTCGCTGTCGCCGTCGACGACCGGCGAGAACGGGATCGCCCGGTGCGCGACCGGACCCCAGCGATCCGCCCACCTGTCCGACTTGGCGCCGACCGCGTCACCGGCGGCGGCCAACCGGGCCGGGTCCACAGCGGACAGGTCGGCCACCGTGGCCCGCAGCCCCAGTTCGGCAGCGCAGGCGGCGGCGATGTCCGCGGCCAGCTCCGGCGAGAAGAACGTGCCCTGCACGCTCTGTGCCACGGCCCTGCCGAAGAGCCCGACCGCCCTCGGCGCGGCGAGCAGGGCGGCGACCGACCCGGCTCCCGCCGACTGGCCGAAGACCGTGACGCGCTCCGGGTCACCGCCGAAGGCCCGGATGTTGTCGCGGACCCACTCCAGGGCGGCGATCTGGTCCAGCAGGCCCCGGTTGGCGGGAGCCCCTTCGATCTGCCCGTAACCCTCCAGGCCCACCCGGTAGTTGAACGTCACCACGACGACGCCCTCACGCGCCAGGCGACCGCCGTCGTACTCGGGAAGTCCCGACATGCCGATCGAGTAGGCGCCGCCCTGGATCCACACCATCACCGGCAGACCTGCGCCCGGGCCCGGCTCGGGCGACCAGACGTTGACGGTGAGCCAGTCGTCGTCCGCCGCGTCCCGCGCCAGCGCGTCCATGCCGAAGTGACCGCCCTGCGGGGGCGGTGGGCCGTACGACACGGCCGACCGCACCCCGTCCCATCCCCGTACGGGCCGCGGCGCGGCGAAACGCAGCGGGCCGACCGGCGGCTCGGCGAACGGGATGCCACGGAAGACCGCCACCCCCGCCTCGCGGCTGCCGCGCAGCACCCCACCCGTCACACGTACCTCGGGCCGGGGCCCGGACGGTTCGGACTGCTCCGACTGCTCGGCAACGGTCACCACAGCTCCCTCAGTGGGCGGCTTGGACATGTCCGGGATCATCCCCGTGTCGCCACGAAGCGCGCCAGTCATTTAGGGAGACGCTCGGGTCAGTAGTACTGGACCAGGCAGAATTCGTTCTCTTCGGGATCGGCCATCACGACGACCACACCCTCGTCGTAGTCGTGCCGTTCGCCGGTGAACCGACCGCCGAGGGCGATGACCTGGGTGATGCCCTGGTCGATGTCGTCGACCCCGACGTCGAGGTGCAGGCGTGCCTTGCCGTGCTTCGGCTCGGTCACGGGCTGGAAGTTGAGACGGGGCTGCGGGTCGCCGGGATGGCCGCGGTAGACCCAGCCGGGCCGGGAGGGCAGTTGCGGACGGTCCAGCAGCGCGCCCCAGAAGGTCGCGACCCGTTCCACGTCGACGCAGTCGATGGTCATTCCGATCCAGCGGTTCGTCATCTCGTCAGCGCTCCTGTGGCGTCCACACCGCGAACCGGGTGCGAGGGTCCTTGACGGATCCCTTGGCGGACTCCTTCACGGACTCGTCGGCCGGCGAGTTCCGCGGCCGCGTCCGTGGGTGTGGTCCCGTGAGTCCGGGCCGTGTGGAAGACCTGCTGGAGCGTGCCGCTGATGCGCGAGAGCCGCTCGGTCAGCTGTTCCTCAGATTCCCGGCGCAGTTCGACACCGGTGGCGTGGATGACTCCTCCCGCGCTGACCACCACGTCCGGCGCCCAGAGGATGCCCCGTTCGGCGAGAAGGCGGGCGGTGTGCGGTTCGTCGAGTTGATTGTTGGCCGGGCCGGCGACGGCGGCGCACCGCAGCAGCGGCACCGTGCGGGCAGTCAGCAGACCGCCGAGCGCGGCCGGCACGAGGACGTCGACCTCAGCCGCAAGGATTTCGTCCGGTTCCAGCCAGGTCGCGCCCAACTCGGCGGCCAGGCTGCGGGCGGCCGGGTCGATGTCGGTCACGACGAGCCGCGCGCCGCTCCGGTCCAGGAGCCGGGCCACGTGGGCGCCGACCGCGCCGAGGCCGATCACCCCGAAGGTCCGCCCGGTGAGGTCCGGTGAGCCGAAGGCTTCGCCGGCCACCGCGCCCAGCGCCGCGAGGGTGCCGCGCGCGGTGTGGAGGGAGGAGTCGCCGCTGCCGCCGTCCTCGACGGGCCGGCAGACGACGTGCGCGGTGCGTTGGCCGATCACGGACAAGTCGGCCGGGCTGCTCCCCACGTCCGGGCCCGCGATGTAGCGGCCGCCGAGCGACTCGATCGCGTCACCGAGGTCGTGGAGCAAGGCCGTACGTTCCGCGCCGGCCGGCCGACTCGGGGTCGGCAGGGCGACGACCGCTTTCGCTCCTCCGTGGTCCAGACCGGCCAGCGCATTCTTCTCGGTCATCGCCGCCGCCAGCCGCAACGCGTCCGCGACGGCGGCCCGGGGGTCGGGGTAATGAGCGATCCGGCACCCGCCGGCGGCCGGGCCGAGAGCGGTCGAGTGGATCGCGACACAGATCGCGAGCCCGCTGCGGCGGCCGCGTACGACCTGCACCAACTCGTGTGAAGGATTCGGGATGTTGGGGGACAGGGCTTCCTCAAGTACGGCTGTCATGCCGTGAAGCTAGCTCTTCCGCCAACCACCACGACGATCCCCCGAACATGATTCGGCACGGAGGCCATAATCGCCGTATGGACGAACTTGATTCGGCGATCATCCGGCATCTGCAGCGCGATGCGCGGCAGACCAACCGGGACCTCGCCCGTACCCTCGGCATCGCCCCGTCGACCTGCCTCGAACGCATCCGCGCACTGCGAGCCCGTGGAGCCATCACCGGCTACCACGCCGCAGTCGACCCGGCCGCCCTGAACCGGCACGTCCAGGCGCTCATCCACTTCCAGATCCGCCCCCTCAGCCGGGCGGTCATCGAGGCGTTCAAGACCTATGCCGCCGGCCTGCCCGAGGTCAGCACGGTCTACGTGGTCACCGGCGGCGACGACATGATCGTGCACGTCTCCGCGCCCAGCGTGGACTACCTCCACGGCTTCCTCATGGACAAGTTCACGGAGCGCCGCGAAGTCGTCGGCTTCCGCACCTCGGTGATCTACCAACACGCCCACAACCAGGTCCTCGCCCCCCTCACGCCGTGATCGCCCCATCCCCCGTGAATGCGCGTGAGAGAATGGATGGTCAGGTCACCAGGCAGAAGGGTTCCTCGCCGTGTCTGACGCTACGCCGCCGCCGGTCCATCTCGACAAGGTGGTGCAGGGGCTGGCGGGGAACCCAACCCTCCCGTCCGCGCTCGTGCGTCGCCTCCTTGCCTATCGCAAGGGGCTGGGCGGGGTGGCCTAGCGGCCAGACCTGAGCGATGACGTGATCGCCGAGATCATTGCCGCCGATGATCACTGGCTCACACACTCTCTCGCCCTCAACCGGAGCCTCCCGCACAACTTCCGGATGATGCTCGCCGCCCACCCGGATCCCGCGATACGCAGAGCTGTGGCGATTGCTGCAGACGCCGCACCGCGAGAGCTGTTCGAGCAGCTCCTCGGCGACGCAGACACCCAGGTACGGGAACACCTGGCGGAGAGCGGTCACATACCGCCGGATCTGCGGGCCCGGCTGGCGGCCGACCCGGAGCCGAAGGTCCGAGCGACGCTCGCCCAATGGTGGACGCATGCTCCCGAACCGGTGCGCCGCCTCCTGCTGACGGATCCCGACGACTCGGTACGCGCAGCAGCCTGTTCGACCTACTACCGTCGGATTCCTCATCCCGTTCCGCCGGCCGACCTGCTGCCGGTGCTGCTGGCTGACCCGGTCACGCGCGCTGGGGCGGTGCGCCACTGCACGCTGGACGCCCACACCGCCCGTTGGCTGGCCGATGATCCGGACGGCGAAGTACGCAGGGAACTCGCGGCGCACGCCGACCTCCCGCCGGCGCTGCGCGACAAGCTCGCCGCGGACGCCAATCCGCGGGTCACGCTCCGCATCTTCGCCCGGCAGGACACCCTGGAGTCAACCCGCGCTGCGATCCATGCACAGATCCTGACGGACGTGCCCGTGCCGGGCTGGCTCGCGAACCACCAGGTAATGGACGACGACGCGCTCGAACGGGAGTTCATGGGGGAGATAGCGCGTGCGGAGCTTCGGACACTGGGTCTGCCGTGGGTGACGGCTGATCCTCTGCCCTACGTGGACTCGCCGTATGTGTGCTTCCGTGCATCGGCCGCGATGGCCGACGACCTCCCGGCACCAGTCGGAGCCCGGCTGCTTGACGACGAGGAGAGCAGCGTCCGCACGACCATGGCTCTGCACGCCCGTGACCAGATCGATTCCGCCACCGCCGAGCGCATCGACCGCAGTTACCGCCCGGACAAGATGGTCCGGTGGCGTCCGGCGGACGACCTTCCCCTCCCGGTGGACGTCCTTCGGCGTCTGGCCACCGATCACGACCCGAGAATGAGGCAACTGGCCCTCCGGGACCCGGACTTGCCGATCGAATCCGTGCGTCGCCTTGCGGCCGATCCCGATCACGCGGTGCGTCGCGCGACGGCGGCCCATCCCAGTCTCCCGGCGGAGGACTTGACGCGGCTGCTGGCCGATCCATCGGAGTCGGTCGCGAGCGCCGCAGCCGGTAACCCCAGCCTGCCATCCGCAGCCATGCACAGGATCCTTGCCCTGGCAGGCTTGTGATACTTCGTTGAGTGTTGCCAAGGGCCGGTGAGGCCGTGACCGTCGGCAACTTGCGAGGGCTCGCCAGGAGTCAGCCGTGGTCCGGTCGTTACGCCCCGCCGAGCCAGCTCGTGGCGTCCAGCCGGTAGGCCGTCTCCGCCGGTACGACGGTGCGCAGCGCGGCCTCGATGTCCCGGACGCGATCCGCGCCGAGCGTCGTGGCCCACTCCGCGCGCAGTTCGTCGAAGATCGCGGCTGAGCGGGCCAGGGCGTCGTAGCCGTGCGGGGTCAGGCGGACGAGCTTGCGGCGGGCGTCGGCGGGGTCGTCGGTGCGCTCCGCGTAGCCGACGGCGAGGAGGCGGTCCACGGTCTTGCCCGCGGCCTGCTTCGACACGCCGAGCCGGCGCCCGATGTCGCTGGCGGTCGCCCCCCGCGCGCCGATGGCTTGCATGGCGAAGCCGTACGCCGGGCGCAGGTCGGGGTGGCCCTCGGCGGCGAGGCGGGCGTGGAGCCGATCGATCAGGGTGCGGAATCCGCCGAAGAGGAGAAGCGGCAGCTCGTATCCCGGCTCATACCCCTTGCCGCTATCGACAACCTGGTTTACGTTTTCTGCATCGAGATGGCCAACCATGTTGTCCATCCTAGTCCACTTCGTCTGGAGCTGCCTTGCGCAACGACCTGTCCGCCCGCACCGCAAACGCCGTCGCCCTCCTGAAGGAGTCACCGCACATCCTGGACGGCTTCCTGAAGCTCACCGAGATCTTCGAGTCCACGACATTGGACCCGCACTCCCGCGAGACCGTCATCCTCACCGTCGCGGCCCGCAACCAGTGCCACCTGTGCGTGGACATGCACGAGGCGAAGCTCGCCTCCCTGGGGCCGGCGTCGGACCCTGAACGCCTCGAGGCCGTACGGCAGTTCACCCTCCAGGTCCTCGCCTCGTCGGGTGCCGTGAGCGACGAGGAGCTGGAGCGGTTCCAGAGCTTCGGCTACACGCGCCAGAACGCCCTGGAGGTGGTCCTGGGCATCGGCGCGTACACGGTCTCGACGTTTGCGAACCGGCTCACACGAGCCGTGTGACGGATCGGCTTCGGTACGCGCCTGGCAGAGCTCGTGACGGGGGGCGTCAGGCGTCGGGTCGAAGGCTCGTGGCGGGAACACCTTCATTGCCCAGGGGGCCGGTGACGATGTAGAACCAGCCGTCGCCGTCACTGCCGGGGCGTGCCTCGACGATCTTGCCCGTGAGCCATTGATCGGGGGTTTGGGCCGGCTGGAGTCCCAGGCTGCCGACGGGCTGGTACGTCACAGTGTCACCGGGCTGGAAGACGCGTGACCTGACGAGCTTTTCGGGAACCGTGACGGTGGAGCCATCTGTGCGGGTGACGGCGTAGGCCATGCCGTTGTCGCCGCTCCTGACGGAGGTGATGCGTCCTACCTCCGGCGGGACGGGGTTTGTGAGGGAAGCGGTGGCCGAGATCGGGACGTAGGTGGCGGGTGTCGGGGGGAAGAACTCGATGTGGTCGCCGATTTGGTAGGCCATGGTGTGCTCTCCTCCGGTTCCAAGCGTGGCCCCCTCCGTCCTGTAGCGGGCTGTGGACGAGGCGCACCGGGCTACGGACAACGTGTCCGCAGTCCACGAGAGCACGTACGGCACCGCGCCGGGTCAGCATGATCGATTCAGCGGTGAAGACGGTCACCCCCTTGGGGGAGCACCTCGGCGGGTGACCATCGTGATCGGGCGTGCTGGAGACCGCCGGTCAGCGCTGCCGGCGCGTCGTCCGTCTCCCTGAAGGGGAGGCTCACCCCCTCGCCGGGCACGCCGAACCGAGCGCGTCCGAGCTGTCCACCACCGGCCTGCTCACCTGGCCCCACCAGATCAACAGCGGTCTCTGCGACCGCCTCCTGCCCGCCCCGTTGCCGCGGCGACATGAGCGGCGATGGCGTGCACGCTGTCGGCGGTGGCATCGGCATCACCGTCGAATCCGCACCCGGCCACCAGCCGCCCGGTCTGCGCATGATCCCCCTCACCGGCCCTTCGACCACCGCCGACCAGGTCGTCCTCACCCCCCTCCGAGCCGTCGGACACGGCCACGGCACTGCGCGATCTGCTGCTGCACGCCTCGTCGGCGTAGTCGCCCCCACGTGAAGCGGTTCAGCCGCATCGCGCGCGGCGGCCGGCCACCGCCCGTGCTTGGGTGCAGTCCCCAGGCATTCGAGGCGGACGACCTGGTCGCCGCCGAACTCCACGCCGACGACTTCTCCCGGTGTCTCGTGATGCTCGAGGCGTTCGACAGCGGGACGTGGACGGTGGCCGCCCCACCCGAAACGCCCGACCAGCACGACATCGTGAAGGCAGTCCGGACGCGATACGCCCGTTCGGAAAGCGACCTCCCCAGGGCGTTCCGAGAGCGAGCCGTGACGGGCCGGAACCGTTTGTAAGGCCCGGGTTACAGGGCGGCGGAGTCCCGGGGCGCGCTGAGCCGGGCGACCGCCTCGACCACCGCCGCGCGGTGCCGGGCCCGGCGCTGCGGTGTCCACCCGGAACCGCCCTCGCCGCCCAGCGCACCGCCCGCCATCGTGAACCACGACTGCGCCAGGGCCAGCACCAGAGCCAGGATGTCGTCCGGCAGGTAGGCGGGGTCCACCAGCCCGTCCTGCTGCGCTGTGGAGAGCGCGGCGACCTTGCGGTCGTAGGCCTCGGCCTCGAGTGCCGTTGCCTCCGGCCGCTCCAGCAGCTTCCACGTCACCAGCCGGATGAGCCGCGGGTCCGCCACGAGGTGGTCGAAGATCGCCCCGGCGTACCCGGGCAGGTCCTCCGCGTCGAAGGGCACGGACTCCGCGCCCTTCTCCAGCGCTTGCTGGATGACCGTGTCGAAGAGCTGCTCTTTGTTCCCGTAGTAGGCGTAGATCATCCGCTTGTTCGCGCCGGCCGCCTCCGCGATGCGGTCGACCCGGGCTCCGGCGATGCCGTAGCGGGCGAACTCGTCGAACCCGGCCTCCAGGATCCGGGCCCTCGTTGCTTGGGAATCGCGTGCCATGTCGCTCAGGCTAGCAAGTAACTATCTAGTTATTGACAAACGGGCGAGGTCACTCCACTCTGGAACTAACCAGTTAGTTACTAACCCCCCAGAGAGGACATCGATCATGGAACTGCGTGCACTCGGCAGCCAGGGCCTCCACGTCGGCGCCGAAGGCCTCGGCTGCATGGGCATGACCGCCTTCTACGGCGCGACCGACGAGGCCGAATCGCTGGCGACCATCGACCGCGCCCTTGAGCTCGGCGTCACCCTGCTCGACACCGCCGAGGGCTACGGCCCCTTCCGCAACGAGCAGCTGATCGGCAAGGCCCTCGGGGCCCTCGCCGGCCACCGCCGCGACCAGGTCGTCATCGCCACCAAGACCGGCCTCGAGTTCGACGACGACGGCGCAATGCACGGCTTCAACGGCCGCCCGGAGTACATCCACCGCGCCGCGGACCGCTCCCTGCGCCACCTGGGCACCGACCACATCGACCTGTACTACCTGCACCGCATCGACCCGAACGTGCCCGTGGAGGAGAGCATCGGCGCCATGTCCGAGCTCGTCACGGCCGGCAAGGTCCGCTACGTCGGCGTCAGCGAAGCCGCCGCGGACACGATCCGGCGCGCCCACGCCGTCCACCCCCTCACGGCCGTCCAGACGGAGTACTCCCTCTTCGAGCGGGGCATCGAGACCGACGGGGTGAAGGCCACCCTCGACGAGCTCGGCATCGGCCTCGTCGCCTACGCCCCGCTGGGCCGCGGCTTCCTCTCCGGCGCCATCACCACTCCCGACGACTTCGCGGCCGACGACTTCCGCCGCACGGACCCCCGCTTCCAGGGCGAGAACTTCGCCCGCAACCTCGCCGTCGTCGACGCCGTCCGGCGCCTGGCAGAAGGGAAGTCCGCCACCCCGTCCCAGCTCGCCCTCGCCTGGGTCCTGCACCAGGGCGCCGTCGCCATCCCGGGCACCAAGCGCCGCCGGTACCTGGAGGAGAACGTCGCCGCCATGGACATCACGGTGACCGCGCAGGACATCGCCGCGATCGAGGCGGTCGCCCCGCTGGGGATCGTCTCCGGCGACCGCTACTCGCCCGAACTCATGCAGACCCTGAACGGCTGACCCCGCGCCGCATGGCGCTCTGTCGATCAGGGTTCACGCAGACGTACGGCGAGGGCGGCGATGTCGTCGTCAAGGCGGCCCCTGCTGTAGCGGAGGAGGTCGCGGTGAAGGGCCGTGAGCAGTTCACGGGGCGGTGTCGGCGGCTGTTGACGCATCCAGGCTGCCAACGGGAAGAACTCGCCGTCGCGCGCGCGGGCCTCGGCGATCCCGTCGGTGTAGAGGAGCAGCAGGTCGCCGGGAGCGAAGTCGAAGGTGTCGACGTTGTAGTGATCGCCGATCAGCTCCGCGAGGCTGAGCAGCGGCGAGGGGGTGTCCGACTCGAGGACACGCAGTGCCCCGCGGCTCAGGAGCAGAGGCGGAGGGTGTCCGCAGTTGAGGATGACGATACGTCTTTCCTCGTGCGGGATCTCGGCGAGGAGGGCGGTGGCGAAGCGCTCCATCGGCCCGTCGGGGGGAAAGGCGGCGTTGTATCGAGTGCTGCTGGCGTCCAGCCTGCGTGCGACGTTGACCAGGTCGATCTCACCGTACGCCGCCTCCCGGAAGGCGTTGACGATCGCCGCGGCCGCCCCCACTGCCGGCAGCCCCTTGCCCCGTACGTCCCCGATGAGCAGCCTGATGCCGTACGGCGTGTCGGCCACCTCGTAGAAGTCCCCGCCGATGCTGGCCTCCGCCGCGGCCGCGAGGTACAGCGATTCGATCTCGACGTTCCCGAGGCGCCGCGGCAGAGGGCTCAGCACTACCTGCTGCGCCGCGTCGGCGACGAGCCGCACCTGAAAGAGGGTGCGCTCCCGCTGGAGGCGGAGATGGCTTCCGTACGCGGCGGCCACGGTGACCGCGATGATCCCCGCGGCCGTCCACCACGTTCCCAGGTCGGGGAAGACGAGGCTGAGCCCGATCATCAGGAGGAGGCAGACCGTCCCGAGCAGGACGGTGGGGAGAACCGGCCACATGGCGGCGGCCAGGGCCGGCGCCGCCGGCAGGAGGCGACTGAAGGCCATTTCCGGCGGAGTGTTGTAGGCCAGGCTGGCGATCACGACGGTCAGAATGACCGGCGACAGCCGCACAAGCCATCCCCGGCCGTAGCGGCGACGGAGCCGCGGCCGTCCGGACTCGATCACACTACACAGAATATCTACGCAACCAGGGCATAGCTCTTCGGCGAACGGAGTAGGCCGCCCGACCCTCCCCAACCAAAGACGCATTCGAACGCTTGATTGAATCGGTGAAAGATGTCGTGCGCCCCGGTGGGCCTCTGGCGGGGGTCAGGCCGGGCGCGGAACGTAGGCGAGGCCGTGCGCGCCGGGTTCGCCGAGCTTGGCGATGTCCAGCCGGGCCAGGCGTTCGAGCCTCTCCAGGTCGATGACGTCGACGGTGGACGAGACGACGCACGCCACATAGGCGAGCCGGCCGTCGGGGGACGAGGTGATCGTCAGCGGGAAGAGACCGACCTCGAGGTCGCCCAGCTGCTTGCGGGTGTCGGCGCAGAACACGGTGAGGCGGCCCGGTGCGTGGTGCCCGAGTCGGGAGACGGGGTCGGGCGCCATGCGCACCTCGCCCGCGAGCAGCCTGCCCGTCGAGGTCACGTGCACCGGCAGGACGATGTCCCCGGCGGGCAGGGTGTCGACGACGGCCGCCGTCCGGGTGTCGATGACCCGGATCCCGGTGGGCGGCCGATCCTCCGCGGAGCCGGAGAAATCGCCGTAGGGCGCGGCGACGAAGACGTGCCTGCCGTCGGCGGAGACGGCGAGGCCCTCACTGCCCGGTACCTCGACCTTCGCGGTGAGGCTGCCCCGTTCGAGGTCGACGACCGAAACGAACGGCGCTTCCTTGTTGGTGGCGTAACCCGTCCGCCCCGCCGGATCGATGGCGAACCAGTGCGGGCCGGGCGCGTCCGTATCGATCCTGCCCAGGGGCCGACGGGTCCGCGTGTCGATCACCACGACACCGCCGGGCCGGTCCTCCGAACCCTCCACGCTGACGTAGAGGCGATCTCGCTCCGCATCCAACGCCAGGCCGTGCGGCCCGTGTTCCGGAGCCAGGTCGACGACCTCGACGATGCGGCGGGTGTCAGGGTCGATGACGGCCAGTTCGGTGCGCCGGCCGCCGTTCGCGTGGTAGTAGCCCGAGCGGTACGTCAACGTGCACCACAGCAGTCGCTGCGTCGGGTCGAAACACAACTCGTGGGGCTCGGCGGGGACTTCCAGGTCGACGAGGTGCCGGTCGGAAGCGGCGTCGAAGAACGAGACCGTCGGTCCGCTCTGACTGACGACGGCGAGGACGTCGCCTTCCCTACCGGCGCGGGGGGACTGCTGCACAGCGGCTCCTTGAAAGGGGGGTGAAGTGAATGCCGCGAGTCTTCGCGGGCATGTCCACTCTCCGCGCCGGAAGACGCCGCGAACAATGCAAAGATTGACATCGAATCATTGACTCAGGCGTAAAAGTGCAGCTCAGGAGGCATTCGTGGATCTCAACCTGCTGAGAGTCCTGGACGCCCTGCTCCAGGAGAACAGCGTGACCCGCGCAGCGGAGCGCCTGGGCACCTCGCCCGCGGCGGTCAGCCGCACCCTCGCCCGGCTCCGCCGCGCCGTCGGTGACCCGCTGCTGGTCCGGGCCGGCCAGGGGCTGGTCCCGACCCCGCGCGCCGTCGAACTCCGGGAGGAGGTCGGCGCGTTGCTGCGCGGCTGCGACAACGTCCTGCGGCCCGGCCCCGGTTTCGATGCCGTGCATCTCCAGCGCACCTTCACGGTGCAGGCCGCCGACCTGCTGCTGGTGGGACTGGCCGCGAGCCTGACCGAGCGGATCCACGCCGAGGCCCCGCAGGTGGACGTCGTCTTCCTGCCGGAGGCATTGGAGGGCGGCCCTGGGCTGCGGCAGGGATGGGTGGACGTCGAGCTGGGCGTCCTGGGACACCTGGATCCGGAGATCCGGACCCGCCCGCTGAGGCGGACGCCGCTGGTCGGCATCGCCCGCAGCGGTCACCCCCTCTTCGACCGGCCGATCGACGCCCGCCGTTTCGCCGCGGCCGACCACATCGGCATCTCCCGGCTCGGCAAGCGCCTCGGACCCATCGACACCGCGCTCGCGGAACTCGGGCTGCAACGCCGGACCGCGGTCGTGGTGCCCAGCCACACGAGCGCGATGATGCTCGCCCGGGACACCGACCTCGTCGCGCTCAGCCTGGCCGACTGGCTCCCCGACACCGTCACCGCCATGGGACTGCGGACGTTCCCCATCCCCCTCGAACTGGCCCCCCTCGACCTCGGGATGGCCTGGCACCCCCGCAACTCGACCGATCCGGGGCACCGCTGGTTCCGCGAACACCTGACGGCCGCCGTCCTGGCCCCGACGGGACCGGGGACGGCAGCCGCCCGCACCGCCAACTGACGTCACCCTCCCTCTGTCGCTGCCCCTGTGACGGTGTCTCAGGCCACCGCCTCGTAGGCCGAGTGCGGGTGTTCGTGCTCGCAGGCGCCGTCGATTCCGTACGTCTCCCACGCCGGGAAATCGTCCTCGGGGGGCACGGGCTCGTGCGCGTCGAGCAGGCAGGCTTCGAGGGCCGCCCGGAGGGCTTCAGGACGCAGCCCGGTGCCGATGAAGACGAGTTCCTGGCCCTGGCTGCTGTCCGGGCCGAGGGCGCCCGCGGGCTCGAAGCGGGCCACCGCGCCCGCCTGTGACCAGAGACCGGTCACGCGGGGGCGGCTGGCGAGCCGGAAGAACCCCTTTGAGCGCAGGATCCGGCCGAAGGTGCCGCTGTCGAGGCCCTTGGTGACGAAAGTCCACAGGCGGCCGGGGTGGAAGGGGAGATCGGAGCGGAAGACGAGGGAGGAGATGCCGTACTCCTCCGTTTCCGGAACATGGTCGCCGTTGAGCTCCTTGACCCAGCCTGGCGCCTGCTGGGCCCGTTCGACGTCGAACAGACCGGTGCCCAGCACCTGTTCGAGCGCGACACGCCCACGGACGGCAGGGACGACGCGGGCCTCGGGGTTGAGGCGGGCGAGGGCGGCACGCAGCACAGCGGCCTGGTCCGGCCCGACCAGGTCGAGCTTGTTGAGGACGATGACGTCCGCGAACTCGACCTGGTCCACGAGGAGGTCGCTCACGGTGCGTTCGTCGTCCTCGTACTGGTCGAGTCCGCGCGCGGCGAGTTCGTCGCCACCCGCGAGTTCCGGCAGGAAGTTCGCCGCGTCGACCACGGTGACCATGGTGTCGAGACGGGCGAGATCGCCGAGGGTGGCGCCGTCGTCGCGGGGGAACGAGAACGTGGCGGCGACCGGCATGGGTTCCGAGATGCCGCTCGACTCGATGAGCAGGTGGTCGAAGCGGCCCTCACGGGCGAGGCGGTCGACCTCTTCGAGCAGGTCGTCGCGCAGGGTGCAGCAGATGCAGCCGTTGGTCATCTCGACCAGGCGTTCCTCGGTGCGCGACAGGGCCGCCTCGCCGCCGCGCACGAGCGCGGCGTCGATGTTGACCTCGCTCATGTCGTTGACGATCACCGCGACCCGCAGTCCCTCGCGGTTGCCGAGGACGTGGTTGAGCAGGGTGGTCTTTCCCGCACCGAGGAAGCCGGACAGGACGGTCACGGGCAGTCGGTCGTACGTCGTCATGAGCGGCTCAGCCTTCGGGGCGCAGCAGACCGCGCTCGTAGGCCTTCACCAGGCGCTGCGGCACCCGGTACACCGAGCCGTCGACCGTGATCGGGACGAGCTGCGGTGTGCTGGCCTTCCACTGGGCCCTGCGGTGACGGGTGTTGCTCCGGGACGTCTTCCGCTTCGGGACTGCCATCGGTATCTCCTGGGTGAGTTGTGGGGTGTTGTCGTTTGCCGACGCCGGCGGGTTGCGCCGCGGCCTATCGGGTGCCGTACGGGAGCAGGGCCATTTCGCGGGCGTTCTTGACGGCGGCGGCGAGCTGTCGCTGCTGCTGGGCGGTGACGCGGGTGACGCGGCGGCTACGGATCTTGCCCCGGTCGGAGACGAACTTCCGCAGCAGGTCGGTGTCCTTGTAGTCGATGTAGGTGATCCCTGCTGCGTCCAGCGGGTTGGGGCGGGCCTTGAGCGGCTTGTGGGCGTTCTGGCGGCGGGCCATGCGCGTTCCTTGCGGTCGTGGAGTCGTCGGGTGGTACGGGTCTTACGAGACGGGGTCGAGGAGGGAGTCGAAGGCGGCTGGAAGGGATCTCCACGCCTCCGGTCCCGCCGCGTATTCGGCGTCGGTGAGCAGGCAGGACTCCAGGAGTCGTTCCAGGCCGTGGCGATCGAGGCCGGGGGAGGTGAAGACGAGGTGCTGGCAGCAGTCGCCGTGCTCGGGATGCCAGTGGAGCGAGGCCGCCGCCCTGCGCATCGGCGGGACCAGCTCCCAGGCGGCGTCCGGCAGGGACGCCAGCCAGGGGCCGGCGTTCTCCACGCACAGGGCGCCGCCCGCCGCGTCCCAGGCCAGCAGGGTGTCGGGGCGGTCGGCGAGCCAGAACCGGCCACGGCTGCGGGCGGCCGCGCAGCACAGGTCTTCCAGGGCCTGGTAGAGGCGCTCGGGATGGAAGGGGCGGCGGCGGTGCCAGACCAAGGTGGTCACCCCCGCTTCCTCCGCCTCCTGGGGGAGCAGGGCGCAGGCCGGGTGCTGGGCGGCGGCCGCCGCTTCCACGTCGAAGCCGGCAAAGGCCGCCTGCGCGAGCTCGCCGGATGCGGCGGACACCTGCCGGGCAGTCGGGTGGAGTTGGGCCAGCAGGGCGCGGTCCTCGTCGTCGGCTTCCTCGCTGTCGACGAGCGCGAGTACGGGCGCGTACTCCAACTGGCGCGCCCAGGTGTCCCCGACCGTGCGCTGATCGGTGGCGGCCGCCGCGAGGCCCGCGTCGGCCAGGTCGTCGCCGTTGACGAGGTAGGGCAGGACGAGGGCCGGGTCGACCGCGGTGATCACGCCGGTGAGGTCGAGTGCGTCGGCGCCGTGCGCGGTGACGACTTCGGCCATCGCCTTGGGTTCGACGGAATCCCACAGCTCGACGACGGCCAGCCGGGTCAGCCCGATGCCGGCCATCCGTTCCAGCTCGGGGACCAGGTCCTCGCGCAGCGCGCAGCAGGCGCAGTCGTTGACGAGGGGCGCTTCGCCCCGGGACAGCTCGCCCGAGGCGTCGCGCACCACGCGCAGCACCGTGCCCGCCGCCGCTGTGGCGAGGTCGTGATGGAGGGCGACGCTGCCGGGTACGGCATGCAGCAGCCGGTCCACGACCTCCTTGCGGGCGTCCGAGTGGAGCCCGCCGACGATGACGACGGGCAGCCTCACGCCTTGCTCCCGTAACGGCGCTCGAAGCGCTCGACGCGGCCGGCGGTGTCCAGGACGCGGGCGGTGCCGGTGTAGAAGGGGTGGCTCTGCGAGGAGATCTCCACGTCTATGACGGGGTAGGTGTTGCCGTCCTCCCACTCCACCGTTTTGCCGCTGGTGGCGGTCGAGCGGGTGAGGAAGGCGAAGTCGGCGGCCTTGTCGCGGAAGACGACGGGGCCGTAGGCGGGGTGGATCCCGGGCTTCATGACGGTTCCTTCAGGCAGGAGGGGCGGGGGTCAGCGCTCTTCGCGGAAGTCGACGTGCCGGCGGACCACAGGGTCGAACTTGCGCAGCACCATGCGGTCCGGGTCGTTCCGCCGGTTCTTGCGGGTGACGTACGTGTATCCGGTCCCGGCCGTGGAGCGGAGCTTGACGATCGGGCGTGTTTCGTTGCGTGCCATGCCGCTACTATACGGCAATGGAAATCATTTCCAATAACCACTCCGCCCAGAGAGGGGCAGGTAGCACCTTGTCCGCACACTGCCAGCTGACCGGCGCGAAGCCGGGCTTCGGCCACCACATCTCCCACTCGCACCGGCGTACTTCCCGCCGCTTCGACCCCAACATCCAAAGCAAGCGCTACTGGCTGCCGAGCGAGGGACGGCATGTCCGCCTGACCCTGAGCGCGAAGGCGATCAAGACCGTCGACGTCATCGGCGTCGAAGCGGCCGTGGCCCGGATCCGCGCCCGGGGGGTGAAGGTCTGATGGCCAAGAAGAGCAAGATCGCGCAGAACGAGAAGCGCAGGGCGATCGTCGAGCGGTACGCAGCCCGGCGCGCCGAGCTGAAGGAGGTCCTCCGGAGGCCGTCCTCGACGGAGGCCGAGCGGGGCGCGGCGCTGGCGGAACTGCGCAGGCAGCCCCGCGACGCGAGCGCCACCCGGGTGCGCAACCGGGACGGCGTGGACGGCCGTCCCCGCGGTCACCTGCGGAAGTTCGGGCTCTCGCGCGTCCGGATGCGTGAGCAGGCGCACGCCGGGTTCCTGCCGGGGGTCACCAAGTCGTCCTGGTAGCGCCCGCAGCGCGTGCCCGTCGTACTTCCCGGGACCGGAGGGCGACGGAAGACGCAAGGGAACGGCCCTGCCGCCCCGGATGTCGGGGCGGCAGGGCCGTCGGGTAGCTGTGTCGCCGGGCGATCAGCCGAGGGCGGATGCCGTCCGGGTCGTCGCGGCCTCCGCACCGGCGGGGTCGGTGCGGTGGGCCAGCAGCCGCTGGGCGAGGACGCCGAACACGACCCCGAAGACGGCCCACAGCACGACCTGGACGGACAGCGAGGCCACCCGGAATTCCCACAGCAGCGCGGCGGGGAACTCGGGCTTGACCGCGTCGGTGTTGTCCGGAAGGACGAGGAAGGCCAGCGCCGTGGCGACGACGAAGCCCGCCCCGGCCGTCAGCGTCGCGTTCCAGTTGCCCAGGCGCGGGGCCAGCCGCCGTCCCAGGATGATCGCGCCGACGCCGAGCAGGACGCTGAGCAGGATCATCAGGAAGAACAGCGTGGTGCGCTGGCCGATGGTGTCCGGATTGCCGACCGCCGGCGGGGTGGCCGGGTACTTCAGGAACGGCACCAGGTAGACGGTCGCGAAGGCGCCCGCGGCCGTGAGCGCCGCCGTCGCACGGGGGCTGAACCCGCCGACGCGGCCCAGGGCGAAGGAGAACGCGAGGGAGGCGATACCGCCCAGCGCGACCCCGTAGACCAGCACGCCGGTGGCGAGACCGACGGTCGACTGAACGGGCCGGCTGACGAGCTCTTCCTCCTCCTCGGCGGCGGGGGCGGCAGCACCGTGACCGGCGTGGCCGGCCATCGCACCGGCGTCGGCAACGTCCTTGGCGGCCGTGGCCTCTTCGACGGCGATGGAGCCCCGAACCGGGGGCTCACCGACCACGTAGGCGACGGCGAACGCGAACAGTCCGGCGATCAGGCCCGCGAGCATGCCGCGGACCAGCAGACCTCTGACAGTGGAGGCGTACATGGCGCGTTGGCCTCTCAGTGGCAGGGGAAGCCGAGCAGATGACGGCCGTCGTGCACCCACTCGTGCACGCCCTCGCCGGAGAACACGGCGGTGGCACCCTGCTCGGCGCCGACGAAGTACAGGGCCACGAGCATCAGCAGGCCGACGAACAGCGCCCAGGGCAGCACCGCGCGAACGGGCAGCGGAGCCGACGGCGAAAGGGCGGGGGTGGGTATGGCAGCGGAAGCGGCAGCCTCGGCCATGGTGGACCTCCTCGGGGAACACGCGTCCCATGTGGTGGCGGGGACGACGGTCCTCGGGTCTGACTCGCCGCGCCGCCACCCCCGGAGGTGTGGCATCGCAGCACACAGTGGCGCGACCATGCCGGATTCACACCGGGCTTCCGTCTCGCCGTCGTCGCTATGTGTCAATGTCGCCGTGACGGTACAGCCCCGCAGGCTGTCCGACCAAGCGGATGAGTTCCTGATCACATGAGGAGTCCGGGCCACGAGACGGCGCAGGGCCCCCGCTGGGGCTATCCCTCACCCAGAAGCGGCGCGAGGGGGTCCCGGGTGAGCGCGACCGGCGCGCCCAGGGATTCCTCGTAGGCCGGGCGCGGGAAGACGTAGGGGCCCAGCGGCAGTTCGCCCCACTGCGGCCGGTGAGGCTGGTGGAAGCCGGACCAGGTGACCTCCGTCGCCGTGACGCGGACCGTGGCGAGCAGGGGCCAGCAGGCGTCGATCCCGCAGGAGCAGCCCAGGAGGCACAGGGCGCCGGTGTCGCGGTCGCGGAGGTCCGGCGGGGCGTCGCCCAGGAAATGAGCCCGGGCCCGGGCGCCGTCGGCGTCGTCGTCCAGGTGGAGCGGAGCGTGTTGGCGGAGCAGGAACTCCTCGCGCTCCTGCGGGGTGTCGTCGTCCTCGTCGAGCTCCCGGCTCCAGAGTCCGCGCGTCGCCTCCGCGACCAGGACGCGCAGGTCGGTACCGTCGATCCGGATGCCCCAGGCCGTGAGGTCCGGGTAACCCGGGTGGGGGTGGCGCAGGAACTCCACCCGGTGCGTGACGGTCGCCAGACTCATGCGCCCCATCCTGCGGCACCCGTCCCACCGGCACCAGCGGGTATCGCCGCGGGCGCCGCCGTGCGGGCGGTCGGCGAGCAGGACCGCCATGTGGTCCGCGCAGTGCAGGACCACGACCGGCGGAACGGAAGGGTCTTGTTACCTTCCTCCGTCGGCACTCGTCATAGGGGCGACGACCGAATGCGAACGGTTGTCGGACCGACGAGTGAATCGAGAGCAGGATGCTGACCAAGATCATGTACGTGACGGTCTACGTCACCGACCAGGACCGCGCGCTGGAGTTCTACACCGAGGGGCTGGGCCTGGAGAAGACCATCGACTTCCCGGGGCCCGACGGACGGTTCCTCACCGTCGGCATACCCGACAGCCCGGTGCAGATCATCCTGTGGTCGCACGCGGCGGCCGCGGGACAGCCGGGTGACGCGGGCCGGCATGCCGTGCCCGGTCCGCTGATCCTGGAGTCCGACGATCTGCGGAAGGATTTCGAGCTCATGCGCCGGCGCGGCGTCGTTTTCGAGCAAGCGGAGCCCGAGGACTATCCGTTCGGGGTCCGCATCGAGGCGGTGGACCCGGACGGCAACCGGGTTTCGCTCCGTCAGCAGCGCAAGCCGTGACCGCCCACCCGTCCGGCCTCGTGACCGAAGCCTTCGAAGCCCAGCGCGAGCGGCTGCGCGCCGTCGCCTACCGCGTGCTGGGCTCTCACGCCGACGCCGAGGACGTGGTCCAGGAGGCCTGGATGCGCCTCGTCCGCCAGGACGCGGCGACCATCGACAACCTGGGGGGCTGGCTGACCACCGTGGTCGGCCGCATCAGCCTGGACCTTCTGAGATCCCGCCAGGCCCACCCCGAAACCGCCTACGGACAACAGTTCGCGGAACTCGTGGTGACGCCCGCCGACGACCCCGCGCCGGACGAGCAGGCGGCACTGGCCGATTCAGTGGGCCTCGCCCTGCTCGTCGTGCTCGACTCGCTGACCCCCGGCGAACGCCTGGCCTTCGTCCTGCACGACATGTTCGCCGTCCCGTTCCGCGACATCGGCCAGATCCTCGGCAAATCCGCCGACGCCACCAAGATGGTCGCCAGCCGAGCCCGCCGCAAGGTCCGGGCCACGGACCGACCGGCGAGCCCCGGCCGCGAGCACCGCGAGGTCGTCCAGGCATTTCGCGCCGCCGCCCTCGGCGGCGACTTCGAAGCGCTCCTGCGTGTCCTCGACCCGAACGTGAAGCTGACCGTCGACACCCCCGCCGGGGTGGTCGTCACCCTCGGCGCCACCCAGGTCGCCACCGGCGCCCGCATGTTCTCCGGCGAAGTCGCCCGCCACCGACCCGTGCTGGTCAACGGCGTTCCCGGCCACATGTCCTGGCGCACCGACGGAACCCCTCTCTCCGTCATCGCCTTCACCGTCACCGAAGGCCGGATCACCGGCATCCACATCGTCGTTGACCCGGCCAAACTCGCCGCGATCCAGCTGCCCGACCCGGGCTGAGCCGGTGCCGTCAGGGTCGGCCCGTGCAGGCGCAAGTCACCCCGGGCCGACCTGGATCGCGGACTTGGACCAAGTGCTGCGAGAGTGCGCGCGGCGGGGGCGAGCCGGATTCGAACCGGCGTCATCCCTCTGAGCAAGAGGGTGCGACGACCTCTGCGCTACCGCCCCCGCCGCGGCATGAACAGGCTACGGCAAGCGAACGCCGAGGCGAGGGCGTAGAAGGCGCGGACTGTTCCACTGCCACGCTCGGCTGACAGACTTTTCGACCATGACGAACAGCGGACTGTGGGTCGGCGTCCTCACGGCACTGACTGCACTCGGAGCCAGCTACATCACCGCGCGGGCGACTCTCCGCGCGGCGCGGGCCCAAGCCGAGGCGACAACGAGGGCGGAGGCCCTGCGTGAGGAGCGTGAGCGGCGCCGATCCGCATACCGGGAGATGATGAGCTGCGCGCACGCGTTCAACGTGGTCACGTGGCAGATCGATGACGTTGATGCAGCGCGTGACCGTGAGAGCAAGGGCCGGCTCCTGACGCAGATGTACGAGCGCA
This sequence comes from Streptomyces sp. NPDC057010, assembly GCF_042673805.1. Taxonomy (NCBI): domain Bacteria; kingdom Bacillati; phylum Actinomycetota; class Actinomycetes; order Kitasatosporales; family Streptomycetaceae; genus Streptomyces; species Streptomyces sp. NPDC057010. Next base: position 98,575 of record NZ_JBHUSC010000010.1, on the reverse strand, counting down.
TAGGCCCGGCCATCGGGGACATGAACAGGGCGATGCACGAGGTCCGGCTCGATGGCCCTGCCGCTGTGTCCGACGCGGCGGATCACGTACGGAACATGGCCCGCCGCGTGCAGCAACGGCTCAACGCGCTACTCGGTGACGACAGTTCTGAGCGCCGGGGCGCGTACGACGCCGCCTACCGGGATTTCCGGGAAGCGTACGTCACGTTCATCGCCTGGCGCGAGGGGCGCTGGAGGTCAAGGGCAACTGATGCTCCAGGCCGCCCGAACGGCCCCGCGGCGCCGTCGGGTTCCACCGACACCACCCCCGGCAGGGCAGCCACCTCGGCGACCTGAGCCGGGCTGAGCCGGGCCGCGAAGCCGTTCAGGGCGTGGTGGAAGGAGCGCTCCGGTCGCACGCCGGCCTGGGCCGCCACGGCAGCCGGGTCGACGCCTCGCCGCACGGTGACGATGTACGAGGGCCAGTCGGCCGGAGTGGCCCGCGGCGCGGGCTCGCGTACGGCGGCCGTGGCGGCGGTGGACAGAGGAAGGACCGCGACGGCGGCCAGGACGGCGGCGGCCACGGGCAGGGCGGCTCGGCTCACACGGTTGCGCATGGGGCGAGGCCACCATGGCCGGCGGCACCGTTCAACGACGTCCGGGGGTGTGGCGGGGGCACGGGGAGCGCACCAGCCGTGCGCTCCCCGGTGTGGGGGCGGGCCGTACAGGTGATCTTGCTGGGGCCGCCCGGGACGTCCGGCTGGGGACCGCAGACGGACATGGTCCCGGGCCCACAAGGGGCGATCCTTTGCGCATCCGGGCGTCAGCGTGCCTTGACGAGGCCGAACGAGGGGACCGGTCGTGCGGGGGCCGGGTTCAAGGCGGGCGGAAAAGGGACCCGATGTAGGGGAGAGGCCGTCCCCGCGCAGGCAACCCGTCGTCGTGGGGGCGGCCGGTCCATGCCCGCCTTCACCCCGTCAGGGAGTTCCCTTCATGCGCCTGCTCGCACGCCTGGCCACCACCGCCTTGCTCACCGTGCCCTCCATCGCCGCCGGAGCCGCCTCCGCCGACACCCCGGAACCGACCCCGGCACCGCTGCACGCCGCCGCGAACGCCGTGCCCGGCCGGTACATCGTCATCCTGGAGAAGGGGGGGGACGCGCCGAAGGCCGCGCAGAAGCTGGGTCTGAAGCCGACGTTCGTCTACGGCTCGGCGCTGAACGGCTTCGCGGTCCCGATGACCCCGCTCCAGTTGTCGATCGTCCGCAACAGCCTGGGGGTGAAGGCGGTAGAGGAGGACGCGAAGGTGCAGTCCGTGCCGATGCCGTCCTCCGCGAGCGGTATGCGGGCCCCGGCCACGTCGTGGGGTCTGGACCGGATCGACCAGAAGCTGCTGCCGCTCGACGACGACTTCAGCACCGAGGGCAACGGCGCCGGCGTGACCGCGTACATCCTCGACACAGGCATCGACTACGCGCACGACGAGTTCGGGGGCCGCGCCAAGCCGGGCTTCGACGCGATCAACGACGGGCGCAACGGTCAGGACTGCAACGGGCACGGTACGCACGTGGCGGGCACGGTCGCGGGCAAGTCGTACGGGGTGGCGCGCAAGGCGAGCCTGGTCAGCGTCCGTGTCCTCAACTGCGAGGGCAAGGGCGAGTGGTCGGGGATCCTCGCGGGCATGGACTGGGTGGCCAAGAACGCCAAGCAGCCGGCCGTGCTGAACGGCTCTCTGGGCGGGGACCGGTCGGAGACGGTCAACAACGCGGCGACCGCGCTCTCCGACGCAGGTGTGCTGCCGGTCTTCGCGGCGGGCAACTCCGCGATCGACGCCTGCAATGTCTCCCCCGCCTCAGCGCTCCGCGTGGTCACGGTCGGCGCGACCAACCGGTACGACGAGGAGACCGACTTCTCCAACTACGGTCCGTGCCTGTCCCTCTATGCCCCGGGCCAGGACATCGTCTCCGCCAAGCTCGGTGGCGGCAGCGTGGCCCTGAACGGCACGTCCATGGCCGCGCCGCACGTCGCGGGTGTCGCCGTCCTCTACAAGCAGGCGCACCCGACCGCAGAGCCGGCGGAGATCGCCGATTTCCTGGACGACCAGTCCACCAAGGACGCCCTGACCAACATCAGCAGGACCAGCCCGAACCGGCTGCTGTACACGGGCGAGTTGTAACCACGTCGGGCGGCGGGCCGCAGGGATCGGCGGCCCGCGCCCCGCATGTGATCAGTATGTCGTGATCGTGTCACGATCCGGTGGGCCGGCCCGGATGGGACGCAACCAGGCGGCATAAAGACGATATTAAGGTGACGTGCGCCTGCCGAGGCGCCTATCTGCTCATCACTCTTTGCAACGGGATTGAATGTGAAGCTTCGTCATGTCCGCGCAATAGCCGTCTTCGGTGTGGCCGTCGTCGCGCTTACGGGAGCCCGTGGCTCCCACGGAGCCAGCTGTGGCGGCAGCCACGGCTCCAGCTCCTCCCACTCCGGCAGCTCGGGCAGCTCGGGCACCTCCAGCAGCGGTACCACCGGCGGCAGCGACAGCAGCGGCACCACCGGCAGCACCACCACCGGCAGCTCGTCCGGCACCCCCTCCGTCACCGGCGGTTCGAGCAGCGCCAACAAGGCCGAGCGTGACATCAAGATCGACAAGTGCCGCCTGGACGACTCGGGCAAGAAGCTCGTCGCCCAGCTGACCGTCACCAACAGCGGCTCGTCGAACTACACCTACAACATCACCATGAAGTTCGAAGGCGCGCCCGGGTCGGGCGTCCTCCCGGCGACGGCCAGGGTCGCCAACCTGACGGTCAAGGCCGGTGGCTCCCAGCAGGCCGAGGCCACGACGCCGTACACCGGCAAGGGCGACGGTAGCGAGTACAAGGAGTGCGTCGTCTCCAGCGCGTCGAAGAGCGTCTCCTGACACACCGTCCTCGTGACCGCGGGGAAGGCACCCGTGCTCGACGTCCGGCCGTCGGGTCCCTGACCCGGCAGGCCGGGACCGGGACGCAACCTCAAAGAGCGTTGCCGGGCACTGCCTGGTCGGCGTTGTCCGCTGCGGTGAGTTCGAGGAGTGCGGGAACGACCGTCGCCCAGTCGGCTCGCTCGAGGCCGTGGCCGGCGTCCTCCAGGGGCAATAGCCGTCCCTCGGGGATCTGCTCCGCGAGTGCCTCCCCGTGCCGGATCGGGAACATCGGATCGGCAGTCCCGTGGATCACCAACGTGTGCACGGCGATCGAGGACGGGGGCGCCGGTGTGAGCTCGCCGTCCTCGAGCGAGTCGTGGTTGCGGGCCGCGCTGAAATCGTGGGCGCGCTCGACGTCGCGACGGACGAGGCCGCGTGCGGCGGTCTCGTCGAACGGGCGCCGACCCCCCGCGAGCATGCGGGCGTAGGCGACCTGGTAGTCGATCACGGAATCGACGTCCGACCAATCGACGTACGCGGCCGCGACGAACCGCAAGAACTCTTCGGTGGGCGGGGGAAGCCCGAGGTCGCCCGGCACGACGGAGGACGTGCTGACCAGGGCGAGCGAGAGGACCCGATCGGCGTGATCGAGTGCGAGCCGCTGCGCGAGTGCCCCGCCGGCCGAGACGCCCACGACATGCGCGGCTGGGAGCCCGTAGGCGTCGAGCACGCGGGCGGCGTCGCCGACCAGGTCCGCGGCGGTGTACCCGGGACGGCCCGGCTCGTAGGTGATCGAACGGCCGGTGTCGCGGTGGTCGTAACGGATCACGAAGCGCCCGCCCTCGGCGAGCATCCGGCAGAAGCCCTCTTCCCACCAGAGCATCGAAGCCCCGAGGCCCATGATGAGCAGGATGGGCGGATCCGAGGGGGCGCCGAAGGACTCGGCGCACAGTTCGACGCCATCCGCTGCAAAAACGCGTTCGCCCATACCTGCATTCTCGGCCTGTCGCGCACGTACCTCCCCTGCTCCCTCGGCCGCGTACCTTATTGCACATAGGTTGCAACTGCTTTATGAGTGCGAAAGGGGTCGTAGTGGGCTCTCCGGTGGTGCTGGGCATCGAGTCGTCCTGTGATGAGACGGGGGCCGGGATCGTGTCCGGCGGGCGGCTCCTGGCGCATGTGGTGGCGTCGAGCATGGACGAGCACGCGCGCTTCGGCGGGGTGGTGCCGGAGATCGCGGCCCGTGCCCACGTACAGGCCTTCAACCCGGTCGTCCGGGAGGCCCTGGACCAGGCGGGGCTGCGGATTTCGGACATCACGGCGGTGGCCGTGACCACCGGACCGGGGCTGTCGGGTGCGCTGCAGGTGGGCCTGGCCGGCGCGAAGGCCCTCGCCTACTCCGCGGGCGTACCGCTGTACGGGGTGCACCACCTGGCCGGGCACGTGGCCGCGGACACGCTGGAGCACGGGCCGCTCCCGAACCCGTGCATGGTGCTGATCGTTTCGGGCGGGCACACCTCGCTGCTGTTCGTACGGGACCTCGTACGCGATCCGATCCTGCACCTCGGCGACACCGTCGATGACGCCGCGGGGGAGTGCTTCGACAAGGTGGCCCGGGTTTTCGGTCTGCCCTACCCGGGCGGACCCGCGATCGACCGGGCGGCCCGCGGGGGCGACGGGTGCGCGGTGGCGTTCCCGCGTCCGCTCACGCGTCCGGGTGACGCCCCGTACGCCTTCTCCTTCTCCGGGCTGAAGACCGCCGCCGCGCGCTGGGCCGAGCAGCACCGGATCCGCGGCGAGGAGCTTCCCCTCGCCGACGGCGCCGCCTCCCTCCAGGAGGCCGTCGCGGACGTGCTCACGCGCAAGGCGCTGGCCGCCTGCGAGGAGTACGGGGTGCGGACCCTCGTGGTGGTGGGCGGGGTCGCCGCGAACTCGCGGGTGCGGGCCCTGGCCGAGGAGCGTTGCGCCGCCGCGGGTGTCGAGCTGCGGGTGCCGCCGTTGACCCTGTGCACCGACAACGGGGCGATGATCGCCGCCGTCGGTGACCTCCTGGTGCGGGCGGGTTCGGGTCCGGCCCAGCTGGACGTGTCGATCGATCCGTCGGCGCCGCTGGAGTACGCGGCCCTGCATCCCGTCGCCCGCGCCGCCGCGCGGGTCTGAGGTGCCGCCGGGTGGGCGTGACGGGCGTGTCACGTCCACCCGGCCGGGCAGAACGCGTCCGGCCCGTGTTGCAACCGCCCGGAGGAACTCCGGTCAGGTCACCGCGCCGACAGCCGCGGCGTACGCGCCGGCACCGTGCGCGGGCTGCCGGTCTTCTCGAAGGCCGCGGCGAGGACCAGCAGGGCGTTGTCGTCGTAGGCGCGGCCTGCGAAGGTCAGCCCGACGGGCATGCCGGTGTCCGTCATGGCACCCATCGGCACGGTCACCGTCGGAATGCCGAGGTGCCGGGGAACCAGGTTGCCGTTCGCGACCCAGACGCCGTTGCGCCAGCCGAGGTCGGCGGACGCCACGGACACGTCCATGTCGGCGGGGCCCACGTCTGCGACCGCGGGGAACACCACCGCGTCCAGGCCCAGTCCGTCCATCCACAGCTCCAGGTCGACCCGGCGCGTCTCCTCGAGCCCGCGCAGCCCCTGCTCCAGGTGCGGCATGTCGGTGAGGGCCGCGTACGGGCGCTCGCGCACGAAGCGCGGGTAGTCGCCGATCGTGTCGTCGAAACCGTCGTAGCGGTCGGGCAGTTCGCCTTCCTGCTTGGGCCAGATGCGGGCACCGTCGACCTCGGCCAGGGTGGAGAGCGCCGGGTCGCCGTTGGCCCGCAGGAAGTCGTCCCATGCCCAGGCGGACAGGTCCTCTATCTCGAAGGTGAGGAAGTCGCGGCCGACCAGTCCGCGGGTGAGCAGCGAGGGCGCACCGGGGCGGTCGGACTCGTAGTTCGACACGACGGGGAAGTCGACCTCGACCACCTCGGCGCCGGCTGCCTCCAGGTCGCGGCGCGCGGCTTCCCACAGGGCGATCACCGAAGGACGCGTGTCGATGCGCTGACCGGTCTGGCCGCCGATGCCTCCGTCGGGGTTCGTTCCGGCCCCGGGGTCGGCGTTGATGTACATCCTGGGTACGCCGACGCGCTTGCCGGCGAGCGCGTCGTGCGCTGCCGGAGCATCGGCGGGTGCGAGCTCCGGGTAGGAGGCGGGTCGCACCTGCGAGGCCGGGGGCAGCGAGATCCACGGCTGCGCGCGCCACAGGTCCCCGCGCGTGTGCGGGTCGTCGGCGACGATGACGTCGAGCAGTTCGAGCAGGTCGGCCATGGTGCGGGTGTGCGGGACCACGACGTCCATGGTCGGTACGAGCGGCCAGTTGCCGCGGACCGAGATCACGCCGCGGCTGGGCGTGTAGGCGCACAGCGCGTTGTTCGAAGCGGGTGCCCGGCCCGAGGACCAGGTCTCCTCGCCGAGGCCGAACGCGCCGAACGACGCGGCCGTCGCCGTGCCGGAGCCGTTGGAGGAGCCGGAGCCGTAGGCGCTGGTGAGCCAGTCGGCGCTGTACGGGCTTTCCGCGCGGCCGTACACACCGCGCTGCATGCCGCCGTTCGCCATCGGCGGCATGTTGGTCAGGCCGATGAGGACGGCCCCGCCGGCGCGCAGGCGCTCGATGGCGAAGGCGTCGCGCTGGGCGACGAGGTGCTCGAACGCGGGGGAGCCGGACGCGGCCGTCAGACCCTTCGCGAGGTAGCTGTCCTTCGCGGTGTACGGGATGCCGTCCAGCGGGCCGAGCGTCTCGCCCCGCGCACGGCGTGCGTCGCTGGCCTCCGCTTCCGCCCGGGCGTCCGGGTTCATCACGACCATCGCGTTGAGAGCGGTGGCCGTGCCGGGCCGGTCGTACGCCTCGATCCGGGCGAGGTAGGCGTCGAGCAGCTCGACAGAAGTGGTCTCACCCTTCTCCAGCGCCGCACGCAGGTCGGCGATACAGGTCTCCACGACATCGAATCCGTGCGTCATGCGGGTGTCTCCAGGGTGGTCGGGACGGACAGGCGAGCCGCTGGGCGTCGGACCGACCGACGGCCTCCCCATCGCACTGACTAGATTTTCAGTCTAGACTGAAAATCTAGTCAGCACGAGCCGAGGTGCGTGGACCATGCCGACGTCAGAGACCGGGCCCGCCGCCCGGGCCCCAGGGGACAGGAAGCGCCAGCCCAGCGGGGACGAAGCGCGGGGACGGGCGATGAGGGCTGCCATCAGCGTCATCGCCGAGAAGGGCACCGCAGCCGTGCGGATGTCGGACATCGCCGCGCGGGCCGGCATGAGCACCGGGCACATCCTCTACCACTTCGGCAAGAAGGACCGGCTCCTGCTCGAAGTCCTCGCGTGGAGCCAAGCGGATCTCTGGTCCCGGTTCCAGCAGGCCGCCGACCAGGCCGCATCCCCTGCGGAGAAGCTGGACCTGTTCGTCGGCTTCTACCTGCCCCGCCACCAAGGCGACGAACGGTACGCGCTGTGGACGAAGGTGCTGGCCCAGCGCCACGACGAAGCGGGCCGGCGCATCCTCACCGAGCTGCTGGACGGCTGGGACGAGCGCCTGGAAGCCATCCTCCGGGAGGGCCGGGATCTGGGACAGTTCGCCGAAGTGGAGCTTCCCGAGTTCACCATCCGGGCCGTGGCCATGCTGAGCGGGATCTCCGAAGACGTGATGTTCGGACGGTCCCGCTGGCAGCACACCTCACCGCACGCGTTCGCCCTGTCCGCCCTCGAACGCGAACTGCGTCCCGCCGAAGGTGTGGTGCGGGCCACAAGGAGAGGGGGGAACCGGAGGGACTGCTCGACCGACTGACTTCGCATCCGGCAGTTGCGATGGACCTCGGAAGGAGACGGTTGTGCCAGCGGAGGAAGCGGCGACTGCTGCGCCGGAAGGGACGACATTCCGCGCAGGCCGACAGCTCACCGGGCTCCTGACCGCCGCCATGGCCTTCTCGATGCTGCAGTTGTTCCTGCTCGGCGCACTCGGGCCGCGCCTCGTGGACGAGCTGGAGATATCTCCCGTCACTCTGGGGCTGACGACCACGATCGGGTTCGGTACGGCAGCCCTGCTCTCGCCGGCCGGCGGCCGGATCGTGGACCGGGTGGGGCCGCGACGCTCCCTGGTGGCCCTGCTCCTGATCTCCGCCGTGGCGCTCGCACTGATCGGTACGGCCCCTGGCGCCGGGCTGCTGCTGGGCGCGGTCGCGCTGGGCGGAGTGCCGCAGGCGCTGGCCAATCCGGCGACCAACAAGGCGATCCTCGCCGCGGTACCGCCCGCCCGCCGGGGCGCGGTCACCGGCATGAAGCAGTCCGGTGTCCAACTGGGGGCGTTCGCGGCCGGGCTGCCACTGGCGGCCCTCGCCTCGGGGCTCGGCTGGCGCGGCGCCGTCTGGACTGCGGCGGGTGCGGCCCTGCTGACCGGGCTGTGGGCCGCGCGCGCTCTGCCCGCCGATCCTCCGGTCGCCCCGGGCGGCCCCCGTACCTCACTCGTCCCACGGGGGGCGGTCGCGTGGCTCGCGGTGTTCTCGCTGTTCCTGGGCTGCGGCATCGCCTCCGTGAACACCTACCTCGCGCTGTTCGGAGCACGGCAACTGGGGCTGGGGCCGACCGCGGCCGCTGCCTTGGTCGCAGTGCTGGGCGTAACGGGCATCGCGGGCCGGGTCGGCTGGTCGAAGGCGGCACGTCCGGGGCGGGCCGAGTGGCTGCCGGGATGGCTCGCCTGCGGGGCGCTCGGCGCGGCCGTGCTCCTCGTGGGGGCGGTGGCGGTCGGGCCGCTGGTGTGGCTCGGAGCCGTCGCGGTCGGGGTGTTCGCCGTCTCCGGAAACGCCGTGACGATGGTGCTCGTGATGCAGCGGGCCGCACCGGGGCGGGCGGGTCAGGACTCGGCGCTGACCGCGGCCGGCTTCTTCGCCGGGTTCGCCGTGGGACCGCCGCTGTTCGGGCTGCTGGTGTCGGAGGACCACCGGTACGGGGCCGGCTGGCTTCTGGTGGCGGCGGAGTTCGCCGCGGCGGGCGCGGTCGCATTCCTCTGGGCCGCCCGCGACCGCCGTGAGCGGCAGGTACGGTCCGCATGATCGGCACGGACTGGGCCGGCCGTGCGTTGGCGGCGCTGATGGAACGCGTCACCGAGTCCGAGTCCGAGTCGGGCGCGCGCTTCCCCCTGTACGCGGACCCCGAGGAGGGCCGGTGGACGACGACCGGTCGCGGCTCGTGGGCCGGCGGGTTCTGGGCCGGGCTGCTGTGGCTCAGGGCCCGGTACACCGGAGCCGACGCCGACCGGGCGGCAGCGGCAGGGTGCACGGCCCGCCTCGCGGGCTGGGTGGGGGCCGACACGGCGACCCGCGGCCTGATCTTCTGGTACGGAACCGCCCTGGCGATCGACGACGACCAGGCCGAGGAGCTCAGGAAGGCGGCCGCCGGCGCCTGCCTGTCCGCGCATGACCCCACGCTGGGTCTCGTGCCCTGGGGAGCCGCCTTCGGCGGGCCCCGCCTGCTGGCTCGCGTGGATGCCGTTCCCGGGATGTTGTCCCTGCTGGCCGGTGCCGGACCCGGTGGAGCGGAGGCCGCGTCGGCGCACCTGCACCGGCACCTCGACCTCTGCCTGGGCGAGTACCTCCCGCAGAAGCAGTGGCCGGCGCCCGTATGGCAGTACACCGGTCGGCACGAGTGGCAGCCCCTGGCGGATCCGCCGCCGGGATGGAGCCGGGGCCGCGCCTGGCTTCTGCTGGCGGTCGCCGAAGCGCTGCTGCATCCCGAGCTCGCCCGGCACCGGCCCGACCGCCTGGCGGCGGCGGCCGAACGACTCCTGTCCAGGGGAGGATTCCTGGCGGGTCCGCTGATCCCGCCCGCCGAGTCGGAGCGGCCCGACGGCCCGCTCGACACCTCGTCCGCCGCCATCACCGCGGTGGCGCTGATGAAGCTGGCCAGGGTCCCCGGCCCGCGGGCGAAACACTGCTCCTACCGGGCCGTGGCGATCCTGAGCAGACTGGCCGAGAGCCACCTCTCCGACGGGGAGGCGGTCAACGCGCCGGTGGGACGGCTGGTGGACGGCTGCTACGACGCGGGCAAGGGACTGGCCGTACGGCACGAACTCATCTGGGGAACCTTCTTCCTGACGCTCGCGCTCGCCGCCCTGGAGGGTGTCGTCGACATCACCCTCGTGTAGGGGCTTGCGCGCCGTAGCCGCGCAGGACGCGGTGGGCCACCGACGTGATGTGCAGTTCGTCCGGGCCGTCGAGGATCCTGGCGGCGCGGCCACTGCGGAACAGAGCGGGCAGCGGAGTGTCAGGGCCGAGGCCGGCGGCTCCGTGGACCTGGATCGCCGAGTCCGTGACCTGCTGGAGCATCCGCGCCGCGGCGACCTTGGCCAGCCCGACCTCGACGTGCGCGTCCTGCCCGGCCTCGATCAGGGCGACCGCCTCGTGGACCAGCGGGCGGGTGGTGCGCAGGGCGAGGAGGGCGTCGAAGACGTGCTGCTGGACCAGCTGATGGTCGGCGAGCGGTCCACGCGATCCGCTCCGGGTCGCGGCCCGCTCACACATGAGGTCGAAGGCCCGCCGGGCCTGGCCGAGCCAGCGCAGGCAGCGCAACGTCCGTCCCAGCTGCAGGCGCTCCCCGGCGACGGCGAGTGCCCCGCCCTCCTCGCCTACGACGTGGTCGGCCGGCACCGGAACCTGGTCGAGGGAGATCTCGTACTGGCCCGCCGCACCGAATACCGGGAGTTCCCGGACGACGCGGAAGCCGGGGGAGCCGGTCGGTACGAGCAGCAGCGACAGCCCCTCGCGGTCTCCCGGGGAGCCCGATGTGCGGGCCAGCACGGTGACCAGGTCCGCGGTCGCGGCTCCCGAGGTGAACCACTTGCGGCCGGTGACCGACCAGCCGCCGTCCGCCCGGCGTTCGGCCCGGGTGGCGGTCTGGAACGGGTTCGTTCCCGGCACACCGGGCTCGGTCATCGCGTAGCACGTGCGGATCTCACCGGCGACCAGGCGTGCCAGGTACGCCTCACGGATCCGGCTGCCGCCGTGGCGCGCGAGCATCGTGACGTCGAGGAGGGGAGCGGAGCCGAGAGCGGTGGGTCCGTGATCGCTGGCGCCCTCGGCCTCGGCCAGTGCGGCGTACGCCCCCAAGGCCAGACCCCCGCCGCCCAGCTCCTGCGGGAGGGGAAGCGCCCACAGTCCCTCCTTGACGGCACGGCCACGGAGCTCGCCCAGCGCGGCTGATGCACGGGCCCCTCCCGCGTCCAGCACCGCTTCGTACGGGATCACCTCGTTCCGGACGAATCGGGCCACCCGCTCACGCAACGGGGCCGCCTGCGCGGCAGGTTGGGCGTGAGCGGGCTTGGCTGCGCCTGGATCCGTCACTGCTTTCCTCCAGATTTCCGGGAACCCGTGGGAACGGTTGTCCGACTGTCTGTCCGTGGAACTGGTCGGGCGCGCGTGCTCCCGGGTTCCCAGGATTCGGAAACGTCCCGGCGCGGCCACCGCCGCGTCAGGAGAGGAGAGGCATGGCGTCACCGGCAACCACGCAGACGGGCCGGCCGCTCGACACATTGCGCTTCGACACCTCGGGGCCGCCGCAGATCACGAGCGTCGTGGCGGACCGCCTCCGGCTGCTCGGCGCACAGGGCGAGGCCACCGGACAGGACCAGTCCGCCACCGGGCATGTCGTGATGACCGGCGCGGGAACCGAGCCGGTTCACGCGAACACCGGCTGGGGCGGCCCGAAAGCCGGCCTCGTCGACGAAGCCACCGTGCAGGCCGCCACCGGCGTCATGGCCGTCCACGGCCGACGGGACGGCGGCCCGCGCGGCCTGGCGGTCGACTACACGGCCACCGCCACCGCCGTCCTCACCGTCCAGGGCCTCCTCGCCACACTGATCGGCTCGGCCCGCGGCATCCAGCCCCGGCAGGTCACCACGAGCGCGGACCGGGCCGGACTGCTCGCCGTCTCCCAGTACCTGGCCGCCGACGGGGCCGACGAGGGCGAAGCGGCCGATCTCGCGCCCGGCGGGCCGCCCTTCACCTCCGCCGAGGGCACTCTCTTCGAACTGGAGACCCTCGACCCCGGGGCCTGGGCCGCGTTCTGGAAGGCGCTCGAAGCACCCGCCGACGCGATGCGGGCCGGCTGGCGTCCGTTCCAGTTCCGGTACGCGACCGCCTGCGCCCCCTTTCCCGCCGCCCTGCACACCGTGACCCGGGCCCACCCCATGGCACGGATCCGGCAGGCCGCCGCGCTCTCCGGTGCGCAGGTGTGCGCCTTGCGGACACTGGCCGAGCGGGCCGCCGAACACGATGGCGCCGCGCCCTGGTCCCTGCGTCTGCTGGAGCCCGGCGCCACATCCGGCGAAACGGCTCCCTCCTCCTCCCGACCGCTGGCCGGGATCACCGTGCTGGAGGCAGGCCGCCGCATCCAGGCCCCGCTCGCCGCCCACCTGCTGGGACGGCTGGGAGCCGAGGTCATACGGATCGAGCCGCCGGGCGGGGACCTGCTGCGCGGCATGCCCCCGGCCTGCTCCGGCATCTCGGCACGCTGGCTCGCCCTCAACCGCGGCAAGAAGGCCGTGGAGATCGACATCAAGGCGGAGGCCGACCGCCGTCGCCTGCGGGAGATGACCGCCGAAGCCGACGTGTTCCTGCACAACTGGGCGCCGGGCAAGGCGGCCGAACTCGGCCTGGACGCCGAGGACCTGGCCGCCGTGAACCCGAGCCTGGTGTACGCGTACACCAGTGGCTGGGCAGAGCGCCTGCCCGACGCCCCCATGGGTACGGACTTCATGGTCCAGGCCCGTACCGGCGTCGGCGAGGCTGCCCGGCCCGAAGGCGAGCCGCCGGCCCCCTCCCTGATGACGCTGCTCGACGTACTGGGCGGGCTCACCGGAGCCGAGGCCGTGCTGGCCGGGCTGCTGCTGCGCGAGCGCACCGGACACGGCGTGCGCGTCGACTCCTCCCTGCTCGGCGCGGCCGACACCCTGACCGGACCCGCCCTGCGCCGCGCCGCGCGCGGTGAGAACCCAAGGCGGCCCGCCGGGTTCCGCCGCCCGCTGCCCACCGCCGACGGCTGGATCGCACCCTCCGACGTGTGCGCGGCCGCAATCGCCGCCTACGACCTGGGCGAACTCTCCACCCCGGACGCCGTGTCCCTGCTGGCCGGCCACGGCCTGACCGCCACCGCCGTCACCACGGACCTGGCCGGTCTCCACCATGACGCGCGCTTCGCCGGCTCGATCAGCCGTGACGCGCACGGTGCCCCTGCCGTTCTCGACCCCTGGAGCTTCAGATGACCGTCGCCCTGCACGACCTGCTGCCCGCGGAGCTCCGCCGCTCGTGGGTGGTCGACGGCACCTGCCCCGACCTCGACCTCTACAGCCTCTTCCGGGCACGCCAGATCGCGAACCTGCACGCGACCGCCGTCCTCGACGACAAGGGCAAGCTCTGTTACACCGCCCTGGACCGCAAGGTGCGATGTCTGGCCGTCGGCCTGCGCGACCTCGGCGTAGGCCCGGGCGACGTGGTCGGCGTACAACTCCCCAACACCCGCAACGCCGTTATCGCCGACCTCGCCATCGCGGCCATCGGCGCGATCGCCCTGCCCTTCCCCGTCGGCCGCGGCGTCCTGGAGGCCGAGTGCCTGCTGCGCCGGGCCGAGGCCGTCGCCGTCATCGCGGCGACCGAACACCGAGGCTCCCACCATGCCGCCGACCTGCTCGCCCTGGCCTCCTCGCAGCCCGCGTTGCGCCATGTGATCGCCGCCGGCACCGGGACGGCCCCCGAAGGTTCGGTCCCCTTCTCGCAGCTGCTGCGCTCGGACGCGACAGCCTTCACTCCGGCCCGGCCGGATCCCGACAGCGCGGCGCGCATCCTGGTCTCGTCCGGTTCCGAGGCGGAGCCGAAGATGATCGCCTACTCCCACAACGCCCTCGCCGGCGGCCGCGGCAACTTCCTCGCCTCCCTCATGCCGGACGGAACGCCCCCGCGCTGCCTGTTCCTCGTCCCGCTCGGCTCCGCCTTCGGCTCCAACGGCACCGCCGTGACCCTGGCCCGCCACGGGGGCACGCTCGTCCTGCTCGACCACTTCACCCCCGAGGCCGCCCTGGCGGCCGTACGGGAGCACGAGCCCACCCACGTCCTGGGCGTGCCGACCATGATCCGCATGATGCTGGACCGGCTCGACGCCGACGGCGGTGTCCTGCCCGCTCCCACCGCGCTCGTGCTGGGCGGTGCGCCGCTGGACGAGACCACCGCCAAGGACGCCGCACACGCCTTCGGCTGCCCGGTCGTCAACCTCTACGGCTCCGCCGACGGCGTCAACTGCCACACGGGCCTTGCCCATCAGGTCCCGCCCACGGACGGCACCGGCGTGGTCGCCGGCCACCCCGACCCGCGCGTCGCGGAGATCCGCATCGCCGACCCGGACACGCACGCCCCGCTGCCCGACGGCACCATCGGGGAGATCATCTCGCGCGGCCCGATGACCCCGCTGTGCTACGTCGCCTCTCCACAGCTCGACGCCCGGTACCGCACGCCAGACGGCTGGGTCCGCACAGGAGACCTCGGCCTCCTCGACGAGGAAGGCACCCTGCACGTCGTCGGCCGCCTCAAGGACATCGTCATCCGGGGCGGAGCCAACATCAGCCCGGCCGAGGTGGAGCGGGAGCTGTCCTCCCACCCGCTGGTCCGCGACGTGGTGTGCGTGGGCGTACCCGATCCGGTCATGGGGGAGCGGCTGGCCGCCTGCATCGTGCCCCGCACGGCCAAGGCCCCGGTACTCGGTGAGCTCGGCGCCCACCTGACCTCGCGCGGTCTGGAGCGGCGCAAGCACCCCGAGCGCCTGCTGGTGGTGGCGGAACTCCCGTTGACCCCCGCGGGCAAGCCCGACCGGGCCGCCCTGCGCGAGCGCCTGTCCGCACCGGCCGCGCTCGACCCCACACACCCGGCTCCGCTCGCGCAAGCCGGATGAGACGTGGGCCCGGGCAGCCTGCCGCTGCCCGGGCCCACACGGGGGCACTACGGTTCTACGGCGCGCTCCGCGCCGCCCGGATCACGAGGCCATGGCCTTCTTCAGCTCGGCCGCCGCGTTGCGGTAGACCGGCAGGAGGTCGAGGTCCTCGCCCGGATAGTTGACGATCTTGACCTGCTTGGCGCCGGAGTCGGGCAGGACCGTGCCGGTGGACATGTGGGCGTTGTCCAGGACGAGCGCCGGCTTCTTCGCGGGGAGCTCGGCGAGCTGCGCCGGCGTGACGGCCTCGGGCCCGTACGTGCCCACGGGGGTGGCGCCGGCGAGCTTCGCGGCCCACGCGGTGAACACCTGGGTGACGACGGAGGGGCTCTTGCCGCCGGGCCAGGCCGCCTGGACGTCCTTGTTCAGCTTCGCGTACTCGGTGTCGAAGCCGCTCTTCCACTGCGTGGCGGCGTCCGCCGTGCCGAAGAGGGCACCCAGCTTGTCGACCTCGGCCTTGACCTTGTCGGGGTCGTTGTCGAGGTTCACCTCGACGAGCTTCGCCTTGGATCCCGCGGCCTCCTTGATCTTCGCGGCGTACGGCTCGAAGGGCGCGTACAGCACGAAGTCGGCCTTGGCGACGGCGGCGAGGTCCGAGGGCTTCGGGTCGTAGTCGGGGGCGTGGTGCACCGACTGCGGCACGATGACCTTGACCTCCTCGGCGCCGGCGGCCTTGGCGAAGGCGCCCTCCCAGGTGGTGGTCACGACCACCACGGGCTTGGCCTTCTTCGCCTCGGTGGCGCCTGTGGCCGGTGCCTTGTCGGAAGAGGTGCCGCTGCTGCACGCCGCGGTCAGGAGGAGCGCCGCGCTCAGTGCGACGAGGGCAGGGATACGGACGCGGGTGCGCGCCATGAGCTGATTCTCCGTTCGGGTATGAAGTGCACGGCGAGGACGAGGGCCCCCGCCGTCAGGACGAGGACGGGCCCGGGTGGCCAGTCCAGCCACAGGGCCAGAAGGAACCCCGTCAGGTTGACGACGACGCCGATGCCGATGGCCCACAGCGTGATCGACTTCAAGGAGCTGCCCAGGCGGCGGGCCGCGAGCGCGGGCAGCAGGGTCAGGGCGTCGACCAGGAGCGCACCGGTCAGCTTGATCGCGCCGGCCACGGCGATCGCCACCAGGACGAGGAGGGCGGCGGTCAGCGCCCGCACCGGCACGCCCGAGCACTGGGCGAGCTCACGGTCGTAGAGGAGGAGGCCGATCTCGCGGCGCCGCCACCCGAACAGGCCCGGTACGGCGACGGCCAGCACGCCGAGGACGATCAGATCCGGCGTCCCGACCGACAGGATCGATCCCCAGAGCAGGGCGAACGCTCCGGACGCGTTGACCCCCGACACCGCCATGAGGAGCAGTGCCGCGGCGATCGCCAGGCTCATCAGCAGCCCCATCGCCCCGGACAGCCCGTCCGGAGTCCGGGCCAGCGGGGCGACGCCGGCGCCGGCGAGGGCGCACGCGACGAGCGCGCACAGCATGGGGTCGAGTCCGGTCAGCAGGCCGACGGCGATCCCGAGCAGGGCGACGTGCATCATCGCGAACCGCACCGGCATGATGTCGAGCCCGACGATGACCACCCCGATGACGGGCAGCCCGACCGCCGCCAGCAGCAGGGCGATCCCGGCCCGCTGCACGGGTACGAGCTGGAGCATCGCGCCGATGTCGACGGTGGCGAGGGTCACCGGCATCACCGGACCTCCCGCAGCCGGCCCGCCGCCATCTCCAGCACGCGGTCGCAGCGCTCCGCGAGGGTCCGGTCGTGCGTCACCACGACCAGCGTCACCGGCAGCGACGTCAGCACGTCCGCAGCCTCCTCCTGCCCGCCGAAGTCGAGGGCAGCCGTCGGCTCGTCCGCCAGCAGCACCTGGGCCCCCGCGGCGACGCAGCCGATGGCGCGAGCCAGGTACATCCGCTGCAACTGGCCGCCCGACAGGGTGTGCAGGGGGCGCTCGGTCAGCTCCGAGACACCGAGCCGGTCCGCCGCCTCGGCGGCGTCCGCGGGCGCGGCGCTGCTGGCCAGCAGCTCGGATCCCAGCAGCGGGAACCGGCCCGCCGCGGGCTTCTGCGGGATCCAGGCACAGGCCCGGCGCCGCCACGCCCACTCCGCCGGAGACCCGGTGCCCCGGCCGCCGACCGTGATCGACCCCGACACCTGCCGGTGCAGTCCGAGCACGGCCCGCAGGAGCGTGGTCTTGCCCGAACCGTTGGTCCCGGTCAGCGCCACGCGCTCGCCGGCCGCGATCTCCAGATCCACGTCGGCGACCGCCTCGACCCGGCCGTGCCGGCAGGCCACCCGGCGCATGCGAACATCCAGCCCGCCCATCACACCTACCTCAATCGTTACGTAGCAGCAGGGCGCGAGAGGATGCCCGACCGTCGCCCACGCCGCAGTAGTCGGACGGCGCACGCCCCGGGTTCCCGCGGGCCGGCACTCGCCGACGGCTTTTCTCTGGACTCGTGCTCCCGCAGTGCTGCGATCCGGGGCTTGCGGCCGATACCGAACATCGAGGACGCCAAGGCCGGCAAGCTGGACTCCGTCGCCGTCGCGTGAGGCACAGGTGCCGGCCGGGCAGCCCCGTTCAGCTGCCGGGCCGCACCACGAACGCCACCGCGTTCACCGTGGCCATCACGTCCACGGAGCCCGGCGTCATGGTCAGGCGGCCGCCCGTCCGGACGTCCACGGACGCGACCATGCCCATGGAATCGGCCCCCTGGCCGCCCTTCTCGTGCCGACTGAGCATCTTCGAGGGCCGGCGAGGTGACGGACACCAGCTGGTCGTCCGCTCCGCCGGTGTTGGTGATCGTGAAGAACGCGGCGGTCCGGCCGCCCCCGCCTTCGTCCACGCCGTCAGGCCGACCAGGGCCGTCAGACAAGCCACGACGGGAACGCACGCGGCGAGCAGCCCGTCGTGCAGGCGCCGCCGACCTTGGTGCCGGCCTTCCACTGCGGTCCGGAGGGGCCCGGTCATCGGCGGGAACCCTTCCGGAAGGACGCCGCGGTGCGCTTCGGGGAAGGCTGCCAGGTGCGCAGGCGCAGGCTGTTGGCCACGACGAGGAGCGAGCTGGCGGACATCGCGGCTGCGGCGACCATGGGGTTGAGCCACCCGACGGCCGCCGGCGGTACGGTCACCGCGTTGTAGCCGAACGCCCAGACCAGGTTGAGGCGGATCGTCGCCAGAGTGCGCCGGGCGAGGCGGACGGCGTCGGCGACCGCCTCGATGTCGCCCCGCACGAGCGTCACGTCTGCGGCCCCGATGGCCACGTCCGTGCCACTGCCCATCGCGATTCCGAGGTCGGCCTCCGCCAGTGCCCCCGCATCGTTGACCCCGTCCCCGATCACGGCCACGCGGCGGCCCTGCCTCTTCAACTCCCGTACCAGCGCCGCCTTGCCCTGCGGCGTACAGCGGGAGTGGACCTCGGGGGCGACGGCCCGCGCGGTTGGCCAGGACCGGTTCCAGGCCCAGCCGCCGCAGCCGGTCCACGGCCCGGTAACTGCCGGGCCGCAGCACGTCCCCCAGTGCGATGACGGCTTCGTCGACCCCGTCCACCCGGACCAGCACCGGCGTGAGCGCGGCGGCCTCCGCCTCGGCCGGCGCCTGCGCGAGCGCGCCGGGCAGGCCGTCGCCGAGGGTCCGTACCTCCACCCGGCGGCCTTCCACCACCCCCGCGACACCGATTCCGGGAGTGGCCAGGAAGTCGGTGACCGCAGGCAGCGGGCCCGACCCCTGCTCCACTGCCCCGGCCAGCCGGATCGCCGCTTCACGGCCGATGCCGTCGTCGACTGCCGTCACGCTCACGACCGACATGTGGCCCGTGGTGAGGGTGCCGGTCTTGTCCGGGACGATCACGTCGACGTGGCGCAGCGCCTCCAGCGCCCGCGGCCATGAGCGCTGCGGGGGTCGCCAATCCCAGGGCGCAGGGGCAGGCGACGACGAGGATCGCCACGGCCGCAGTGACGGCCGCCTGCGGGTCGGCTCCGGCGCCGAGCCAGAAGCCGAGGACCGTCACGGCCAGGGCGAGCACGACCGGCACGAAGACCCCCGCCACCTTGTCCGCCAGGCGTTGGGCGCGGGCCTTGCCCGCCTGGGCCTCGGTGACCATACGGGTGATCCTGGCGAGCTGGGTGTCCCCGCCCACCGCGGTCGCCCGTACGAGCAGCAGCCCGCCCACGTTGACGGCGGCGCCGACCACCGGCCGGCCCGGGCCCGCCTCGACCGGATCGCTCTCCCCGGTGACCAGCGAGAGATCCAGGGCTGAACTCCCCGAAACCACCACGCCGTCGGTGGCGACCCGTTCGCCGGGCCGAACCACGAACTCCTGGCCCGGCCACAGCCGTTCGATCGGCACCCGGCGCTCCTCGCCGCCCTCCCGCACGGTCACGTCCTTGGCGGCCACGCCCGCCAGGGAGCGCAGGGCTTCACCGGTGCCCCGTCGGGCGCGTGCCTCCAGATGGCGGCCGGTCAGGACGAGGAGACCAGGCGAACGAGGCGAGGACGCCGAGGGAGACCAAGGTGTCCATGGTGGCTGCCGAGTGCCGCAGCCCGCGGGCCGCCCGAAGGTGGAAGGGCCACGCGCTCCAGACGACCACCGGGGCGCAGAGCACGAGGCACAGCCACTGCCAGTTGCGGAACTGCAGGGCGGGCACCATCGACAGGACGAGGACCGGCAGGCAGAGGAGAGCGGTGATCAGCAGCCGCTCGCGGTCCTTGCGGACGTGGTCGTCCGCCGCGGGCCCGCTCGGGGCGGTTGCGGGGGACGCTTCGGGCGGCGACGCCGGTTCGACCCGGTAGCCGGCGCGTTCGACAGCTGCCAACAGCTCGTCGACGGTGACGTCCGGCGGGTGGCTGACCCGGGCCTTACCGGTGGCCAGGTTGACCGAAGCGGTCACGCCGTTGAGTCGGGCCAGCCGCTTCTCCACCCGGTTCACGCAGGCCGCGCAGGTCATGCCGCTGACGACGAGGTCCGGGGCCAGCGGGGACAGGCCCGCCACATCGGCCGTCATCGCCCACCACCCGGATGCATACCGCCCATGCCGCCCGGATCGGAATGCCCGGGGGACCCAGGATCCGTGACGGAGGGATGCATGCCGGGCGCCACCGGCCCGACGGCGGAGCCGACCCCGTACGCGAGGGCGAACATCGCCAGGAGCAGCACCACGAACCCGGTCAACGCCGGGGAAGGAGGCCACCACCCCGTCGTGGGCGCCTGGACTACGGACGGCTCTTCTTCGGCCATCTGCTTCCCCTGATCCGAGGACTCGCTCACGAAACTCCTGCCCTGCGAACTCCGGGGAGGCAGTCGTGTGCGGGGCGCGCGGAGTTCCCAGCTGCCGGGCACCCTCAGAGCCCTGCCGGCACGCCGGGACCGTTCAGTCCTGGCCGTAGGTGTGGAACCCGCGGCCGGTCTTGCGGCCGAGCAGCCCTGCCTGGACCAACCGCTGGAGCAGTGGGGGCGGGGCGTAGAGGGGTTCCTTGAACTCGTCGTACAGGGACTCGGCGATCGCGGCGACCGTGTCCAGGCCGATGAGGTCCGCGAGCGCGAGCGGGCCCATGGGGTGGGCGCAGCCCAGCACCATGCCGTTGTCGATGTCGGCGGCGCCGGCGTATCCGGACTCGGCCATGCGGACGGCCGAGAGGAGGTAGGGGACGAGCAGGGCGTTGACGACGAAGCCGGCCCGGTCCTGGGAGCGTATGGCGGTCTTGCCGAGAGCATCGCGGACGAAGGCCTCGGCGGTGTCCGTCACCCGTGGGGCGGTGTGGAGGGAGGAGACGATCTCGACGAGGGGGAGGACGGGGACGGGGTTGAAGAAGTGCAGGCCGAGCACGCGGTCGGCGCGGCGGGTGGCCATGCCGAGCCGCATGACGGGGAGGGCGGAGGTGTTGGTGGCGAGGATCGCCTCCGGGTCGGCCACGATCTTGTCGAGGGCCGTGAAGAGCTCGATCTTGGCGTCGGCGTTCTCGGTCACCGCCTCGATGACGAGCTGCCGGTCGGCGAGGCCGTCGAGGTCGCCCGTGAACAGGAGTCGGGCCAGGGCGTCCTCGGCGGAGAGCCGGTCGAGTTTTCCGCGCTGGACGGCGCGCTCCAGGGAGACGGCCACGCGCTCGCGGGCTGCGCGGGCGGCGGTGGCGTCTGCCTCGGCTGCGAGGTCCGCCATGCGTCCCGACTCGTCTACTCCGACGGGATCGACCTGGACAACACCTCCGCGGCCACCCCCATCGGTATGGGCTGCCGGCTGTGCGAACGCCTCGACTGCCCCCAGCGTGCTGTCCCGCCCCTCGGACGACCCCTGGCCGTCGACGAGAACAGCAGCACCTTCATTCCCTACCCGGTCTCCCACGACCGGGGGTGTGCCCTCGCCGTGGCCGCGACGACAGGCATGCCACCGGGCGCCCCGAGTGCCTGTACCTCGGCGTAGGAGGGGGCCCTGAGGTCGGTCGGCCGTCCGTCGCGGATGGCGGTCGCGGTGGTCACGGCTGCCGCCAGGGCCCTGCGGTAGAGCAGCGAGCCGAGGCTGACCCTCTGCACGCCCAGCGCACCCAGTTCGGCGAGAGTGGGTCCGGTCGGGGTGTACAGGATGTTCAGCGGGACGACGAGGGTTGCCGTCAGGGCCGCGATCCCGGCCGCATCCGACAGCCCCGGCACGAACACCCCGTCCGCGCCGGCCTGTTCGTAGATCGCGAGGCGCTCCGCCGTCTGTTCCTCGTGAACGTGGAGCCAGTGGGTGTCGGTGCGCGCGTTCACGAACAGGGCGGGCGCGGCGGACTTGACTGCGGCGATCTTCGCGGCGTGCAGCTCCACGGGCGCGAGGGTGCCGTCCGGGCGCCCGTCCTCGAGGTTGATCCCCGCGGCGCCCGCGTCGTGCAGCGTGCGGGCCAGTTGGGCCACTTCTCCCGGGTCGTCGCTGAACCCGCCTTCAGCGTCGACGGTGAACAGGAAGGGGCCTTGGCCGAGCCGGCGGGCCAGCGCCACTGTCATGTCGGCAGTGGCGGCCGCCCCGTCAGGCAGGCCGGCGGCCGCGGCCACGCCCAGGCTCGTGGTGCCGATCGCCCGGAAACCCTGCTCCGCTAGCGCTGTCGCGGAGGCGAAGTCCCAGGCATTGGGCAGCAGCAGCGGGGCGTCCTGGTGGTGCAGCCGGGCGAAGTCCGTCAGCGGGCGCTGGAGCAGGCCCTCGGCCAGGGCGAGGGCATGGGCCCGGCCGGGACAGACCCGGGGCGGTGCACCGAAGGCGAGGGGTACGGGGTGGGCGCGGTTGGCGGTTGCGAGATCCAGGAGCACCACATCGCCCTCGGCGATCTCCCGGTCGGCGACCCGGGTCGGACGGGCGGCGATCCGGCGCATGCTCCGAACCGGCGGAACCTCCCGAAGCACCCGGGCCAGCGGTGCGTCACCGTCGGCCGCGGCCTCCACCAGCGCAGCCGTCGCCGCGCAGGCCTGCACCAGCAGCCCGATGCGGTTGGCGGCGGCCTCCAGACCGGCTTCGTCCGCCCGCCCCTGCGCCAGCTGCGCCACCAGCCGCGCCACAGCCTCGTCGGCGGCCGCGTCCGAGCCTCCGAAGTAGGCCCCGGCCACCACGGCCACCGCCTCCGCGACCATCCCGGGCTCCGACATCCCCAGGGCCTCGGCCAAGGTACGCACCACCCGTATCCGGATCTCCCCCTCAGTCCCCGCCGCCGCCCCCGCCTCCCGCAGCGCGGCGGGCTCCAGCCGGGCCAGCTCGGCCTCCACCAGAGCCCGCCGCCGCGCGTGCGGCTCACCGGAGCTGAACCGGGCCACGGTGGCACGCAGCCACGCGACACTCGCCCCGACGGCACCGCCGTCCGCGGCAGGCAGGTCCGGGACAAGTGCCGGGTCGGCAAGCGCAGCCCGTACGTCGGCGTGGCGATCGAACTCGTGCATCGTGTGGTGCGTCATGGCACTGACGCTAGGGCCACAACAGTTCGGCACCTCCCGAACCATGGCTGCGCCATCATGTCCCCATGTCCCTCGCCGAAACCGCCGGCCTGTTCGCCGACCGCACCCGCGCCGCCTTCTGCCAGGCCCTGCTCGACGGACGCGCCTGGACTGCGGGCGAACTCGCCCGGCACGCAGGGGTACGCCCCTCCACCGCCAGCGAACAGCTCTCCCGCCTCATCGCGGGCGGCCTCCTGACCGAGGAACGCCAAGGCCGTCACCGCTACGTCCGGCTGGCCGGCCCGGAGGCAGCCGCCCTGATCGAAGCCCTCGTCTCCTACGCCCCGGACACCCCGCGCCCGCAGAACCTCCGTGAATCGGTGCGGCTCAGCGCCGAAGCCCGGGCCCGCACCTGCTACGACCATCTGGCGGGACAGCTGGGCGTGGCCCTGGCGGATGCAATGATCGCCCGAGGCCTGATCGCCTCCGACTCCGGTCTGGCCGTCACCCCCGCGGGCCGGGCATGGCTGGCCGACGCCCTGGGCTACGACCAACCTGCCGGCGCCCGGCGACCCCTGGTGCGGGCCTGCCTGGACTGGACAGAGCGCCGCCCCCACCTCGCCGGAGCGCTGGGCGCGTTCCTGTGCGCCAGGGCACAGGAACGGCAGTGGGTGCGGCGGGTCGGTTCAGGGCGCGCGGTGAAGGTGACACCGGAAGGAGCCGAGGCGTTCCGGGAGCTGCTGGGAGTGAAGATCCAGCACGATCAGTGCTCGCAGAGGGAGAATTCCCGTTCGTAGAGCTGCTCGTTGTGTTCGTCGACGAAGAACTTCCGTTCCTGCATGAGCTGTTCACGGTATTGCTTCGCCTGTTCCAGCGTCATGGTCGAGGTCTCGGACCACGGCTGTTGTGGTGGCACATCGGATGTCGAGACGATCTTTTCCGACGGGTCGACCAGGAAGAACGCGAGGATCTTCCGATATCCCGGGCGGGTGGGGTCCGTGAGGCGGAATGAGCCTACGCGGTGTTGCAGGACGTTCGGGAACGCCAGGCAGCGGCCCGCCGGGGTCGATGCCGATCCCAGCACCTGGTTCAGTGCGTCGTCGTTCTCCAGTCCGTAGACCTCGCGCACGCCGTTGTCGTCGTTCTGTTCGTAGTCCGGGTCGTCGAGTGCCGCCCGGAAACTCAGCCGGCTTTCGGTGATGTTCTCGCTGTCCCAGTAGTAGATGCCGGTCGAGACGATCCGCTCGTTCAACATCCCCTCGACGTGCCAGGAACCGCCTGGGTACTCGGGCTTCTCCGGGGTGAGATGAATGGTGGCGAGCTTGACGATGACTTGGAGACGGCGGCCGCGCAGGTCGACTCGTGCGGATTCGCCGGGCAACTCGGGCGGGGTGAAGGCCGGGGCGTCCGGGATGACCGGGCGGCGGTTCTCCCACCAGTCGTCCTGTGCCTGCTCCCACGCCCGAAGGGCTTCCGTGTAGGCCTCGTCATCACTGTAGGAGGACTTGCTCGGACGCTCAGGCTCCGAGTCGTACCACCCGTAAGGATCGGCCTCGATCCGCAGGGGCCGCGGATGGCGCAGGTCGGTGAGTACGTTTTCCAGCAGTGGGCGCATGCGCGCGAACAACTCCGGCAGGACGGAGGCCAGTTCGCGGTGGATCTCGGGGTGGACGTTGTTGACGTACGAACGGAAGGCGACACCGCCGTCGTCACTGATGTCGACGTCCGTGGGCAGCCACTGGAACTTCTCCGAGAATTCGTACTTCGAATAGCGGTCCGTCGGGTTCTGCCAAGCCCGCTCGGGCGCGCCACTCGCCTGCCTCACCAGGCAGAACAGGGAGGGATGAACCAGATCGAGTACCTGGCCGTCGGAGCCGGGGTGCCAGTCCTGTTCTGCTTCGGGGACCTGCTCCAGCACCCGAACCGCGTCGCGCAGCCGGGACCTGAGCGTGTCGTCGACCAGCGTGTCCGACTGCCAGACCCCGTCGACGGCGGACACCTCGACGCCGGTGCGCCCGTCCCGCAGCGCGGCGTAATGCCGGAGTTCGGCAAGCACGTAACGAACCTGCGCTTCGGTGAGGCCCTGGGCGATCGCCTCTTGCGTCCATCTGGCGACGATGTCGGGGTCGTTCATCTTGTCGAACCACGCCGGCTTGGCCCGAAGTTGTGAGCTGCACTGCATCATCTGAAGTTCCCGCAGCGTTCGGGGTGTCGCGCACGATATGGAACGGGACGTCTGAAAGGGCAGTGGGAAGGCAGACAGGCCGGTCAATTCTCTTGATCCCTCGGGTCGGTGTGCGGTGGCCGGAAGGATACTTCAGCAGACTGACACCGCAGCCATCGCCGGTCCGGAGCCAGTGCCTCGCCGTGTTGGCGTGATGTCCCGGTTCGCGCCCACCCGCGGCCAAGGCCGAGGCCGGGGAGGGCGAGGGGGGAGTCGGGGCAGCAGGCGCCGGGAGCCGGAGCGTGGCGGGAGTGTCGTCGGCACCCCCGCTGGGTCATGAGCCGCCCTGAACGCCTCAAGCGCAGCATGCTCGGCAGAGCGAAACCGCCGCTGCTGCGCAAATGGCTCCTTCTGATCGCGGCCAGCGGCCGACCTTAACCTCTGCCACCTCGGGTCTGGCGGTCCAGGAATTCGATCAGTCGCGTCTCCGAACGTAGAAGCCGCTCTCGCTGCTCAGGAGGAAGAGAGGCGAGGAGGTCGACCAGAGATCGCTTCCGCGGGACGTACACCACGTTGCCGGAGTAGATCCTGCAACCTGCACACCAAGCGAGTCCGATGCAGCGTTCGAACATCGAGGACTCGGGAGGATGGAAGCGGTAGTGGTACGAACGGACGGGCGTTCCGCAGACGGTGCAGACCCGTCCATCACCGTCGGGAATCGTGTCCCAGCTTCCGACCTTTCGCCAATGCTGTCGCCCGGCCGATGCTCTTCAAGTCGTCATGCGATGCATTCTCCCTCGCGGCGATCCGCGAGCGCAGCCGTCCGAGCAAGGCGACGGCCGACCATCGTGGTTGTCTGCCGGCCCGCCGCCCAATGTAAGTCAGGCTCTGCACGCCCTGTCGTGGCCAGTAGGGCGTGGTTTCTGATCAGGCGGAAGAGGAGAGCTGTTCGCGCACCCATTCGGGATCGGGGTTGGTGTGCGGCTGGTCCGCCACGACGACGGTCGGCACGGTCTCATTGCCGTCGTTGGCTGCCCTCACCGCTGCGGCTGCCGCCGGGTCTTGCCAGATGTTGACCCAGTGCAGCCGGCGGGCGTTGCGGCCCAGCCGGAGGCGTAGACGTATGCAGTACTTGCATCCCGGTCGCCAGAAGACGACGGGCCGGCCGTCGACCGCGCTGCGGCGTTGCGCCTCCTGCGCACTGATCGAACGCGGGAAGACCAGGGGCGAGTGCACGACGGCGAGCGCCAGGAACGCCGGCAGGAGTACTGCGGCCGTGACCGGGCTCCCCTTGGAGATCAGCCCGGTTGCGACGGCTGAGCCGCAGAGGACAAGCAGTATCGGCAGGATCCAGGCGCGCATCATGGTGAAGCAGGCTATCGACAAGTCGAACTGCTCCTCGAACTGGGCCCGCGAGCGGATGGCCCTGCGCCGGCCGTGAAGGCCAAGAGCAAGCCGTCATCCCGCCACCTCAACCGCGCCCATCGCCGAGGCCTCCCACGCCCCAGGAGGAGGAGCGGCCCAAGTGGGTGAGGATCCGGGGCAGGGGGTCGGGGTCGGTGGGCTCGGGAAGGCTCGGGGCGAAGGCGGCGCCCGGCTGCGTGCGGTGGGCGCCGTTGGGGACGGCCTGCGCGATGGGGAGGGCGGCGTCCAGGACGTCGGAGTCCATGGCGAAGGGCAGATCGAGGGCGCAGGCGACGTCCCACGCGTGGACCACGTAGTCGAGGAAGTGGAATCCGATGGCCCGGATCGCCGGGAAGCGCCCGCCCGGACCGAACTCGGGGAGGGCGAACTCCTGCTCTGCGGAGCCGACTTCGGCGAAGGCGGCCAGGACCGCTTCCGCGGCCGCGAGGTAACGCCCGACGGCGGCCGGCCGCGGCGCCTCGGCCTTCCAGTGCGTCAGGTCACCTCCCTCGCCCCTCGCCGCCGCGGCGAAACCCCGGTGCTGGGCCGTCATGTGTGCGAGCAGTTCGCCCAGGTTCCAGGCCGAGCAGGGGGTGGGGCGGGTGAGGTCCTCTGCGTTCACCCGGCGGACCACGGCGATGCTCTCGCGTACCGCACGGGCGTCGAAAGCCTTGACCGTCACTAAGTTCATAAGCATGTGCTTACGGTAAGCACGGACAGATCATAGGTCAACGAGTATCTTCTTCTGCATGACCGGGAACACCACACCCGAAGGGCGCCCCGACCTGGCGGCGATGATCGTCCCGCTGGGCCGCGCGCTGGTTGCCGCCGAGCTGCCCGTGCTGCGCGAACACAATCTGCGCATGTGGGCGTACTCGGTACTGCTCGGGCTCGACGACGAGCCGGTGCGGACACAAGCCGCGTTGGCACGGGACATCGGTGCCGACAAGACGCGGATCATCGGCGTTCTCGACGACCTGGAAGAACGCGGGCTGATCCGACGGCAGCCCGATCCGGCGGACCGGCGGGCGCGCGTCCTCTCCCTCACCCCTGAGGGGCGCAGGGTGCGCGAGGCGGTCCAGTCGGCGATCCAGCAACGCGAGGAACAGCTGCTGGCGCGTCTGCCGGAGGAAGACCGCCGCGGCTTCCTGAACACGCTGCAGGCGCTCGCCGCGCTCCCTCCCTCCGAGATCAGCGGGGACTAGGACGTCACGCCGTCGACGGTCCAGGGCAACTCGAAGGCCCGGCCCGTGGCGTTGGCATGTCGTCGAGTGCTGGTCGGAAATCGCCGGGGGGAGCGGCTCACGGGGGAGGTTCATGTCTCATGTCCGCCATCGGTACGAGTACGGCCCTCGATCGGGGAAGCGACGTCGAGGAACTGCATGATCTGATCAGCACGCGGTTCGCGCCGAACCGGATGAACCTTTTCGACGATTCCGGGCTCGACGGGCGTTTCGAGTGCGCGCACGAGGGATCAGTGGCGCGGTACGAGCTCGGGTACGGCGCGGAGGTCGACGTCACGCCCGCCGACCCACTGGACTTCTACGACGTTCACATCCCGCGGCAGGTGGTCGACCAGGCCGTCTCCGTCAGGCTCGGCGAGCCGCCGCGCAGGCCGCTGTCGTTCGATCCCCTCCTGGACACGAGGGTGGATGCGGTACAGGGGTGGTTGGTACTGGTGAGACAGTTCGCCGAGTTCCTCGACTCCGGACTCGCAGCGCTGCTGGACGTACAACCCCACGCGCTTACCGAGGCGGTGGCAGCCGGCCGCGGAACCGTCGCCATGCCCCGCGCCGTACGCCGCGCCAGGGACTTTTGTGCCGAGCACGCCCACGAGCCGATATCGGCGGCCGATATGGCGCGGGCGGCCGGGCTCAGCGTGCGCAGCCTGCGTGAGGGATTCCGGCGGCACCTGGACACCACTCCGCTGAGTATCTACGCAACGTTCGGCTGAACCTCGTACGCCGCGACCTGGTGGCCGTGGCCGACGGCCGGGCACTGGACAACGTCACCGATGCGGCGCTGCGGTGGGGTTTCATCCACCTGGGCCGGTTCACCGGCTACTACCGGGAAGCGGGAAGCCGACGGGGAGACGCCCTCGCAGACCCTGCGGAACGCTCGCCCACTGCCCCATACAAGCCCGTCTTCCCGGGCTCGCGCTATCCGAAAACGCGCTCGTACCCCCGCCGAAACCGGATAGCTGTCGAGTGGCATGCCCGGCAACGTTGTGGTGCCGCCTACGCGGATCCTGCCAAGTGATTGGTCAACGAGGAGCCTCGATGAAGCGGACGAAGAAACTCGCCTACGGCGTCACGGCCTTGGCCATGGCGGCCATCGGAATGACAGCCGGTGCCACGCCGGCATCGGCCATCGGCGGCCCGGTCAAGGCCACGCTCTTCCACTACGAGGCCTCGGGCTGGTACGCGGTGTCGACCATCCGGTCGGGAGGCTTCAGCAGCAATACCGGGGCCCTCACGCCCGAAGGCTACTGGTACCGGTTCTCGGAGAAGATCTGCACGGGCTCGGCAACTCCCTGATCGCGGCCGAGAAGCGGACGTGCTTCTCCATGATGCGCGCGCATTTCACCATCTGCCGGGGCCGAGGAAATGTCCGCAACGGAAAGGAAACATCGTTCATGAACACGAGGCTGATGAGGAGCATACGGCGGGGCGGGACAGCGGCCGTTCTCGCGGCGGTCTTGGCCCTGTCACTGTCGGCTTGTGGTGGCGGCAGTGGTGGGACGGCGAAGGACAGCAGCAGCTCCTCGTCCTCCTCCTCGGCGTCTTCAGGGGCCGTCAAGGACGGGGCGTCCAAGGGCGGCGGGGGCAAGACCTTCCCCGACAAGAGCAAGGTGCTCGGCACGTTCAAGGGGCCGGACGGCATCGACCTCGTCGTCCACGCGGCGACCAGGGACAGCGGCGGGTTCCTCACGGTCTACGGCGAGTTCAAGAACACCAGCAGCGAGGACTACACCGTCCCGATCGCCTGGCAGGGCCTGGAGCAGAGCGTGGCGATGCACGGCCGGTCCCTGGGCGCCATGACCCTGGTGGACTCCAAGGAGAGGAAGCGCTACTACATCCTGCGCGACTCCGACGACCGCCCGCTGACGACGACCGACTACGCGGACCCGCTGAAGGCCAAGGCCTCCATGGACGTCTTCGCGATGTTCCCGGCTCCGCCTGCCTCAACGACCGAGGTCGGCATCCAGTTCCCCGGCTTCGCCGCCGGCACGATCGAGGTCTCCTGATGGCCGCGACGGCGAGGTCCACCCGGCGGACTGCCGTGCGTACGGCCGGGGTTGTGGCAGCGATCGGCGCCCTGGCGCTCGGGCTGCTCACTGCGCACGCCGCTGCCGATGAGTCCCCCCACCCGTCCGCATCCGCCGCACCACCGCCGCGGATCGACGCGAACGACCCCGACCTCGGGCTCCCGGCCGGTGTCCGCCTCGGGCCCGCCAAGGTGCTCACCGTCAAGTCCGTCATCGAGGACCTCGACGGCACCGAGCGCCGCGAGGACACGAAGACGGACATCAAGGTCGCGCTCCAGTCGGAGGTGCTCTTCGGCAAGGACAGCGCGCAGCTCTCGCCCGCCGCGAACGGCCGCATCGCCGCCGTCGCGGCCGAGATCAAGAAGCAGGGCGCGAAGAAGGTCGGTGTCTTCGGCTTCACCGACAATCTCGGCTCCTCGGCGCACGGCGACGAACTGTCGAAGCAGCGTGCCGAGGCGGTACGCGCCCTGCTGGCCACGGACCTCGCCTCCGCGGGCATCACGTTCGAGGTCCGGGGCTTCGGCGAGCAGCACCCCGTCGCCGACAACGGCACCGAGGAGGGCCGGAAGAAGAACCGCCGCGTAGAGGTCTCGTTCGAGCGCACCGTGGAGAGCGCTTCGTAAGGAAGGCCCCCCACCTCGGGGGGGGCCTTCCGTCTGTGCGGCCGGAGTGCCTCCTGCGATAGCATTCCTAGGGCCCCTAGGGTAAAACTAATACCCCTAGGAATCAGGAGGTCTCATGGCGCGGGCAGGGCTGACGGCGGAGCGGGTGACGATCGCGGGCGCCGATTTGGCGGACGAGGTGGGGCTCGACCGGGTGACCATGTCCCAGGTGGCTCGGCGGCTCGGCGTGAAGGATGCAAGCCTCTACACGCACGTCCGCAGTCTGGAGGATCTGCGCGGACGGATCGCGCTGCTGGCGGCGGACGAGAAGACCATCCGCATCGCCGATGCGACCGCCGGGCGGGCCGGCAAGGACGCGCTGGTCGCGTTCGCCGACGCGTGGCGCGAGTACGCCCACACACATCCGGGGCGCTACACGGCGACGCAGACCCCGATCCCGATCGACCCCGAGCTGGCCGCAAAGGCGGCCGGACCGCGACGCGCCGTCGAGCTGACCTACGGCATGCTGCGCGGCTACGGACTGGCCGAGCCCGACCTGACCGACGCGGTCCGGTTGCTGCGCAGCACGTTCCACGGGTTCGTCGCCCTGGAGGCCGCGGGCGGTTTCGCACACGAGCGTTCACCGCAGCAGTCCTGGGTCCGCGCCCTCGACGCCCTCCACACCCTCCTGGAGCACTGGCCCCCGTCCCGAGAAGGAGACTCCGCATGACCGCCCCGACCACCGGCAGCCTGCGCGTGAACGGCGCGACCCTCCACTACGAAGTACGCGGCCAGGGCCCGCTCCTCCTGCTGATCCCCGGAGGGACGGGCGGCGCGGCCTCCTTCGACGGAGTCGCCGACGGCCTGGCCGCCGAGTACACCGTCGCGACCTACGACCCGCGCGGCATGTCCCGAAGCACGCTGGACGACCCCGAAGCCGAGCAGAGCGTGGCCGAACACGCCGCCGACGCGTTCCGGATGCTGGAACTCCTGTCGCCCGGTGATCCCGCCCGGGTGTTCGGCTCCAGCTCGGGCGCGATCGCCGCCCTGCACCTGCTCACGGTCCATCCCGAACGCGTCGAACGGCTCGTGGCTCACGAGCCGCCCGTGGTGGAGGTCCTGCCGGACGCCGCCGAGCACCGCGCATTCATCGCGCGCGTGCAGGAGACCCTCCGCACGCAGGGGCTCATGCCGGCGATGGCCGTGTTCGCCGCGGGCCTGAAGAAGGACGGCGACGCCCCCGAGCCGCGGGCCGAGGTCAAACTTCCACCGGAGGCTGCGGCACGGATCGAGCGGACGATGGCCAACCTGCCGTACTTCGTCGGGCGCATCGTGCCGAGCTTCATGTCCTACACCCCGGACACCCACCGGCTGGAGACACTGTCGGACCGCCTCGTCCTCGCCTGCGGCCAGGACTCGCGCGGCGAGCTGCCCTACCGCCCGGCCGCGTTCCTCGCCGAGCGTCTCGGCACGGAACTCCTGCACTTCCCCGGCGGACACACGGGCCTGACCACGCACCCCGCCGAGTTCGGCGAGGCCCTCCGGAAGGCATTCCGAGTCTGAAGGGGGATGCGCCGGTTGTGCCGTCCGGGACATGATCCTCCTTGCGCCGGGTTCGCGGCGTGAGGAGGCCGGCGTCTGTGTGGGGACAGGGGAGACGAGGCGATGGAGGGTCAGCTGCTCGGCGGCCGGTACCGGCTGGGGCAACAGCTCGGTGAGGGCGGCATGGGGCAGGTGTGGGAGGCGCACGACGAGACCCTGGACCGGCCCGTCGCCGTCAAGGTGATCTCCCAGCTCGCCGGCGGCGGGACCCTCGGAGAGGAAGCCCGCGCCAGGTTCCTGCGCGAGGCACGCATCACGGCCCGCCTCCAGCACCCCAACATCGTGACCATCCACGACCTCGGCGAATCCGGCGAGGGAGAAGGCAGGGTTCCGTTCCTGGTCATGGAACTGGTCCGGGGCGAGGGCCTGGACGAGGTACTGCGCAGGGG
Organism: Streptomyces sp. NPDC057010; assembly: GCF_042673805.1. NCBI lineage: Bacteria > Bacillati > Actinomycetota > Actinomycetes > Kitasatosporales > Streptomycetaceae > Streptomyces > Streptomyces sp. NPDC057010. The sequence goes on along the minus strand of NZ_JBHUSC010000010.1, from coordinate 66,378 downwards.
CCCTGTCGAGCCGCCGCTCGTGGCGCGGTGGAGCGCCCGGATATGCGAGGCGCTGGCCGCGGCGCACACCGCCGGGATCATGCACCGGGACATCAAGCCGTCGAACGTGCTCGTCACGCCATCCGGCACCGTCAAGGTCCTCGACTTCGGCGTCGCGCGGGCCGCCGACCCCTCGGCAACCGGCGACCGACTCACCCGGACCGGCTTCATCGTCGGCACGCCCCCGTACATGGCCCCCGAACAGGCGCGCGGCTTCCCCGAGCCGAGCAGCGACCTGTACGCGGTCGGCTGCCTGATCTTCGAACTGCTCACGGGGCGCCTGCCCTTCCAGGCCCCGGACACGGTCGGCTACCTCTCGGCACACCTCACCGAGGAACCCCCGACCCCCGGCTCGGTCTCCCCGAACGTCCCCGCGGCCTGGGACGACCTCGTACTCACCTTGCTGCGCAAGGAGCCCGCCCGGCGCTACCCGGACGCCGCCACCCTCGCCAGGGCCCTACGTCAGCTCGACCACCTTCCGCCCCGGTCCGCGACGATCCCGGCCAGGGTCGCGACGGTGCCCCCGTCGAACCGGAGCGACGCGGTGAAGCGGTTCGGACCCCCGGCGATCCTGCTCGTGCTCGCGCTCACGATCTACCCCAACTGGGCGTCCGTCACCGCCACGGCAGCCCTTCTGGGATGCGCCGCATCTCTCACACCAAGGTCCGGGAACGCGCTCCGCACGGGGGGATACGTGGCCGGGGCTCTGGCGATCGCCAGCGCCGTGTGGGCCACCTTCGGAATCGCCCGAGGCACCATGACCTACAACGGCGTATGGAGCTACTGCATCGTGGTCGCCCTCGCTGTCACGACGTACGCCCACCACGACATCACCACCCGCAGGCGCCCCGCGCCAACGCCCTAGCGGCTCGGAGAGCACGAGCTCGGCCAGCCCCGAGGCGGGCTGACCAGGCCGAACAAGGGGGCACCGCAATGCTAACGGTATTCGCAGAGGTAGGCGGTTTCGACTGCGACCTCGATCTGGAACTTGCTGTTGCCCGGGACCTTGAAATGGCTGCCACTGGAGAAGGTCTCCCAATCGGCGGCGTTGGGGAGCTTGACGGTCAGGGCGCCGCTCACCACGTGCATGATCTCCGGGCTGGCCGTGCCGAATTCGTACGCGCCGGGAGCCATGACACCGATGGTTGCCGGGCCCTGCTCCTGGGTGAAGGCGATCGACTTGACCGTGCCGTCGAAGTATTCGTTGACCTTGAACATGTGCGTTGTGTCCTCTTGGGGAACGAGCGGAAACGGATGGCCGGCTCGTCGCGCCCTGATTACCGGCGAGGGGAAGGTTACCGGTAGCGCACCCCCGTCGCCCTCTTCGTCCTGGGACGCACGGCGCCTCCGCGCCCGAACGCCGCCCGGAAGGCCGTCGAGGCTCAGTGAGTACCCCGTCATCGTCACCCGATAGGCAGGTGGTGGTACCCGAGCGACAGCATCGGCACGCTGTCGCCGTTGAAGTGCCACAGCGCACTCGTGTACCAGAGGACCACCACCACGACCGCCAGCGCGCCTCCGGCCAGTGGCAGGGCCCAGCCCGGCAGACGCCGACTCTCCACCAGCAGGACCTTGGCGGCGAACGCCCCGTAGAAGAAGCAACCCGCGATCGAGTGCACTGCCACCCGTGAGCCGGTCAACTGCACGCCATACGCCCGGACGCAGTGCACCGCGATCGGGACGGTGAGGGCGAACAGCACCACGCCGACGATCCGGTGGATGATCGGCACCGGTCCCGGTACCAGGTGCACCCCGGGCAGCCGCCGGTACATCCACAGCGCCAGCAGCAGCTGAAGAGCGGCCAGCCCCAGGACGCCGGTGGCGAGTTGTGCTTTGAGACGCAGCGCATCGGCGCCTGCCTGGCCGAGCAGTGTTGCCGTGTACTCCGCCATGTTCGCCCGGCCGAAGAGGAAAACGGCGACGAACACGACGGCGGCGACCACGACCGCCAACGCGATAGCGAGCCTGGCTTCAGGGCGGCGCAGAAGGGGCCGGGCCTGCGACATGGTGCTCCTCGTCTCAGAACGCTGACGGTTGGCGGTACGCCATCCCTTGTACTCGCCTCGTGCGACAGATGTCGGCCCACGCGGCCGTAGCGATCTCGCTACTTGTCGGCGCGGCCGACGCACGCGGCGTGGGCGCCGTCGATCTCGTCGCATTCGACCTCCGATCAACCGGCGCTACGGGCAGGAGCTGGCGCCAACAGCACGGCTCGCCGAACTCGGTGACGAGTACACCTTCCTCGAATACGGCGGCGACGCAGCGGTAGCTCAGACCGATGCCTTGCCGCAGTCCATCCCCACGTTCCCCAGAACATGAACGTTCCGACCCAACGCACACGGACCGACCCGAGAGTTCCCCCTGAACAAGCTTCAGTTCCCTGAACACCAGGCGACCGGCTCACCCGGCGGGGGACTCGTAGGCCCGCGTGTTCCGGTGGAGGTCTGGCACGATCGCGCGGTGAGCGATGCGAGGCTGCTGGCCGCGGAGGCCGTAGAGGCACATGTCCGGGCGTTCTTCGAGGGGCATTCGGTTGAGGTCGTCGCATCCGACCTCGGGCCGGACCGGCGCGATGTGGTGCCCGACCTGCGGGTCCTCGTGGTGAGCCCTGTTTCCCGCTGCGACAGCTGGTCCTACGTAACCGCAGGCTGCTGGGCCGCGATGGAGAAGGACGGCAACGGGCTTGAGTTCGTCATGGCCGCCCACGTCCGCGACCAGCGGTTCATCGACCTCATGACCATGATCGCCTACTACCACTGCGGAGGGCATCAGCTCGACCTGGAGCACAGCATGCCCATCGGTGAACCATGGGTGCCGGGCTCGACCTGCGACCACCTGCTGATCAGTCTTCCCTATCTCCACGGCCCTGACCTTGAGCACTGTCCGCTGCCCGGAGGGCACGCCCGCATCCTGTGGACCCTGCCCGTGACGGCCGCCGAAATCGAGTTCCGCAGGCACGAGGGCCATGAGGCGTTGGAGCTGCTCCTCGATGCGGCGGGGATCATTCCCACTGACCCTTCCAGGTCATCGGCGGTGTGAGCCGCCGGCCGCCCCTTTCCCTCGCCTACGCCGCGGGCCGAAGACGTTGCCCTTGCCGCCAAACGAGAGCGGACCCTCTACGAAGCCGTCCAGGACTTCCGCCTCGCGGCGCGCGGCACTCTCGGTAGAACCAACTGATCCAGGGACTCCGAGCCCTGCCCCAGAGGGTTGGGCGATTGAGGCGTTGTTCATACTGAAATGTCATCAGGGCCCATGTAGCGTCAGCGCCAGGGGGATGAGATGAACTTCGACGAGAACGAACCTCAGTCTGTCCGAGACGCACGTTTCGCCGCGGAAAGAGCCGAAGGCAGAGAGGCACGCAAGGCCGCGTCGCTTGACTCGCGGGGAGCCCACCTTGGCGCTGTAATCGTGACGATCGCCCTGGTTGTGCTCAGCTGGAACGGCAAGCTGGTGGCTCTGGGCATCGTCAGCGGAGTCTTTCTGCTCTGGTTCTTTGCAGCCCTCGCGTGGGCCTACGCCGACGGGGACCATGGCCGGCACGCGCTTCAGCGCGCTTACAACGTCACCTTCGGATGGGGCGACGGGTTCTGAGTCGCAAGCACTCGACACCTGGCCCGGACGGTCCCGGTAAGGCACCTCGCGGCGCAGGCCGCTACGGGCGGACCCATGGCCGTGTGCCTCAAGTTCCACGTCAGGCGCCGCACCGACGTGGTCAACGATCGCCCCCCAGATCAACGCGCCAGCATCGCGGCTCCGCGCTCAACGAACCGCTTCATCAACGCGAACGGCACCGGTTGCTCCGGATCGAATCGCACGAACGGCGGCTTCTCCACGTCTAGATCACGGGCCACTACAGCTGCCATGACGCCGGCATGACGACGTCTTGCTGAAAGCAGTAGTACTCGCCCTCGTCTTCCCAGACTTCTGACGCTCGGCGCGGTGGGGGTGCGCCGCATCCGGCAGCTGGGCGGCCGTCCGGCGCGCTCGGGCGCGCGGTCCCGGGAGCTGGCCGAGTCAACCCGGCAGCTCGAGGGCGCGCGGGGCGGCGGCGAGCCGCCCCTTGACGTCGGGCGCCTCCGCATCGGGCCCCTTCCCCGGCTGCGGGACCCAGTTGACCTCGGCCTCGATGTCCTGCGCCTAGTCGAGGGCTCAGCGCGGACTGACCTGATCCCCGCTGGTCGGAGGGCGCACAGGCCCTGCCGGACGAGCGATTGCGGCCGGGGGTGCACAGCTATCGGGGATATCAGGTCGCCCTGAGGAGGCCGCTGTGGGCCTGGAACTGCCCCAGGGGATGACGGTGCTGGTCATCGGCTCTTTCGAGGGCACGGTGCGCATTTCGGGCGCTCTACCCCCCGCGTGTACGCCCTACGCCTCGCTGGGCTCAGGTCTGCACACCCGCGCCGCACTGGGGGAGCACGACGGCCGGGCCTCAGGGAGCCGAGTCCGTGGTCGACCTGGACGAGGTCCTCGGTGCCCGAGGCCGGGCCCTCGCCGACGCGTTCGCCGCCGCCGCGGGCTGGGCCGAGCGGTTCACCCCCTCGACCGGGGGCTCGCCCGCGCCTGTGCGCCCGGGCCCGTGGTCTGCCCGCAGACGCTGGGGGCGTGAGAGATGCTCTGCGCCGGCCGCCGGCGCCGTGCCGCTGCTGTCCGCCGCCGGTATCTGGCCGCCGAGGTCGGCTGGAGCGAACGACAGCTGCGACGACGCTTTCAGGAGCAGATCGACTGCCTTCCTGGGCGGCGCACACGCCATCCGGATGCGCGTGGTCGACCAAGTTGGTGAGTTCCCCCCATAGTTCTTCTACGCGCACGAGGAAACCGGCTTCGTCTGGCGGGCGCTCGACGCCGGCTGGGAGATCGGCTACGGGCAGCCTGCTGCGACACCCCCGCAGCGCAGCGTCCCACCACGCGGTTTACTGCCGGAACACCGGGCGCGACCGCGTCTGGCTCGCGAAGCGACACCTGGCCGCCGTTCTGGGCCCCGGTCTACCTCCCCACCTGGGCGACTTACACCCGGCGCACTCGCCGACGCCGAGATGTGACACCGGGCCCGATCAGGGAAGCGGCAGCACATGGATCAGCCACAGCAAAGTGGCCTGGCAAGGCGTTGATGGCCATGCGCTGGGGCAAGGCGAGCGCAGGGCCGGCCACCCACGAACAGGCCATGTCGGTGAGCTGGGCTGTGAGAGCCTCCGTGCGGCGTGCGTGGCGACGGTGTCAGGGCCGCAATCTGCTCGGCAAACGTCTGACCTCCGACGGGGACAGTGCTCGTCCCACCTGCAAGCCGACGTGCTCGCAGGTCGATTCGTACACGTCGGCCTGCGACTTAAGGATCCGTCAGAGTCCGCTGCCAGTAGCCGTGCACTCTCGAAGGTCTCTACCCGCATCCAGAACAGGCCGCTGACACGTCCCGTGATCGCACGGCAACTCGGGTCTCCACTTCCGTCAGCACCAGCGGCCGAAACCCGCTGACTCTCCGGTGGACCGCCGACAGCCTGGAGGGCACAGCTACTCTTGCGATCATGGCTTTGCGACCCGATGAGTTCTACGACCACGCACGCGCGGCCGCGGACGATGAGCTGCGGCTTCCGTTGGCCCGCATGACCGGTTGGGACATCAGCCCCTTCGAGGCGGATGGCCTACGCGTGTCCATGCTCCGTCCGCCCGTTCTGCCCGAGCCGCGGCGGCACGGCGAAGACCCGGCGGACTGCGATGAATGCCGCTCCCGCAACGAAGGCATCTGGCTGAACGACAACTGGCGACTGGCCCGGATACCAGGCGTCGGTGTGCCACTGGTGCTCATGCTGTACCCCCGCGACCACTACGACATGGCCGATCTGCCCGACGAGCTGGCCGCCGAGCTGGGCGTGCTCACCACTCACATCGTCCGCCACGTGCAAGCCCTGCCCCACATCTCTCGAGCCCACGTCTACCGGATCGGGGACGGGGCCGCACATCTGCACATGTGGTTCTTCGCCCGGCCCGAGGGGCAGACCCAGCTGTACGGATCGTGGTTGCCCGTCTGGGACGACCTCCTGCCCGAATACCCGGCAGACGTAGCCGACGCAGATGCAGCCGCCGTTGCCGACGCCCTGACTGCCTCGTACGGGGGTCGCCGCTCGGACCCCAGCGGTCAAAGGGACTTCTGACCCTCGGCTGCGCCGGGCCAGCCGAGCCGGCACCCGCACATCAGTCGGCGAGTGCTACGCCGGGCCGCCCCGCCCCGCCCCGCCCACCTGCCTCACGGTCGCGCCTCGCGGCGCCGCCCTGGCACGGCGCCGCCACATCCCGGTCGGGCGGGGGCTGACCAACCTCCGCCGGCCAGCCGGACTCGGGGAACCCCGGGGCCAACGCCACCAGGGGACATCGTGATGGCAAGATCGTCATGTGATCAGTGAACTGGGCCGGCGTGGCGCGATGAGATATGTCCTGTTTGATGTCGATGGCACGTTGATCGATGCCGTGGAAAACCAGCGGCTCGTCTGGCGAACGTGGGCGGAGCGGTACGGGCTGGACCCTGATGAGGTCTACCGGGTGGCGCTCCGGACGAGGCCGATGGAGACCTTTGCGCAGGTCGCTCCGGACCAGGACCCTCACAAGTGCCTGGCCGCACTGCACGAGCTGGAGGACGAGGACGTCCGGACCGGCGTCTACGCGGCTTTCGACGGCGCCTCGGAGCTGCTGAACGCTCTGCAGCCCGGGGGCTGGGCTCTGGTGACCTCGAACTACGAGCACCGGGTGCGCGGACGTTTCGCTCGTACGGGCTTGCCGGTACCGGAGGTCCTCGTGGACGCGGCTGCTGTGGAGGAGGGCAAGCCGTCGCCGGTGCCGTATCTGCAGGCAGCCGAGCGGCTTGGTGCCCGACCGGAGGACTGCCTGGTCATCGAGGACGCCCCTTCCGGGGTGCAGTCGGGGCTGCGTGCCGGCATGACGGTGTGGGGGGTCAACACCCCCGCAGCGGTGGACGGCGTGCATCGCCACTTCGCCAGCCTGCACGAAGCGGTCCGCGACATCCTCGACTTCGCCTCCGGACCTCACTCGCACCGGCTGGTGTGATCACACAGTTGGGGACGTCTTTCCCGTGAGAGCCGACGTCCCCGACCGGGGCAGACCGTAAGCCCGGCCAGCCCTGGCAGACGGGACGCTGACCGTCACGGCGTACTGACGCACCGATTTGACGTTACGTCAATTTGCGCCGCCGTACGGCATTTCGACGTCCTCAGCCGACCGCATCATCGACCACCTCGGTCCTCTCCTGGCAGTGCAGCTAGGCACCGCTTCGCCAGAGAGGCCGTACTCATCGTAGACGGCACCCTGTCCCCACCCGCGTCCAAGAACCACAGGCACTCCGCCAACCATCAGGTCGTCATCGATGCCGACACTCGCAGGGTCGTCGTGGCCGGCCAGCCCCTGGCAGGCAACGGCAACGACTCCAAGGCCTGGGCGCAATCCGGAGCCAAGCCCGCCGTCGGGAGGACGAGGACGATCGCCGACGGCGGCCACCAGAGCACCGAACGGCGTCATACCTCTGCCGCCGCCGTGCCGACGAGGGCGAAGTAATTCCCGACTGAATACAGGAGACACAGCCGCTCACACCAGGTCCGTGAACGGGCCCGCCGATCAGAGGGTCCGACCCTGGAGGCCCCACTACGTGCTTGGGCTGTCAGCGCCGTCCGGTTATCAAGCGCGAAACAGGGCACGTGGAGGTTCCCGAAGTCCTACGGCCCCTACTCCTCGGCCTTCACGTCGCGACCGCCGAACGGCGCCGCCCGGCCGCAGCGGACTGAACCACCTACGGAGGCCCGCACGTCGCAACGCCACAGCTGATCGCTGCCTTGCCTCGCCTGTCAGAGGCGCTCGATATGGTCCATGCCATGACCTCAAGTGATCATCTGCTCGACCTGATCCGGAGCACCCCGGAGATCGATCTGCTGCTGCGGACGTCGTTCGGCTTCGACATCGGGCGGAAGTATTACGGCGAGGGGTTGAGGCTTGCCTCGGGTGCACCGCTGGAGCCGATAGCCGGCGAGTCGGCCGGCGGGGCCTACTTCCTCTGTGCTGAGGAGGGCGGCCGTCGGCCGGTGGTGTTCGCGAGTTCCGAGGGAGAGGGCGGGCTGATCGCCGACGACCTGGCGGACGCACTGGAGATCATCATCGGACTTGAATGGCGGGACTGTCTCGGGTTCTCCGGCGGGGGCGACGTGCAGGTGATGCAGGTCTCGGCCCAGCACCTCGAACGGTACCTGGCCCGCGGCAACCCGGAGATCGCCGAGGAACGCGCCCGCGTGGCCGCGGCCCTGTCGCTTCGTGTCGTGCCCGTCGCCGACCTCGTCATCCGCCTGCGCGAAGCCGCTGCTCGAACCGCGCCGGAGTACGTGGTGACCACCGCGGCCGGGGAGGCATACGACCCACCATTCGGCGAGTACTCGGAGCCTCGCCACGGTGGCTGGCGCTGAACCAACCGATACCCGCTCACCCGTCACGACACGGCGGTCAGCCGGTGCCGGTCCTCCGTGCCGCGCTTCTGCTGACCGCAGGATTCACGACGGCCGCCACGGGAACGGCTTCGGCGGCGGGCGGCAGATCGGCGGCGTCATGGGAGTCAAGGGCGACTTGAGGGACCATCTGGAGAATGGCTACACGTTCTCCGCGATCGTCTACCACACCGACGCCTACTGGGGTGTCAACCTACCCACCGCCGTCCAGCCCGTTCGGAACGACGGGCTTGCTGGTCCGCAGGACGACGGCAACTACCGCTACTACGCCGGCCCGGTGCGTTGGATCACGTGGATGTACGAATCCTGGGCGAGTGCCTGGGTCAATGGCGAGTACCTGGTCTGGCACGCCTAACGAGCGTGCATGGTCGGCGGGACGGTGACTCGTGCGTGATCACCAGCGATCGGAGGAAGCCCGTGGGCGCCGGCGCAAAGCAAGAAGTCCCGCCGAGGTCATCGAGTACCTCGGCGCCATCAGGCAGACCGGGATCATCAACGGCACCGACATCCGCGTGCGGCGGCCGACCGCGGGACGCAAGGACCGGCGAAGCCCACCAGGCCGGTGACGGCGATGAAGTAGCGGGCGCCTACGACCTCTTGGGGCATTCGCCGGTCCAGGAGGCGTTCCGCCGGGACACCGCCGGCCGCGTCGTCGAACACTGACAGGAAGTGAGGAAGGTCCATATGAGCCAGCACGCCATCGCGTACGTACACAGCAGGAACATCGCCGACGAGACGGCCCGGCGCGTGTTCCTGGCCGTCGCCGAGCAGAGCAAGGGGGAGGGCGACATCCTCGGCCTGAACCTGTGGGACACCGACATCCCCGTGCTCGCCCAGCGGGCCGGCCTCGACGCGGACGAGTTCCGCCGCCAACTGCGCACCCTCAAGCAGCACGTGCGGATGGACGTCCTCGAGCACTCCAACGGCCTGTGGGAGATCGTCTACGGGCCGACGTACACCCGGCCGCCCCGGCTACGGCCGCCCCGGCCGGTTACCCAGAACGCACTCCGCCCCGGTCCGCAGGCGTTCTGGATGCCGGGCTGGGATCGCTACAGCATCTGGGGCTACGACGAAGGACTGGGCTGCCTGTACGCCCAGCTCTTCGCGAACCAGGACGACCCCGATGCCGCGCCCCGCATCTGGATCACCCCGCCCGGATACGAGCTCCACACCGTAGACGAACTCGCGGCGGCCATATCCGAGGCGCTGACCCCGTACGTACCGGTGCGGGTGCTACCCGAGGTCGTCACGTCCTGGCTGACGACCCCGCCACGTTGAGTCACCCGCGGCGTGTCGATCCACGACGGCACGAAGCGCACCGTCAACCCTGACAAGGGCATCGACTCGATCGCCCCGGACGAGCCGGGGGTTGGGCTGCCGGCCCCCGAACGGGATGTGTGAGACTCCTCTCGAATGATCATTCGGGGGGAGTTTCGCGTTGAACGCGTTCTTGAAGAGGGTCTGGATCGGCCTGGCCACGGCTTTGATCGTGAGTCTGGCTGCCGTGGTCCTGCCGGACCAGGTACAGATCGACGACCACGGCCGCGTGCACCTGGGCGCGCCCTTGGCCAAGCCGTCCGGATCCGCGTCGGCACCCGCGCCGGAGCCTGAACCCACGTCGCCACCCCTCACGCGGGACGAGGTGGACGAAGTGATCCGGACGGCGGTCCGCGCGGCGGGCCTTGACACGGAGCAGGGCAAGTCGACGGTCCCGGCCGGGTCCAACCTGAACAGGACGGGTTGGATGGCCGTCCGGGAGAAGGGCGCCGCACAGTCCGAAATGAAGGCGATCTGCGCGGACTTGGAGCGCCAGGGCTGGGTGCTGAACCCGAACGGCGACGGCGCGGACCTCTCCCGCAGCTACAAGCGCGGGGGCTGGTACCTGCTGGTGAGCACGCGCGGGGAGACCAAGGCACCGTCCAACGCCCTGAGCGGCTCGCAGACCTACCTGACCATGACCGGGCTCCAGCTCAACCTGTCCGACATACCGCTCCCGGAGGTCACCCTCCGCCTGCGCTGACCAGTTACAGCAAAGCCCACACACCGTCCTCGGCCCTCGTCGGCGCGATCACGACAGCCCGAGCCGCGGGTCGGCCGGTCTTCGAAGGGGTGTCCTTCCGGCGCGGCCCGGTCCGTGAAGGGCGACCGGGCCTCCACTGAGAGGCACCCTACTGTCCGGTTGCCTCCCGGCTGAGGGTGAGGGCGGGCTACTGCGTCAGTGCGTCGATCGCCTGCTCGGCCATCTGGATACCGACCGTTGCAGCCACGGTGGATCCAGCTGCCAGCAACCGATCCTTGATCTGACCGGCTAGCAGGCGCAGTCGGCTCACCTGGGGAGCATCCGACGTGGCTTCCACGTGCAGTTCCTGGGTGACGCGCTCCAGCTCCACACGATCCGGATCGTCCATGCCCAGAGCGCTGCTGACCTGGCCCACGTATCCGGCCAGTTGGAGGAAGGCTCTCGGGTCGATGCCGGTTGTGTTGTTCTGGATGAAGTTCTGCTGCTCGCCCACGATGACCCCGTGCGCGTTCGGCAAATAGGTGTTGTAGACGACCGGGGCGCGACGTTTGCCCTGACCGGAGGCTTCCGCGTATTCCGGCATCAGTTCCAGTACTTCCACAAGGTAGTTGACGGCAATCGCGGTGTAGGCCTGTGTGACGAGCGGGCCGTGTTCACGGCAGTATGTACGCGCTGACCGGTGGCTGTGTCTGCAGGCATCTGCGCGGCCGTCGGCACGAGGGACACCCGGCAAGACCACCACCGCTAACGACTGGTGACAAGGTTCCTGTTGGTACCCCATGATGGCAGCCCTTCGTGCTGGCACAGGTGGCGGACATCGCGGTCACGTGACGTCTCTCCCGACCAGCCACACAGGGCTGAAGGTCCGCCATGGCCTGCGCAGCTTCAGTCAGTGGCCTCTGCCAGGATGCCCTGTCAGTGACTTGGTCAAGAGAGCCTGCCGGCGGCGCGGGTGCGCACCATGGCCACGACGGCGTCCTGCTTGGTCCGCCGTCTGGTCTCGCCACCGAGACGGCGGCCGGCCCGGTTCGTGTCCCCCACCGGAGGTAATCGCGCCCTGGGATCCGGGCTGACGTCCGGTGACTGCGCCTGTCAGCTTGCTGCCCGGAGTACGGCTGCCACGATCGGTCCGGCCGACGAGGCGCCCGTTTCGCCGCCGCGCACGACTGCGGCCGCGGCGATGTCGTTGCGGTAGGCGGTGAACCATCCGTTGTTGGCTGCCCCGTCGACTTCGGCGGTGCCGGTCTTCGCGCCGACGTCTCCGTCCATCCCGGTCAGCGCGGGAGCGGCCGTGCCGCTCTGAGCCGTGTGCCGCATCATGTCGCGAAGCCCGCGGGCCACGCCGTCGTCGAGGGGACGTGCGGTGGCGAGTTGCCGGGGTTCGTCCCCGACCGGAACGAGAACGGGCTGTTTGAAGCTGCCGTGTTGGACGGTGGCGGCGATGGAGGCGACATTGAGTGCGTTCATCTGGACGGTGCCCTGGCCGATCGCGGTCGCGGCCTTCTCGCCCGGGCCGTCTGGGGCAGCTACGCTGCCGTCCGCCGTGGGTATTCCGACCTTCCAGTCCTTCCCGATTCCGAAGACATCTCGCGCCAAGCTGGGCAGCGTATCGGTGTCCAGCCGGTCGTTGAGCGCCACGAACGTGGTGTTGCACGACATCGCGAAGGCCTCTTTCAACGTGGCACCGGGCAGGTCGCCACCGTGCGCATTGCGGAAGGCCCGGCCCGATACCGTGGCGACGGCCGGGCATCCGGCGGCCTGGTCCGGCGTGACGAGGCCGGCTTCGAGCAGGGCGGCCGCTGTGACGATCTTGAAGGTGGAGCCGGGTGCCTGCCGCCCCTGTGCGGCCGCGTTGAACTCCCCGCCGCCCGAGTTGGCCATGGCGAGGATCTCACCGGTGGACGGCTTGAGCGCTACCACCGAGGCTCCGGGCCGGCCGCGCACTGCCTCCTCGGCTGCCCGCTGCACACCGGCGTCGAGAGTCGTACGCACGGTGACCGGCTTGCCCCCGCCCGGCTCGAAGAGGGGGACGGCATCCGTGCCGCCCGGTCCCTCCGCCCACACGGAGATGCCGGTCTCACCGGCGTAGCGGGCCCGGAGCTGGTCGAGTACTGCGGCCAAGCCTGGGTACTGCTCCTTGGTCATCGGCTGTCCCTGTCGGTCCTGGCTCTCGAAGCGTGCCGAACCGGCAGGCTTCGCCTTCAGCTTCTGTCCCTTGCCGAGACGGGGATGAACCACGGCCGGACTCCAGTCGACCAGTGGCGCACCGGTCCGTCGGCCCAGTACCACCTTCAGCCGCGAGTCGTACTCCCAGACGGCCTTCCTCTTACCCGACCTCACCGTGGCCCTGACCCGGACGGGCAGGAAGTCCCCCTCGCGCGGGCCGGTGTTGAACTTCACCTGCTCGACCTGCGCGTCCCGGCGGAAGGAACGCATCGCCAGCGCGGCTGCACCGGGATCGTTCGTGAGGCCGGACGCCGCCTCGATGTTGCCCGAGGACCACATGTCCAGGAAGGCGTGGACCGTTTCGTCGGCAACGGCTTCGGACACGGCGGGCCTGGCGGAATGGGGACCCCACGCGCCCAGGGCAGTGCCGACGTTGTACACCCCGATACCGGTGACCGTGAAAACGGTGGCGATGGCGGAGCCCACGAATATCCTCTTCACGCCGCAGCGCATTGTTCTTCTCCAACGGTTTCGTAGTAACAGCTGCGTATGAGAGGGGAGCTGCCGCACTCAGGCAGCCGCCGCGAGAGTTTTCCCCGTGCGTCCAGCTGAGCTCGGGCGCCCCTCGAGATGAAGGCAGGCCAATTGGGTCTGCGCCTCTCGGGTTAGATGTTGCGCGCCCGACGGAGGATTTCCTTGCGCTGTGCGGAACGCTCCGCCCCAGGGCAGGCGTGGCCTCCCCAACTATGGCCACCCATCAGATGAGTCCCCAGCCCACTGCCCTCGGGGCTCTCCGCGATCGTGTCGGGCCAGCCGTGCTCCGCCGCCCCCCACGCATAGATGCGTGCGACGGCATCCACCTGAGCCTCGGTCAGGGGCTGGGCCGCGAATCCGGCGGTCTCCACAGATGCCCACGACGAGTTGCCGGCCACCTGGGTCCATGCCTGGTCGAGGACGGAGACGTACTGCTCTATTTCCCCCTCAAGGGAAACCCAGAAGTGCGAGGAACTGCGCTGCTGCGGCTCGGAGAACTGCTGATACAGAGATCCCTTGCCCTCCTGCACGTGGAGGATGAGCCCGCGTTGGGCGTCGCGTTCACCGACGGAGAAATTCAGCAGAATGGGCTTGGTGGTAGCACCAGGCATCCACCCCTTCTCGGCCGTGACTGCTCGCACCGGTGCTTCTGTCAATTCCCCCATGACCTCGGGCGCGTCGCTGTCGGACAGGACCCAGGAAGCTGCGGCGAGAAGGAGAGCAGTGCCGGTCACCAGTGCCCCGCGCCGAGTCGACGGCATTGCTCTGATCTTCTTTTGTTTTCTGTGCTTCATTTACTTTCTCCACCGTGGCGCCTGGCCTCACGGTCGGCCACATCCTGTTCGAAGGACGTCGCGGCAGCGTGCCCTGTGGGGCAGGGCATTCGGGCCGGATAGGGCCACCACGAAATGTGTGCGCTGGGAGCGTCGCGGGGTCCTGGGTGGGTAGGCCGTTGAGGACAGCGTTCCACTCAGTGCTGGTCAAGCTGGCCGTGCTGCGGGCGGGAGCGGGTGCCGAGCCGGCCGTGGACAGCGCGGTGGCAGCCGCGCCGAGCAGGGCGAGAACCATCGTGCCGGTCGTCAGCGCATTCTTGGTACGAGTCGTGAACGAACCCTCGCGCCGACGAGTGCAGAGCCTGCCGAAACCGGAGAACATAGTCGATCATTCCTTGGGGGAGCGAGGCGGACGCACCGCACGGTGGTGAAGCCGCTCCCAGCGCTGTGAGGTGCTGCCGCTCTTCACGTGGTCCGGCAGGTTGGATGGCTTGCACGGCGGACCCCGCTGAGTACTGCCGTTGCAGTCGGCAGTGCAATGCAGTGCAATGCAGTGCAGCGGACAGGCGAGGCCCGCTTGTTGTCGAAGTGGTTGGCCGCCAGCGTTCTACAGACGTTGGTCATCCAAGCTGCCATCTGGCCGGCCCGCTTCTTCCAGATGCCGGGCTTGATGGCGATGGCCTCATCCTCGATCCGCTTTTCGGCTGCGAACCAGGCGACGGCGACGTTCGTCTGCACCTTCCACTGGGCGTTGGCTGTGGCGAGTGCGATCTCCGGGTCACCGGGGGGCAGGACGGGGCTGCTTCAAAGGGAGGTTGAGGCAGCCGGAGGCGGAGAACACATCCGCTGGGAGCGTGTGCCCGTTGCCGGCCATGCAGGCAGACCAGGTCCGGAAGATGTCATGACTTTCTCTACCTCTTTTTCGTGCTTCACCCAAGGGATCCGCTGGTGATCACCACAGCATTCCAAGGGGATGCTCCGAGCTGACAGAGGACGAAGCCCTTTGGTCGGCTTCAGGTTTCGGTCGGACCGGGCGAGGCGAAACGGAGCATGGAGATGTTGCCCTGTAGACGTAGCGGTGCCTGCCCACGCGGATTGCTCCCCGTACCTGAGGGGATGCCCAGGATGTTGCCGACCACCGCTTCAAGGATTCTCTGCTTCCCCTGCCTGGTGGGGCCCACCGGACATCCGGTGGAGCCCGAAACAGGTCTGCCGCGCTCTTCGTAGACGGTCCCCGACCGGCCGAACAGATGAAATCGACCTCTTAGCGCCACGGATCCAGCCCGCCGCCTACCACGCCCACGTCGGCACCCCGGCGAACGCGCCTGCACCCCGCTGGAAACCTGGCGTATCCTCCGCCGGGCTCGATGCCCCACCAACCGCATCAGCCGCACCATCCCACCCTCCTCACCTGCCAATATTCAAGATGAAGGGACTCCATGGAGCCCTTTGTGACAGGTGGTACACCGTCAAACCTGAGAGGAATTCAGGATCGTTTGGCTTTCTGCCTAGCCGCTGAGACTGTTTCGCCTGTCTGTGCTGTCAGTGTTGATGTAAGGAGCATGAATGGGCAGGAAGATCCGGAGGGGTCGAAATTGGTACCCGGCTGCCATCGTCTCGGCGGTAGCCGCAGGTGCAGCTTTGGCTGCCGCGCCGTCAGCTCAGGCCGCCGATAGCCACGGTGGCGGGGCGAGTGAGGGTGGCATCGCACAAGCGGAAAACTTGCGTGACGCAGATCAGCCTGGGCACTGGGCTCCTGGGGCTTTGGAGCGCGATCCGTCGGGTGTGCCGTCGGGGCGGCGGGATTCTGGGCGTCCGAGTTATCCCGGGGATGAGGGGACGGGTCGGCCGAGTTACCCGTCGAATGAGGAAGACCGTCCGAGTTATCCTGCGGGTGGGGACACGGGCCGGCCCAGCTACCCGACTGAAAGCGCGAGTGCCATTCAAGCGTCGACGAACAAAAATGAGAAGGATGGCGGTCGAGGGACTGCGGACGTCCTCGCCCAGACGGGGTCCGATGCTGGCTTGCCGTTGGCTGCGGGCGGGATACTGGCGGCCATGGGTTCTGCTCTCGTCGTTCGGTCTGGCCGCCATCGGCGGCGCCGCTCCGCTTAAGGATCTACTCGGCGATTCAATTATATTCTGAAGCTCCGGACAGCCTGCCAGCCTCCGTTCAACGATACGGGTGCGGGACGGGCATTTGAGCGGACCTCGTGGGCAAGGCCCACATTGCCGGACTCTGCGGTATCGAAAATGCCGTGGATTCGGAAGGTTCAGCGCGGAGATACGTTTAGTAACAGACCCGGTTCCCATTTCCTGATGGAATGGGAACCGGGCTTGTCGGGCTGACGCCGTCCTGGAAGGTGGTCACCCTGTACTCTGCGGTGAAGGTGACACGGTAGGGCCCCTCATCGTTGGCGTGCTGATGCCACTCATCACAACGGCATTCCGAGGGGCCCTGTCGGTTCCGCGACGTGCACCGGCTCTTCCCGTCACGAGTTCCGCGTTTGACGACAGCCCGGTACGGGGTTGCACTGGATTCATGGACGCTGCGGCGACTCCGCCCTAGGGAGAGCAGCGATGACAACCACGGAAAGTTTCGCCCTTCTGCAGCCGTACAAGATCGCCGAGGAGACGTTCGTCATCCCGTGGGCCCTTGAGGCCCCGCCGGTCGGCCACTTCCCGATGAACTCGATGGTGATCCGGGGAGCGGAACCGACCCTCGTGGACACCGGGGCGCCCGCAGTGCGCGCCCAGTGGCTGGAGGCAGCCTGGTCCGTCGTGGATTCCCTGGACGTACAGTGGATCTTCCTCACCCACGACGACCGCGACCACGCCGGCAACCTCCTGGCGGTCCTCGCGGAATGCCCGAACGCGACCCTGCTGACGACGTGGTTCTCCATCGGCCGCATGGCTGAGGAGTGGGAGACTCCCATCAACCGGTGCCGTTTCATGACCGACGGCGACACGATCGACGCGGGCGACCGCACCCTGGTCGCCAAACGACCGCCTCTGTACGACAACCCCACAACCCGCGCCCTCTTCGACCCGAAGACCAACGTCCTGTGGGCCGTCGACACCTTCGCCACGAACGTGCCGACCCCCATGCCCGAAACAGCAGCGATGTCGCCAGACGAATTCCGCGACGGCCAGTTCTTCGGCGGGCGCCTGGTCTCCCCCTGGGTCGCCCTGCTGGACGCCCAAAAGTTCGGGACGGTCGTCACCGACTTCCAACACCTGAACGCCGAGGTTATCGCCGGCTGCCATTGCCCAGTCCTCCGTGGCCCCCAGATCCCCGAGGCCTACGACCTCCTCCGCCAGCTCCCCGAAATCCCACCGTGGACAGAGTTCACCCAGGCCGACCTGGACCAGTGGATGGAGGCTGCCGAGACCTCGGTTCCGCCGGAGCAGCCGCGGCCGTCCGGGACGTGAGTGGCGCTGACCCACGCGTGGAGATCTGCTGCACTCCGGCGCCTACGACCAGACCCGCTCGGCTGGGCCGTGTTCTAGGGCGTGTTTCAAAAGCGTCGGCCGGCCACCGATGTCATCGCCCGCTACGAGGCCATCGCATGCTCTGACGCGCCAATATGCACCAGTGCTATGTTCCGATCGGGGATCGAACGCAGGTTGCTGGGCACGGGGGCTGGGGTGGCTTTGCTGGAAGCGCTGATCACGACCGTTACTGGAGCGGCCTCGGCGACTGTCGGAGTGCTGGTGGGCGGGATCGTCACCAGACGGGGCCAGGACCATCAGTGGTCGCGGGATCAGCAACTGGTTGCCTACCAAGAACTCCTCAGCCACTACGCCAAATTCACGATGGTGATCAAGCGCGCACACGCCGACCATCGCGGCTGGGACTACGACTGGGCCGAGTGGAGCGCCGTTCTGACGCGGGTCAGCTTGATCGCTCCCGCCGAGGTCGCGGGAGAGGTCGACAGCTTTGGCGAGTCGGTCGACCGCTTCTTGGACCGCGTCGCGCGAGGAGTCGATCCAGTCCGTACGCCACTCGGCGAAGAGGAGTTCCGGGAGGCCAGCGCGGAGGTGGCTCAGGCGCAGATGCGACTGGTCAATGCGATGCGACGGTCGCTGGGAGGGGGACGGAAGGCGCTGACCTTCTGGATTGGAGGGTCGCACGCCGGCCCGGCAAGTCGCGGATCGCTGTAGCGATCACAGCCACTCGTTGATGACGGCGATGGTAACCGTGGCCTCGTAGCGGACGGCCAGCTTGTCGTACCTCGTGGCCACCGCCCGGTGGCGCTTGAGGCGGTTGATCCCGCACTCGACTGCGTGGCGCTCGCGGTAGTCGGCCTTGTCGAACTTCGGCGGGCGACCGCCGTGAGCGCCCAGCTTCTTGCGGTTGCGGATCTGGTCGGACTTCTCCGGAATCGTGCAGCGGATGCCGCGTCTGCGCAGGTAGCCGCGGTTGGCTCGGGACCCGTAGGCCTTGTCAGCCCTCACCCGGTGCGGGCGGCAGCGCGGCCTGCCGACACCCATACGCGGTACCCGGATGCGCTCCAGGACCGGCTGGAACTGGGGACTGTCGTGACGCTGGCCGGCGGTGACCAGGAAGGACAGCGGCTTCTGTCCGTGCTCGACCGCCAAGTGCACCTTCGTGGTCAGTCCACCGCGCGAGCGTCCGAGCCCGTGGTCGGCGGGCTCAAGTGCGACTCCGCCGGGTTTGTCCCGCTGCAGATCCCCCTTTTGCGGGCGCCTGCAGCATGCTGATGCGCCCGCGCGACGGTGGAGTCCACGCTCACGTCCCAGGTGATCAGACCTCTCGCGTCGGCTTCGGCCTGCAGCTGGGTGAGGATCCGGCTCCAGGTGCCGTCGCGCTGCCAGCGCCGGAAGAGGCCGTAGACGGTCTCCCACTCGCCGTAGCGTGCAGGAACGTCCCGCCAGGGCGCGCCGGTCCCCGTCCGCCAGCGTATGCCGTTGATCAGCTGCCGCTTCGACCAGACTGGAGGCCGCCCCGGCTTCTTGCCCACCGGCAACAACGGCTCCAGCCTGGCCCATTGCTCGCTCGTCAGATCTCCACGCCCCACGAGTGGATCATGACAGACCTTGATCCACTTATGAAACAGACCCTAGATCGGTGTTCCGTTCCACGTCTCACGCTGTGATGATCATGGTGTGGGGCGTGGGGATCTTTCTGATGAGCAGTGGTCGGTGCTGGAAGCGTTGTTGCCTGGGGTGGGTGTGAACCGCAGGTCCGGGAACCGGCGGCGGCTGGTCGATGGTGTGCGTTGGCGGGTGCCGACCGGTGTTCCGCGGCGCGATCTGCCGCGCGAGTACGGACCCTGGCAGACCGTCCATGGGCTGGTCCGGCGCTGGCAGCGCGAGGGCATATGGGCCCGGCTGCTGACCTTGTTGCAGGGGCGGGCGGATGCGGCCGGGCTGATCACGTGGGAGGTGAACGTCGACTCCACGGTCTGCCGGGCCCATCAGCATGCGGCTGGTGCCCGCCGGGACGGCGCCGGGCAGAAGGAGCCGCCCGGTGGGCTCGGGGTCGAGCCGGAGGATCACGGGCTGGGCCGGTCGCGGGGCGGGTTCACGACGAAGATTCATCTGGCGTGCGAGCAGGGTCAGGAGCCGTTGCCGGTTCTGGTAACGGCGGGTCAGCGGGGTGACAGTCCGCAGCGAGCCGGTCCTCGAAGCGATCAGGGTGCCCAAGCCGGGTGGTGATCGTCCGAGGCGCAAGCCGCTGCGGGTGCGTGGCGACAAGGCGTACTCCTCGCGCGCCAACCGTGCTTACCTGAGCAGACGCGGGATCCGTGGCACCATTGCGGAGCCGGCCGACCAGGTCCGCAACCGCAAGCGCCGTGGCCGCTCCGGAGGTCGGCCGCCGGCCTTCGACCGGGAGGACTCCACCAGTGGCTGTGAACCAGCGGCCGCCCATTCTGACACCGGCATCGGGCATCACGCACATGGGGAGGGTCCAGTGGCCGCCAGGTATTACTGCGCCGACAGTGAGAACGGCGACCACGTCGAAGTCCCGTCCGAGGACGCCCTGTTCATGCTGATCGGCGATCTGAACGGCACGGACAACACCTTCGTCGTCATTCAGCCCGACGAAGACGACCCCGCGTGGTTCGCCTCGTTCGCCGTTCTGGACGGGGGCGGATACGAGATCGTCCGCCGCGACACCACCCGCAGGGAACACGACGTCTTCGTCGAGACCAGCCCCGACCGCATCGCGGGCGACCTCACCAAATGGCTGGCCGGCCGCGCTTCCTAAAACACGGCCCAGCAGGACTTAAACCGCGACCACGCTCGCTTGCGAGCACCAGGCGAACGAGTCTTCGCCCCACTCAATACCCGATGCATCCGAGGCATCCCTTGTCGTGGTGTAGCCGAACAAGGTGCGGGCGTACGCGGGCGAATGTCCGGGGCGCACTTCTGACGCTTGCCGCTCCCTGACGCAAGGCAGGCAATCGCGTAACTCCTCCTGGCGAACGCCCCGTTTCACGATGAGGAGTAGGTGATGCTCCTGTCCCAGTCTGACCCAATACGGCGGCTGGAGTCACTGAGCGTTTTCTGCTTCGCCACCCCAGGGTGACGCCGTGGCCCTCGCTTGAGTCCTGGAAGCTCCTCGGCTGGGCCCGCCGAGCACAGTGGGTTGTCTGTGAAGAGTTGCGGGCGGTCACTCCGCTGAGGGGTCGACCCTGCGCTTCGAGGCGGAAGATGATCGTGGGGAGGGATGGAACACACGCTCGAAGTACCATCTCTGCAAGGGCCTCCGGCCGATATTCCCAACCTCCGCAGTGGCGTGGTCGGACGGAGACATCCCTGTAGAGAGGGGCGAGGACAGAGGACGATGAGTGTGGCTGAGAGTTGGTCGCGTGTGATGAGTCTTCTTCGGGAGCACGCGCCGGCCGATCACGCGGATCTGCCGGGGCCCGCTACGGAGCAGATGCTCGCGGCAGCCGAAGAACGGATGAGGATCTCCCTGCATGGGGACCTGCGGACGTGGCTGTTGCAGAACAATCTGGATCTGCCGGAGGAAGATTTCGACGACGACGTGATGTGCTGCGGCTTCGACGGGTTCCCCGACGAGGGAAGCTTCTTCCTGGGTATCCGGGCGATGGAGAGGCTTTACGCGAACCGCTCCACGCCCTGCGGATTCGACCCTCCGGACCAGCCGGACTACCCGTTCTGGCGTAACGAGTGGATCCCGTTCCTGTCGGACCGGGACGGCTGGAGTGGAAAGTTCATCGATGTGCGGGACGGGCGTGTCGGCAGCTGGTTCGTGGGTGAGAACTCGGTCACGGGCAAGTACGAGTCGATGGCCCACTATTTCGACTCCGTGGCGGAGACGCTGACGAGGATCGCCGATGGAAGCTGCCCAGTCTGTCGGTTCACCGAAGGTCGACTTGTCTGGTCGTGAGACGGTCATCCGGTTGGGGCTGCAGCGGGCCCGGCGGAGGATCTGCCAGGACTTGAGTCGCGCGATGCTTTCTTCGACCGGTGCTCGTGCCGCTGACAGGGCTCGGTTGATCGTCCGCTGGGTTGTGGTGAGGTCCCGGCCGGGAAGCCGTCTGATAGGTGTGGTCACCCAGGAGCCGGCCCCGATGTAGGCGCGGTCGGCGAGCACGGGCACGCCCTGGAGTTCGCAGATCCGGATGGTGCGGTGGGCGCGGGCCGCGACCAGGTCGTGAATGCGGCCGGGCAGCGCGGATGAGATCCACAGCAGCTTGCCGGTGGGATCGGCCACGACCTGCACGTTAACGCCGTGACGGCGGTGCTTCCGGGAGAAGTCGGCCCGGCTGCAGCCGACCCGGTCGCACTCGGCGAGCGTCCCGTCGAGCAGGACGTGATCGGGAGCCGTCTCGCCCGCAGCAGGCCGGGTGCCCGGCGGGCAGGTGCTCGACGACGGCCTTGACGTAGGCGTGGGCGGTCCCGACGGATATGCCGAACCCGGCGGCGATCTGCGCGAGCGTCTCGTGCTGGCGAAGGCAGACCAGGCCGACGAGGGCGCGCTGGTGGGGCGGGAGCTTGCAGCGGCGGTCACCCTCACGGGTGACGATGAGTATCGATACCCACTCGACCAGAGCATGAGGCAGGTCGAGTGCGGCAGGACGGGCAACCAACGAGGCTCCTGTGCTGTCGAGTTGAGACGTCGAGCATCTCTCTCAACGGCACGGAGCCTCGTGAGTCGCGCGACGCTGGCCCGTCACCCGATCAGCGGCCACTCTGAAAGAGCTCACTACTCTCGTCCGACGGAATCGATCATGCCCGCAGCGTGGCTGAGCGGATGCTCCAGGAACTGATCGAGGCTGGGGTGAGCGCGCACATCGGTGCAGGCTGGAACCAGCACACCGCGTCACGGACGGCCCTGCGTAACGGCCATCGGGACAAGACCCTGATCACACCGGCCGGGACGGGCACGGGGGAGTGGGGCCGACCAGGAACTTCGCCTGCTCTCTACTTGCTGGAGCCATGCGAGCCGGCGCACGAGCCGGACCGCTACGCGCCCGGTGCCCGGTACTGAACTCGTTCGGCTCTGCGCAGGGCATCCAAGGTTTCATCGACGGTCAGGAGGACCGTCGTCTCGAACGAGCTAAGTGCGCCGCCTCCACTGATCGCCAGCGCAACCGCCGCCATGGACACGTTGTCGGGGGCCTCCCACAGGTTGTAGCCGTCGTGCGTGCCGAAGGCGTACCAGAAGCCGTGGAGCTTCCCGCCGACGGACTCGATGTACGCCTGGGCGGCCCTTGCGCGGTCCTCGGGGCGGACGATCAGCCTCGCCCAAGTCTCCGGTGTGTAGCTGAACCTCGACAGATAGAGCGGCATTATGTCTCCCTTTCGTTTCACGAAGGGATGCCCCGGCGGGGCGGGAGACGCGCCGGATGCAGCGCGTGCATCCCCCGAACGGGCTGGGGATTCCAGGTCCTGGCCAGGGGCGCCCTTGCTCTTGCCGACCAGGGTTCCGCGCTCGTCAGGTCCCGTAGGCCCGCTTCGGCAGGACGGTCTTCTCGTCCGCGCCGTGGATGTGGGTGCCGTCGAACGTCCAGCGGTAGGCGCGGCTGGAGCCGCGGCCGGCGCCGGTGCTGTACGGCGCCGCCATCACCTCCAACGAGTCCCTCTCCAAACCCGTGCGAGGTGCCGCCTGCACAGCACGGGTTTAAAACGGATAGGCAGGGCATCAGGCCGGACGTAATCTGCGGGCTGTGACGGTGAGGTACGTGTTGGACGGCAGCAAGGTGAAGACGCTGGAGGACTTCTGGCAGGTCGCTGGCGAGAGCATCGGCTGCGGCGGTTACTTCGGCCGGAATCTTGATGCCTTCGCTGACTGCCTCCGCGGTGGCTTCGGGACGCCGGACGACGGCGACTTCATGATCGAGTGGCGTGATCACGAAGCCTCCCGCCAGCATCTGGAATATCCGGAGACTGCTCGGCAGCTCGAGATGTGGCTTGCCCGCTGTCATCCGACGCATAGGGCACCCATGGCCGCCAGACTGGCGGAAGCCCGCGCTGGACGTGGCCCGACCGCCTTCGACTGGCTGGTTGAGATCATTGAAGAAGAACTGCCGGGGGGCCTGCGCCTTCGTTAGCCAGGCGGCGGGTCACGGAGGCGGCAGGCGGCCTTCGTCGATGTGGTCGGCGACCTATGCAGCCAGCTACCTCCCAAAAACTCGTGGACAAAGCCAGCCCGCGCTGACGCGCCACTCGATGAGCAGCGGATCGTCGAGGCGGACGGCGTCGGGGTCCAGGCCGGCCCGCCGCAGGAGCTTCAACAAGTCGGCGGGGCGCGCGGCCGAGGATCTCGCCGTCGCAGCGGACGCGGCGCTGGCCCTGGGCATCGGGCGGGTAAACGACCACGCGCCGGGCAGGGCTGATCTCCCCACCGTGCCGAGTGCCGGTCATTCCAGCACTCCCGGATGCAGGCGGGCACGACTTCGGTCAGCAGCCGCCGTATCTGGTCCGGGGTGGCCAGGGCGCAGCGGATGTCCCAGCAGTCTCCGGCGCGCTGTCGGACCGGGGGCCGGCCGTTGCCGATTCCGCGCTCGATGAGCCATGCGGGCGACTCTCTTGGCGGCCGTCGGGACGCGGCGAGGGCCTCGCGTTCCTCGGCGGCGGCCAGTCCTTCTCGGTCCGGTCGAGCTCGGCGCTCAGGTAGGTGACCAGCGTCCGCAGCCGGGGGAGGTCCGGCGGCAGGACAGCCATGACTCAGCCCCCGTACTGCGCCTGCCGGGCGGCCCTGCATGGCGTGTTTTCCGGCAGTCTGGCGGCCGCGGCCCCCGGGCCATCCGTGGATCGACGTGCGGTTCGCGGCGTCGTCGGGGTCGCGTGACGTCCTGAACGCCGTCCTGGTCCGCCCCGAGCTGGTCGCGGAGGTCGGCGCCGACCGGGCCGTCGACCAGGGCGGGATCTTCCGCCACTCGCTGTGCTTGCGACGGCTGCGCATGGACGTGACGTGACCGTGGACGAGTCCCGCAGTTCGGGACGGGTTGGTTGCGGGCTGAAGCGGTAGGTCGCCCCGAGCGCCTCTGGCAAGATCAGCTTGTGGCTGGACATTCGGTAACCCTGGGCAGAATCGAGCTCGCAGACTGGTGGGCTGTCCACTCCTGGGCCTCCCTCGATGAGGTCTGCCGCTTCCAGACTTGGGGTCCGAACTCCGAAGAGCAGACGTGCGAGTTCGTGACGACTGCGGTCGAGGCGTGGTCACACATCCCTCAAAACCGGTTCGCTTATGTAGCACGTGTCGGTGGCGACGCAGTCGGCATGGGGGAGCTTCACGTTCGAAGCCGAGGACAACGCCAAGGCGAGATCACCTATGCGGTGCATCCTCGGGTTTGGGGACAGGGTGTGGGAACGGCGATCGCCAGGGAACTGCTGGCGCGAGGGTTCGAAGATCTTGGGCTCCACCGCGTCTATGCCACCTGTGACCCGCGGAACCGCGGGTCGGCGCGGGTGCTCAGCAAGCTTGGCATGACGCGAGAGGGGCGTCTCCGTCACACCGCACTGATCCGGGACGGTTGGCGGGACTCCGACATATTCGGCATCCTCGAACACGAGTGGCGGGCGGTCACCCCGCTCTCTCAGCCACCTACGGGATGACTTGTTCGTTTCGGGGTGCGGGTGACGTTCCGTGGCGGAGACCAGGCGCAGGGAGGCCGTCCAGGCTGGCGGTGCCGGCAGTCGGAGGTCTGCTCGTACGAGCCGGCCGCGTCGGAAACCCGCCGCCCTCGGTCAGCGAGGGCCAGGGCCGTTGCGCGGTCGCCGCGGAGGGCCGCGGTGTGGGCTTTGCCGTAGATGGCGTTGAGCAGGCCGAGCGACGGCCGCTCGCAGAGGGCCAGGGGCTGGTCGGCGAGGAGGTCGGCACCATCGAGGGCGGCGCCCTCGTAGCCGAGGGCGATGGCGGCCCGGCCCCGCACCCACAGCCGGGCGGCCGGGTCCCCGGACTCGTCGGACGCGCTCGCGGCCACGCGGTACCAGCGCACGGCGGCGGCCCCTTCGGATCCGGGAAACGTCTCGGCGTACGTCTGCATCAGCCGGGCGGCCGCCGACCACAGGCGAGGCTGGTCGAGTTGCTGCTGGATGACGACGAGTTCGCCGGCGCCGCGGCGCCGGATGTCGGCTGTGCCCATGGACCGGTAGTCGGTCCCGTACGCGGTGAGCTTGGCTTCCCCTACTCGACGGCGGGCCCGCCCGCGTGGCGGGTGGCGAAACCCTTGGCGAGGAGGTCGGAGGCGACCACGGGGGCTATGGCCGTAACTGCCACATCGGTCAGGAACTCTCCGCTCAGCATGACGGTGGTTGGCACTGCCTGACCGAGTCCACGTTTGAGAGAGCGCCCTCGGCGACGCTGCCAAGGGCCTGTCTCGAAGTCGGGTGTGAGCTTGTGACAAGATCGCGGGATGCTGCGACTCACCGATTTCATTATCGACTGCCCGGACACGATGAAGCTGGCGGCCTTCTACTCCGAGGTGACGGGCCGTCCGATCAAGGAAGGCAGCTCCGAGCACTGGGCCGGCATCCAGTTCGGCGAGATCGAGCTGGCATTCATCCGGGTGGACGACTACCGCGCTCCGCAGTGGCCCGACAGCGAGCACCCCAAGCAGTTCCACCTCGACTTCGAAGTGGACGAGTTCGAGTCCGAGCAGCGCCGCGTCCTCGAACTCGGCGCGACGCTAAGGCAGGATTTCGTCGGCCCCAACGGCTACGGCTGGCAGGTCTACACCGACCCGATCGGCCACCCCTTCTGCCTGTGCCGCAACAAGGGCGTCGTCTGGACCGACCAGGGCCCGACCTGGCCCGAGCGCGACTAAGCGGTTTGGACGAGGTTCGTTGCTGACCGTCGGACCGGGTCGCGTTGATGGTTCATGGCCTGGTCGAGCCACGCTTTCGGTGAGCAGTCGCCGTATCTGGTCCGGGCTGGCGGGGGTGCTGTGGTTGCGGGTGTCCCGGCAGTCGGCCGATCCCGCGCTCGATCAGTCAGGCGGGAGGCTCCTTCGGCGGCGGCTGCCGCCTGGACGCGGCGAGGGCCTCGCGCTGGGCGATGGCCAGTGCCTTGTCGGTCCGGTCGGAGTTCGGGGCTCAGGTAGGTGACCAGCGTCCGCAGTCGCGGGGAGGTCGGTCCGCAGGAGAGTTATGTCTCAGCCGCCGTACTACGCCTGCCGCACGGCCTTGCATGACGCGCTCGGTGGGTTTTCTGGGGCAGACCGTGTGGCGCGCTGCAGATGCTGACGGTCATCGCAGCTCACTATCGGTACAGGTGACGATTGGCGGGCCCAACGGGTGTGGCGCTGTCTGCCGGCGGGTATGGCGGGAGCGGGACAGCGCCCAGCTGCCGCTGGCTGTGGCACTCAGCCCGGGGAACATGGCCCCCGGGGGCGCCGCCCAGGTTGTTGCCGGTCACCCGGCGGCCGGATCCTCAATGGTCGCGGGACGCTCCGCCACCGCCCCCCATCCCCATGGATTCGGACACATGCGCGGGAGATGGGTCGAACAGCTTGCTGCCGCCGACCAGAGGGATGAGGTTGCTGGTGGAATCCGTGCGGCCCTCGGACCCACTGGCGCGAGGAGCCAGCCAGGCACCCACGCCGACCTGCGGGTCTTTCTCGTCGCCCCGCCAGCTGCTCAGGCCGCCCCAACTGTGGTGCGTTCCTCCCATGGGCTGTGGGTACCCGGGGTGCATGAGGTCGCCCCCCATGACTCCGGGAATACTGCGCAAGAGACCGCCCACCAGGCCGAGACCGTCCCCGTCATCCCCCTGAGGGGCCGCGGTGACCCCGTGCTGTGGAGCGGGTGCGGCCATTGCGGCCGCTGGCAGTCCCAAGCCGCCACCGATCAGCGCCGCCGTAGCGGCGGCCAGCAGAACAGGACGGTTGTATGAAATCTTGAACATCGGAAGTCTCCGGAGCTAGTGCAGGAATACGGGCTGAATGCCTGCGTCCAATGAACCCCACCGAGATCTCCCGGTCATGCCACCCGAATACGTGGCTTGACGCCCCCTGCACGTTTGGCTAAGCGGCAGCGGTCGGACATGCGCCCATGACCGACGTGCCCTCGACGTCGTCGGGGTGCAGGCCGGCCCGCCGCAGGAACTTCAGAAGATCGCCAGCCGGGTGAGTCCAGCGGAGGAACTGGCCGTCGCAGCGGATGCGGCCCCCGCCCTGGGCGTCAGGCGGGTGGACGTGTCGGGCCGACGGTGGATGCAGGCGGGCACCGTTTCGGTCAGCAGTTCCCGTATCTGGTCCGGGGTGGCCGGGGCGCAGCGGTTGCCGTGACCCGGCAGTCTCCGGCGGGTACCGGACCGGGGGCCGGCCGTTGTCGATTCTGCGCTCGATCAGCCCCGCGGGCGGCTCCTTCTGCAGCCGTCTGGATGCGGCGAGGGCATCGCGTTCCTCGGCGGCCAGCGCCTTCTCGGTTCGGTCGGAGTTCGGCGCTCAGGTAGGTGACCGGCGCCCGCAGCCGGGGGAGGCCGGGAGGCGGGACAGACACGTCTCAGCCCCCGTACTGCGCCTGCCGCGCGGCCTTGCACGACGCGCACAGGGGCTTCTTTGGGGTGCAGCCGCTGTGTGGCATTGGGCGCGAGGGGGCTCGTCGGACACCCAGACCGGCGCCTGAGGCGAACCTCCCATGCTTCGCCTCCCGCCCCGGCGCACTCTCCGTGGCAGGCCGAGGTCTCAGGCGCCCGTCTGCCTGAGGCGTTCACGGACGACTGCACGGTCGATGCCCAGCTGCTCCAACAGATCTGCCGCGGGGTCCGGCGGCTCGCAGTCGAGGATCGCGAGCAGTAGGTGTTCCGGAGTGATGCGCCGGCTGCCGGCCTTCTTCACCTCGGCGAGGGCCCGCGGGAGGACCGAGCGGGCACCAGAGGTGAAAGGGGTGCGCTTGCGTGAGGCGGGGATCGGCGGGCGGTCGACGCCCTGGATGTCGATGCCGATCGAGGCCAGTGCGGCCCGGTCCAGGGCATCGAGGGCCGTACGTGCGGCTTCGAGGTCGATGCCGAGGGATCGGACCGCGACCGAGCCGGGCTCGTGGAGGACTCCCAGGAGGAGGTGTTCGGTGCCGATGCGGCGATCGCCGCGCAGCCGGGCTTCTTCCAGGGCGGAGGTGACCGCCGCGCGGGCACCTGCTGCGAATTGTTCGAACACTGTCGTCTCACTTCCCGTGCTTGGCGTGTGCGGATTGCCGTGACACGCCGAGGGCGTCTCCGATCTGTTCCCAGGACCATCCCTGCTGTCTGGCGCGGGCAACCGCTGCCGCTTCCACCTGCTCGGCCAGTCGGTGCAGGGCGCCCACCGCCCGTAGTCCAACGGCGGGGTCGTGTGACCTGAGGCGCTCTGCGAGATCTCCCGTTTCCATGCCTGTCAGTTTGGATTGACACTCAGCGCCTGTCAATCCAAACTGACAGCCATCCGCTCGTCAGCCCAGGCTGACAAAAGCTGCCGACGAGGCGTGGTGCTCCCACGCGCCGCTCCCCCTGAACCCATCAGAGGAGATCTGTGATGACTGCTGACGTCGTGATCGTCGGTGGGGGCCCGAATGGGCTTCTGCTGGCCTGCGAGCTGCGGCTGGCGGGTGTGCGTCCGCTGGTGTTGGAGCGGCTGCCCGCACGCAGTGCGCTTTCCAAGGCCAACGGACTGGTCGGGCGGGTGGTCCAAGCGCTGGAGCTCCGCGGCCTGTACGCGCGGCTCGCCGATCGTGTCGGCCCTCCGGAGCCGTCGCCCTTCTACCAGTTCAGCGGCATTCCGCTGGACCTGCGCGGACTGCACGGCAACCCGATGCACGTTCTGCAGGTGCCACAGGTGCGGATCGAGCAGGTACTCGAAGAGCGTGCCCGAGAGCTTGGCGTCGAGATCCGCCGCGGCCATGAGGTGACCGCACTGGACCAGGACGACGAGACCGTGACCCTCGACGTCCATGGCCCCGAAGGGGCCTACCGGATGCGCACCCGCTACCTGGTCGGAGCCGACGGCGGGCACAGTCTGGTTCGCAAGCAGGCCGGCATCGCCTTCCCCGGCACCACTGACGAGAGCTTCGTCTCCCGCGCGGGACACGCCGTCATCCCGGATGCCCTGCTGGCTCCCGGGACGGGCGAACTCGATCTGCCCGGCCTCGGCATGCGCCTTCGGGCGTACGCCCACAACCGCCTGCCCGCCGGCGTGTTCACCTTCGCGATGATGCCCCCGGGCTCCGGCGTTCACCTCGTCGCGGTCTTCGAGTGGGACCGGCCGCCTGTCGACGAGAACACCCCGATGACCTTCGACGAACTCCAGGACAGCGTGCGCCGTGTCCTCGGCACAGACCTGCCGATACACCTGCCCGCCACCCCCGGGCCGCACCTTCTTCGCCGGGTCACCGGCATCAACTCCCGGCAGGCCGAGACCTACCGCGCCGGCCGCGTCCTACTGCTGGGCGACGCCGCGCACGTGCACTCCGCGGTCGGCGGGCCCGGGCTGAACCTGGGCATGCTGGACGCGATGAATCTCGGCTGGAAGCTCGCTGCCGAGGTCCGAGGCTGGGCATCACCGGGCCTGCTGGACACCTACGAGACCGAGCGGGCACCCGCCGGCCGGCGAGTCCTTATGCAGACCCGCGCACAGATGGCCCTGATGCGTCCAGGAGACGACATCACGGCCACGCGTGACCTGATCGCGGAACTGCTCGACGACGAGAGCAACCGCCGCCGCATCGCAGCGCTCCTGGCCGGAACGGACGCCGGGCACGACATGGGCCACGACGCCTGGCACCCGCTGGTCGGGCAGTGGCTTCCCGACCTTCAGGCGCACATCGCCGTCGACCGGACACCGATCACCGAACGGCTACGGGCCGCCCGTCCAGTGCTCGTGGACTACAGCGAGGACTCCGCAATAGCCGCGACCGCCGCGGGATGGAAGGACCGGGTCGACATCGTCGCTGTCCAGCCCGGCGACGCGTCCCTCCCAACCTCTGCCCTCCTCATCCGCCCCGACGGATACATCGCCTGGGCCGCAGCCGACAGCGCGCGAGAACAGTCGGCAAACCATGGCTTGCGCGAGGCGCTGACCACCTGGTTCGGCGTGGCGCGCTGAACCAGGACCGACAAACGGATCCTCCGAGTCGACCCACCTACCCAGCCTGCAATCCTGACAGCAACACCGGTTTTCCGTTCCGCTCTGGTCCCGAAGGCAGTGACCACGTCACTGCCCCGGCGAAGTGCCCCTCAGCCGCGCTGGTTGAGAGCACGGCGGCGTTCGGCGTCGGCCTGACGGTCGGCAGTAATGGCGGCGGTCACGGCCGGCGGTTCCTTGGGGGTCGGGTCGAGGCCAGTGGTGACGCGGTCGATGAGTCGGCGCACCCTGCTGAGCTTTTCGTTGCTGCGCATGGCCTGGGCGCGTGCCCAGTCGTCGGCTTCGAAGGAGGACATCGGCCGTCCCGGCTGCGGAGCAGGTCAGCGAGGCGGGCCTTCAGCTCGGGGAGGTAGGAGACGTCGGTGGAGAAGTGCCCGCAGCCCAGGCAGCGGAACCGCAGCGGGCAGGCGTGGCCGCCCACGGCGACGTTGGACGGTTCGCGGCAGACTCCATACGGGGTGGCGACCTCCCCGATCGCGCGGCGGACGTGCTCGGAGTCGAGCAGGCTCTGGGCGGCGCGCCAGACCCGGTGGCCGTGCCCGTCGAACTGGAGGGCGGTGACGCGGTCGACGACCTCCCGGCGCCGCTCGGCGCCGACCCGGTAGTAGCCCTGGGCGGCGGCAATGAGCCGGACCCGCCCAACCACCCATCCGCTGGGTCGGTCGTTGCAGGTCGGGCCGGGCATCGTTGCGCGTGCGGCGGTCGACCGGTCACGGTGACACGACCCAGCCCGTCCGGCCGGCTGTGCAGGCCGGCGGGGGTAGTCGCGCTGTGGCTGCTTCACGAACGGCGTGTCCCGTGTCAGTGGTGGAGTAACCGGCCGCAGGCGAGCCCGCGCGGTGCGGGCCCAAAGCCGTTCGACGGCGGCCTCACAGTTCGGTGCGGTGTTTCGTCGTAATGCCGAGATCATCTTCACTGAAAGCTTTGGAGGGGACACAGTGGACGTCAAGCGCACGATGGCAGTCGCACTTTCGTCGGTCATGCTCGCCGCGGGGGGAGTGGCGGCTACCGCAAGCACTGCCGAGGCCGTGGGCGGTTGCCCCTCGGGCAAGCTGTGCCTGTACGAGAACACGCAGTTCCAGGACCTCGATGTCACGACTACAAACACGCAAGGCTGCATCTTCCTCGGCCATTACGGCGAGACCGGATTCTTCGACGGGATCGGGTCGTACGTGAACAACCTGCCGGTCAGTGCCGTGGTCTACCACTACAGCGCCGACAAGAAGCTGTTCTACCTGGACAGCACGATTCGCCCCGGCGGTTTCAGCAGTGACTCCAGTTCTCTCGCGCAGTTCGGCGAGCGCGGTGCCGTGTGCATGGGCGGCGCCAACCCCAACGCCGGCCTGTAACGACTGAGCCATCCCCCTCCGGCTTCGTGTCGGGTCATCGGCGGAGCCGGAGGGGGGCTGCTCCGGGTACGCGTCCGCGGGTTTGCTCCTGAGCCTGCGCGCGGCTCGGAGCGGGTGCTGCGGGTCCTTGTCGTCAGTACTCCGGGATCCGAGCAATCATGGCCACCTGGGCACGAAGAGCCCGTTCTGCTTGCAGTGCGCTTCGGAGCGGAGTCCTTCCGTCAGACCTTCACCTTGACCCCAGAGGGCCGGAGACGGCTCCCTGCGAAGTAGAACTACAAGATCAGCGGGTGTTCGGTGCCTACGCCGTTGGCGAGGGGTTCTTCGAGGATGCCGTCCTGCCTTAGGCGGTGTCCTGATTGCTGTCGGCTCAAGCTCGGAGGGCTGCCGTATTACAGCTGATACCACTCGTCGCCGCCGGATCGGAGTGAACGGCTCAGGTAGTCCCGCAGGTTGTTGGCGACCCATCGACGGCTGTCGCTTTCGTGCTCCCAGACGAAGATGTCGGGACGTTTGGGCCTCTGCACGAAGGCGAACTGGTCGCCGCCTCCGTTGTCCCCGAAGAAGAGGAGGGCGTCAAACGTCATGTAGAGCTGCGCGAACGTCTGGTCGGACCAGAAGAGCAGGTTCCTCTCGGCGATCTGATCGATGGGCCAGACGGTGTCCACGTGTGTGTGTCCGATTACCCCGTTGCTTTCGAGCAGCAAATCCCGAAGCTCCGCTGGCAGCGTTCGCCTAAGCCGGGTCTCCGCCGCAACGAGATCGGATGCCTGGGCCGGTTCCCTGAATTCCACGCCGGGAAAGACCTCTGTCGCTGCCTGTCTCCACATGATCCGGAGCTTAGCCAGCCACCTCCAGGGCGCCGGCACTGCACCGGCGGCAGCAGATGAGCATGCTGGCGATACCGACGAGAGCCAGGAAGTGCTCGGCGTTGCGCTCCTGGCGGCGGTGCAGACGACTGCACCCGTTCAGCCAGGAGAGCGTGCGCTCAACCACCGAGCGGTGCCGGCCAAGGCGGCCGGACGGTTCGATGCCTCGCCGGGCGATGCGCGGCACGATCTGCCGGCGCCGTAGCCATCCGCGCGAGTAGGTGAAGTCGTAACCCTTGTCTGCATGCAGCCTGGCCGGGCGGCTGCCACCGGGTGTCAACGCTTGACCACAGCGGACGGCCCCAGCCGCATGCGCGGATCGCAGAAGAGGACGGTCTGGTCGTCGCCGCGGTGTCCGTCGCGGACCACCGCCAACCCGCCGACCCGGGCAGTGATGCCCGCCGGCCCGCGTCGGGCCGAAGCGAGCACACTGGCCGGTCGACCGAGGGTGTCGCCCTGCTCCACCTCGATCGCGACCGTCTGCGCCCCTGTCGTGTCGAGCAGGTGGGCGGCCAGGCAGCCGGTGCTGTTGGCGTTGGCGACGTCCTCGTCGACACCGATCGCCGGCGCGAACATCCGCGCCGCACCCGGTTGATCGCCCACCGGCGGTACGTACACGAAACAGCCGAGGAGCCCGTACCGCCGGCACGCCGCTGTCAGGCTGCCGAGGTGTGGGCGAACTCGGAGCAGTACCGACCGGTCGCGGACGGGTACCAGCATGCGTGGTGCGCCGGGCGCGGCGATCCGTGGCGCGTCCGTCGGATGCGGATCGTCCGCGGTGAGCCCGAGCGCGGCGACGATAGCGGCGCGCTCGTCCGGTGCCGGGTGACGCAGAGCGACGAGGCCCTGGTCGAACCACACCTCGATGCCGACGGGGCGGCGGATCGCGACGGTGTCGAACGTGCGCCCGCCGGTGTGTTGGCGGTCGTTCAGCTCGCCCAGCGCGGTGCGGGTCAACCGGACGGCCTGCGCGGCGACGGTGCCGTGGCCGCAGCCGGACAGTTCGGCGGCGGCGGTGAAGAACCGGACCGGCCGGCCACCGTCCGGCGTCCGTCCCGGGCCGAGGAACGCCGCGTGCGAGGTGCCGGCCGCAGTAGCGACCGCACGCCGGTTGGCGTCCGTCGCCGCCGGGTCGTCGTCGGTGACGGCCGTGGGGCTACCGCCCCGGCCGTCGCGCCGCACGCACGCATCGACCACCGTGACATCCGGCCAGGACATCGGCCCACCTCTGACGCTCAACGAACTGCAACCGCCAACGGCGTCCGCCGCAAGCCGGACCCGGCCTCAAGCGGCCGACTGAACGCGTCCCGGAGCGTACCGGCCTGCCTCAGCCGGTGCCGTCCTGTACCGGATAGTGAATGATGGCCACACCGCCGGTGGCGTAGTTGGCGACATCGGCGGCCAGCCGCTGGCCGTGCGGCGACGCCAGTGCCGCGTCCATGGCGGCGGCGTCGGCGAAGTCGGCCTCGAAGACCGCGAAATACGGCGCTTCTCCCTCGGTCGCCGCCACGTCGAAGCTGTAGCGCCACGCAAGCGGGCCGGGCCAATTCTTGACCAGCGGGAGGTGGTTGGTCACGTAGTAGTCGCGGAAGTGGTCAGGGTCAGCGGGCTCGGAATACAGGACGACGAGCTTATGCACGACGACCTCCGTCCAGAGACGTCAGCTGGCTGCCCGACTCGTAGCGACCCCACCCGTGGATGGCGCCGACCTGGTCGGTGCACGGCGGTTCCAGCAGGGCTATCCGCGACATCGGCTCTCCCGTCGAGTTCGTTTCGAAATCAGAAACGTTAGGTGGATGCTAGTGTTTCGAATAACGAAACGCAAGGAGGGTCATGCCGGGACAGACACCGCGCCCAGGAACACCGGTTCGCGGATCGACTACCGGCCGTCCCCTCATGGCCGCGATGGACCTGTTCGGCCGTCGGTGGGCGCTGCGAATCCTCTGGGAACTGCGTGCGGGACCGCTCGGCGCCCGCGCGCTGCTGGCACGATGCGAAGGGCTGTCATCCAGCGTCCTCTACCAGCGGCTTCGCGAACTCGCATCGAGCGGGATCATCGCCCCCTCGGCCGATGGCTACGAGCTGACCCGGCTGGGTACAGCACTCCGTGATGCCCTCCGTCCGCTCGACGAATGGGCGATCACCTGGGCGCAGGAGCAAGAACACAGCGATCAGGAGCCCACGGAGACGTGAAGATCACGCCGGATTAGGTGGAGCGCGGTACGGCGAGACGTGTGCCAGGGCCTACGGGGCGATGCCCATCCGCTCGGCCTGCCGCTGCCGCACGATCTCGGCGATGGTGGCCGGCGCGGGCCGGGGCCCCTCCGAAGGGGTTCGGAGGGGCCCCGGCCATGGCGCGCTCAGCTCTGTGGTCAGGCGTGGAGTCCGGCGCGCTCACGGATGACGGCCGCGGCCGTGGTGACGTCCTTGGCGATGGTTTCCTCGTCGAGGGTGGTCAGGTGACCGTCCTCGACCACCTGGTGGCCATTGGCGAACAGCGCGGTGAGCGGCGGGAGGCCGCCGAAGACCAGGGCGGAAACCTTGTTGTGGATACCGGAGTGCATGATGCCGTCCACCTTCCACAGCGCCAGGTCGGCGAGCTTGCCCGGCTCCAGGGAGCCGATTTCGTCCTGCCGGCCGAGGAGGCGCGCGCCGCCGATCGTCGCCATGCGCAGGGCCTGCGTGGCGGTGAGGGCGTTCTCCCGGTGCGGGCCGAGCCGGTTGACGAGGAGGCTGTTGCGCATCTCGGAACCGAGTTCGCCGCATTCGTTGGAAGCGGTGCCGTCCACGCCGAGGCCCACCGGGACGCCGGCGGCCAGCATGTCGGGGACGCGGGCGATCCCGGCGGCCAGCCGGGCGTTTGAGGACGGGCAGTGGGCGACGCCCGTCCCGGTTGCGGCGAACTTGGCGATGTCGGAGTCGTTCATGTGCACGCAGTGCGCCATCCACACGTCCGGGCCGAGCCAGCCGACCGATTCCAGGTAGTCGGTGGGACCCATACCGAACAGCTCGTGGCAGTAGCGTTCCTCCTCCGCGGTCTCCGAGCCGTGAGTGTGCAGGCGAACGCCCTTGCGCCGGGCCAGCGCCGCAGCCTGCTCGAGCAGCTCGGTGGTCACGGAGAAGGGGCTGGTGGGAGCCACGGTGATACGCAGCATCGACGCCGGTGACGGGTCGTGCCAGCGGTCGATCGCCGCATCCATCGCGGCCAGAACGTCGTCCGTGGCCTCCACGCAGCTGTCCGGCGGGAGCCCGCCGTCCTTCTTGCCCCGGTCCATCCCGCCCCGGGTCAGGTCGAAGCGGAGGCCCAGTTCGCGGGCCGCCCGCACCTCGGCGGCCATGATGTCACCGGCGTCGCGCGGGAAGACGTACGAGTGGTCGGAGGCGGTGGTACAGCCGCTCTTCAGCAAGGCGGCGATGGAGCCCTGGGCAGCGGGGCCAACGGTGCTCTCGTCGATCGTGGCCCAGATCTCGTACAGGCCGGTCAGCCAGTCGAAGAGGTTGTGGTCGGTGAACAGCCCGCGAGTGATCCACTGGTAGAAGTGATGGTGGGTGTTGATCAGGCCCGGGGTGACCAGGTGCCCGGTGGCGTCGACGCGGCGCACGACGCCCTCCAAGCCCCCTGGGGCAGGGCCTGATCCGAGCGATTCGATCCGGTTGCCGTCGAGGACCAAGTGGCCGCCCTGGATGACCGTATCGGCGGGGTCGACGGTGGCGATGACGGCGTTCTCGATGACGGTCCGTCCGGTCGGGACGGCGCCGGTCAGGGGGCGGTTCATGGCGGTCTCCTCTGCGGGCGATGGCGAAGGAAGGGAAGGGGAAAGGGGCAGTCCGGGGGTCCGCTAGGGCATCCAGCCCTCGGCGGGGATGTTGATGGTGAACGCCCCGGCGCTGAAGGACAGGCCGAATGCGGACACCAGCCCCTGCCCGCCCGGGCGCCGCACCGGTTCGGCGACCATCAGCGGAACCGAGCAGCCGAGGGTGTTGGCGTAGTCGCGCAGCACGTTGTACGAAGCGGCGACCGCCGGGCTGTTCCGGTCGAGGAGGAACCCCTCGCACAGGGAATCCAGGATGCGGGTGGATCCGGTGTGCATGAAGAACACCGATGCCTGCGTCGGGTCGCTCAGGGTGCAGGAGTCGTCGTCGAGGACGGCGCCGATGGTCTGCTTGGCGTAGTGCGAGCCGCGCGGTGTGACCTCCGGGCTCAGGGTGTAGAGGCGGCGGCCGTGGGCGGCCTGGACGACCGGGATGTCCGAGCCGCCATCGGGGACGGTGCCCAACTCGGTGTCCTCCGGCAGGTCGTTGGTCAGGTTCTTCACCGGCCCGAACGACGGACCCTTGCCGTGGGCACCGAAGACCATCGCCACGGAGGCGTCGGCGAACAGGAACGAGTGGAGCGCGTCCACGGTGGACTGCCGCTGCTCGGGGGACACTTCGGAGAAGTGCGCGTAGCGGCTCCCGGCGAGCGGCGGGGACAGGGGTGTGATGGCCTCGGTGAACACGGCCAGGACCCGCTTGCGCGGGTTGGCGGCGAGGTACCAGCGGCAGGTTTCGACGACCTTCGCCATGGCCGAGCACCCCATGTACTCGATGCTCAGATTCGAGACGTCACGGGGGAGTTCGGGCATGCGGGCAATGACGTCGCACACCAGGGACGGCAGGAGACGTCCGGGGCTGGAGGTCACCCCCAGGACGAGACCGATGTCGGCGGGGTCGATCCCGGACTTCTCCAGGGCCGTTCGGGCGGACTCCACCGCGAGGTCGGCGGTGGCGATGTCCATCTTGGGGTCGGCCCCGCCGAAGACGACATCAGGGTAGTTCGACAGGACGGAGTGCCGCTTGTCGATGCCGAGCCCGCCGACCATGCCCAGGAGCCGGTCGGAGAACAGGGGGCGGGCGGCGTCGAGCAGTTCGCTGGTGGAGAACGCGGGCCGCGGAAGCTCCGCGGCGACCGCGAGGAGTACCGGGTCGACTTCGGCGGTTGCAGGCATGGTGTCACCTCGGCTGTGCTGACGGGAAAGGGGCAGGGACAGGGAAAGGGGCAGAGACAGGGACAGGGACAGGGGCGCCGCCGGCAGTCGGCGGCGCCGGGCATCAGGCCGAGGCAGGCTTCGTTGCGCAGATCACGCTGTGCGCCGGGATGGTGTCCGCGGGGAACGCGGTGGTGTCCTGCTCGGTCACGGACTCGACGGTGAATCCGGCCTCCTTGATCCAGGAGACGTACGTGGCCGAGGTCTGCGGTCCGCCCTGCGCCATGGTGCAGCCCAGGAAGTACGCCGGGAAGAACTCCTCCACGGAGCCACCGCCGGCCTCCGGGTAGACCAGGTGCATGGCGTACAGCGTGCCGCCCGCGGGCAGCGCCTCGTACGCGTTGCGCAGGATGCGCACCGCGCTGTCCCGGTCCCACATGTCGAGGAAGTGCTTGATGGTGATGACGTCGAACCCGGCGGGGATCCCCGCGAAGGCGTCGCCGCCGATGAACGCGCAGCTGTCCTGCACGCCCGCGCTCTTGAAGTTGGCCAGGGCCTGGGACTCCTTCTCCGGCAGGTCGAAGCAGGTGACGTGCAGGTCCTTGCCCGGGTGATACCGGTGGGCGAGGACCGCACCCTGTCCGGTGTTCCCCGCGACGTCCAGGACGCGTGCGCCCTGCGGAAAGGCGAGCCGGCTGAACAGCCACGGGTCGGCCACGCTGGTCACCTGGGCCATCGCCTTGGCCCAGGTCTCGTGGAGGCCGGGGAGGTTGAGCATGTTGGAGTAGAAGTTGCCTTCCACCCCGTACAGCTCCTTCAGGCCGACGACCTCGCCGGTGCGCACGCTCTCGGTGAGGCGGTAGACCTGCCGCAGGCAGACCTCCTTGACCAGGCCGATCCACGGTGTGATCCGTGCCAGGTCCTCGTCGTCGAGGAGCGCCAGTCCGTCGAGGGTGTACTGCCCGGTGGCGGCGCGGGCCACGAAGCCCTCCTTCACCGGCAGGGTCAGGAGCTGCTCGACGGTGTGGGCGGTCGCCCCGGTGACGGCCGCGAGCTGAGCGGCGTTCATCCCGTCCGGGCCGGCAGCCTTGATCTGGGCGGGGATCCCGAGCTCGAAGACGGTCGCGAGAGTGGCGAACCGGGTCGGGCCGACGATGATGTCGCGGAACGCCGCGAGGATGCCGTCCTTGGTGTGCTGGGTCATGCTGGAGTCCTCTCGTTCCTCGGATCAGACCGCGACGGCGTGGGTGTCGTCGGCGGCGAGGCCGGCGGCCCGCTCGACAGCGCCGGTGCGGATCAGATCCACGACGGCGGCGATGTCCGCGTCCATGCGGCGGTCGCTGTCGACGAACGGCACCACCGACCGGACCAGGGCGTGGACGGCCCTCGTACGGGGCGCCATCTCCGCCACCCCGCGCAGGTCGAGGGCCTGGCACGCGGCGAGCAGGTGGATCGCGAGGACTTCCCGGGAGAGTTCGTTGATGCGGCGGGCGTCGCGGGCCGCGATCGGGGCCATGGACACCTTGTCCTGGTTGTGGGCCTCGGTGGACCGGGAGAACACCGTCGCCGGCCCGGCGTGCTTGAGGGCCTCGGCGGTGAGGGCGGAGCACGCGAGCTGCATGCCCTTGAAGCCGTGGTGCAGGCCGGAGGCCCACTCGTCGCCCTCGATGCGCGGGATGAGGTTGGGGGTCAGCCCGTTGTTGAACTTCTCGTCCACCATCAGCTGCAGCTGCCGATCCAGCAGGTCCGCGACCGAGGCGGTGGCGACCTTCAGGGAGTCCATCGCCTGGACGACGTGCCCGGCGTAGAAGTTGCCGCCGGAGTGCACCGAGCCGGTTTCCACGTCGAACAGCGGGTTGTCGGTGGAGGCGTTGATCTCCGTCTCCATCCAGCCGTCCGCCCACTCCAGGGTGTCCCGCAGGACTCCGACCACGTGCGGGGCGCAGCGCAGCGAGTAACGGTCCTGGATGGAGCGCTTGAGCTTGCCGTGCCCGGCGCCGTCGAGCGGGTCGTTGAGGTCCACCACCTGGTTGTGGGGCAGGGACAGTTGCGAGCCGTCCAGCAGGTCCGACAGGACGGCGGCGGAGGCGACCTGGCCACGGTGCGGCCGGTTCTCGTGGATGAACGGCGCGTAGTGACCGCGGTTTCCGAGCAGTGCCTCCGACGCGAGGGCGGTGCAGATGTCGGAGACGGCTGCGATGCGGTAGGCGTCGCGGATGGCCAGCGTGGCGAAGGCCGCCGAGAAGGAGGTGCCGTTGATCAGGCCGAGCCCGTCCTTGGCCTCGGGGACGATCGGATCCAGGCCCAGCTCCTGCAGGACCTCGGAGGCGGCGCGCGTCCGGCCGGCGTGGGTGACCTCTCCCTCGCCTATCAGCGCGGCGGCGACGTAGCACAGGGGCACCAGGTCCCCGGAAGCGCCGACCGAGCCCCGCTCCGGGATCTGCGGCAGGACGTCATGACGCAGCAGGTCCAGCAGCCGCTCCACTACGGCGGGCTGCACACCGGAGTTGCCCCGAGCCAGGCAGTTGGCACGGATCAGCAGTGTGGCGCGGACCACCTCCGACGGGGCCAGCGGACCCGTGCCGTTGAGGTGGTAGCGGATGAGGTTGCGCTGGAGTTCGGCGGCCTTCTGCGGCGCGATCTGGTTGGTGACGGAGTCGCCGAAGCCGGTGGTGACCCCGTAGATCGGCTGTCCGGTGTCGATCAGGTTCTGCTTCAGCTCGCGGGAGCGCCGCGACGCCTTCGACGCGGAGTCGGTGTAGACGAGGCCGGCTTTGCCGCTGCGGGCCACGGCCTCCACGTCGGCGAGGGTCAGGGACCGGCCGTCGATGGTCACTTCAGTCACGTCGGAGTCCTTCTGCGCAAGACGGGTATGTGATAGATCAAGCGGACGGAAAACGGGAACGGGGCGTCCATACGGGGCCTCTCCTCCCTGCCGCACGGTTTTCGACCCTACGAACGGAATCCCCGAACAGGCCAACAAGTGCTGGTTCTCGCCGCGATAACAAGCGCTTATCAGCGGCCCTCGGGAGAGACGCGTAGACTCATCGGCATTTCCCGCACCGCCCTCGGACGGACGTTTGCCGTGCTTCGTTCAGGGCCCGATCACTTCGTGGCGGGACCCACCCGCAGGGCATGTCATTCGCCCTTTGTTCACGATCCCGTTCCCGTTCATTTCCGTCAGCGGAGGAGAAGTACGCATGCGCCAAGGTGAGGTGACGGTGGCCGGCATCGGGGGCTCCACGCGTGCCGGATCGACCACCGAGACCGCCCTACGTGCAGTCCTGGCCGAGGTCGAACGGCTCGGCGTCCGAACGGTGTGCCTGACCGCCGAGGACCTCGTGCTCCCCCTCTACGAGTGGGGCGGCGCGCGTGGACCCAGGGAGCGGCGCCTGGCCGAGGTCATGGGCTCTGCCACCGGACTGGTGCTGGCCAGCCCGGCCTACCACGGCACGATGTCCGGGCTGATGAAGAACGTCCTCGACTATGCCGAGGACCTGCGCGGGCGCAGCGAGCCGTACTTCACCGGCCGCCCGGTCGGCTGCGTCACGGTGGCGCAGGGCCCGCAGGGAGGGGCTTCCGCGCTGGCATCGCTGCGTTCGGCGGTGCACGCGCTGCGGGGCTGGCCGACCCCGCTCGGGGTCACCGTGGACACCTCCCGCACCACGTTCGCCGCCGACGGCCGCTGCCTGGACCCGCACGCCCGGCGCCACTTCGAAGCGCTGGCCGCGCAGCTCGTCGACTTCACCCGGCGTACCACCGCACGGCCACTGCCCGGTTCCGGCGCGGGGGAGGGCACGGGTGCCCGCGCCGGCACGGAACCCGCCCGGGCGTGAGGCATCCCGTCCCCGCACGCACCTCCTCCGCGCAGATCCACTCAGATCTTTCACGCAGATTCAGGAGTTTCATCCATGAGCATTCCGCTTCCTCCGCCGCAGCCCGATCTGATTTCGGGCCCGTCCACGAATGAACTCGCGGGAATCGAGATGGAGTACCGATACTCCTCCGGTCGTCACTACCGGATGGAATTCGACGCCGAATCCCTTTCCTTCGATCACCTCAACGGCCCCGCGGAAGGCGTACGCGTCGGGCCCATTCCCTACCGGGCCCGCGCGCTGCGCGACGGCCAGTTCCTCGTGAGCTGGACGCTGAAGGAGCTGAAGGTCCACGTGACGCTCGTCGTCGATTTCACCGAGGACCGGATCGTCGTGAGCGGCATGATGCCCCCCAACCAGTGGGAGTTCGCCGACACCGGCCAACTGCTGAGCGTCACACGCTCCGCAGTGGCGCGCGCCGCGGGCGGGCGGGCCGGCCGTGCCTGACTACGGGATCGGAAGCTGGCCCTTCCGGCAGGCACGGATACGCCCCGACGCCGTCGCGTTGCGCACGCCGGGCCCCGACCCGACCGCCCCCGCCTCCGTCCGCGAAATCGACTACGCCCGCCTCGCCGAGCGCGTCGACCGCCTGGCCGCGGCCCTGTGGGCCCGCCGGGTGCGCCGCGGGCAGCGGGTGGCCTACCTCGGCGCCAACGACATCACCACCTTCGAGGTACTCTTCGCGACCACGCGCATCGGCGCGATCTTCGTCCCGCTCAACACCCGTTTGACCCCTCGGGAACTGTCCCTGCTCCTCGCCGACTCATCCCCGGCCCTGCTGTTCCACGACACGGACCGGCAGGAAGCCGCAGAGCAGGCCTCGGGCGGACTGACCTGGCTGATCGGGCCCGCCGAACGCGAGGCCATGACCGCGCACGAGGACGCCCCGCCACTCGACGAGCCGGACATCGGCCTCGGCGACGACGCCGTGATCCTCTACACCTCCGGCACCACCGGCCGTCCCAAGGGCGCCGTGCTCACTCACGGCAACCTCACCTTCAACACCATGAACCAGCTCGCCCACGTGGATGTGCTCAGCACGGACACGGCCCTGTGCTTCGCGCCCCTGTTCCACGCGGCCGGACTCGGGCAGGTATCGCTGCCGACCCTGTTCAAGGGCGGCACGGTCAGCGTCCTGCCCCGCTTCGACGCGGGACGGGTCCTCGCGGAGGTCGGCG
Organism: Streptomyces sp. NPDC057010; assembly: GCF_042673805.1. Lineage (NCBI taxonomy): Bacteria > Bacillati > Actinomycetota > Actinomycetes > Kitasatosporales > Streptomycetaceae > Streptomyces > Streptomyces sp. NPDC057010. The sequence goes on along the minus strand of NZ_JBHUSC010000010.1, from coordinate 23,557 downwards.
CCGGGCGAGCCGCCTCCTTCGCGGCGGTGCCGACCATGCTCCAGATGATGTGCGACCACCCCGACTTCGCCCGGACGGACCTGTCCTGCCTGCGCTACGTCATCTACGGAGGCTCCACGGCCTCCGAGCGGGTCGCGACGGCCTGGCAGCGGCGCGGGGTGACCCTGCTCCAGGGTTACGGCATGACCGAGGCGTCCCCCGGCGTCACCCTGGCCGTCCCCGGCCCGGCCGCCACCGCCAAACCTCAATCGCCGGGCGTCCCGCACTTCTTCACCGACGTCCGCCTCCGCCGGCACGAACACACCCTCGCGCCGGAGCTGCTCGTGTCCGGGCTGAACGTGTTCCGCGGATACTGGCAGCGCCCCGCCGACACCGCAGCCGCCATGGAGGGGCGCTGGCTGCGCACCGGCGACGCCGTCCGCTTCGACGAGGACGGCTGGGCGGTGGTGGACGACCGGATCAAGGACGTCATCATCTCCGGTGGCGAGAACATCTTCCCGGCCGAGGTCGAAGCGCACATCGACGCCCTGCCGGCCGTCCAGGAGTCCGCGGTGGTCGGCGTCCCCGACGAACGCTGGGGGGAAGTCGGCATGGCCTACATCGTGCCCGCCCACGGAGCCTCGGTCACCGCCGAGGGACTGCGGCACGCGCTGCTCGGGCAGCTCGCCCCGTACAAGATCCCCCGACACGTGTCCGTCATCGACCGGCTTCCCCGCAACTCCACCGGGAAGGTCATGAAGGAAGCCCTGCGGGCGCGTCCTGCACGTAGGCGGACAGTGCTGTCCTGACGGCGTCCAGGGCCGCCCCGGCGAGCTCGCCCGACAGGCGGGGGCCCATGGTGAGGGTCACCGGGAAATCGCGGTCCGGCTTCGGCAGCAGCCCCTCCGGCACCCGCTCGAGCCTCCACAGCCGGTCCGCGGAGGAGAACAGCAATCCCACCCCGAGTCCCGAGCGGGCCGCGGTCACCACGTCCTCCAGCCCCAACCCCTCGTACACGGTTCGCCAGGCCACGGAGGAGACCCCCAGGGTCTCCTCCGTGAGCTGTCTGAGCGGCGCGTTCTTGGAGGCGCACACGACGACCGGGACGGGGGTGGCCTCGGCGAGGTCGGGGCAGCCGAACCAGTCGCAGGAGAGGTTCACGGCGACGCGGTCGGCGTCCGTCTGCGGCGGGCCGATCCTCAGCACCATGTCGACGGTGCCGTCGACCAGGTCCTCGGCGAGCCGCTCGCCCGGCCCCGTCTGGATGGCCAGCCGGGTGAGCGGCACGTGCTGCTTCAGCACGGCCAGCAGGTCCGGGATCACCCCGATGAGGGTGTCGCAGATACCGAGCGCGAGGCGGCGGCGGCGCTGGGCGGCGCCGAGGTGCAGGACGAGGTCGTCGTTGATCCGGACCAACTGCCGCGCGTACCGCAGGAGCTCCTCCCCGATGGGGCTCATCCGCAGGAGCTGGCCGGTCTCCAGGAAGACGGGCTCGCCGACCAGGGAGTCCAGGCGGCGTATGTGCTGGCTGATGGCGGGCTGGGAGATGTTGAGGACATCGGCGGCCCTGCGGAACCCACCGGTGTCGACAATGGTGATCAGGGTCCGTAATAGCCGTATGTCGAGATCGCGTCGCACGTAGTCCCCCGTTGGCTGCGTGATGTGTAGCGAGATGAGCGAGATATTCGTCTTTCCGGTGGTCATTCACCGCCCGGTGGTTCTCTGTCCAGACGGCGGAGCGGGACCTTTCGTTCCCGTTCCGCCGTCCCGGGGTGCCGGTGGACGTCCGGCACCCCGTGGGGCCAAGGCGTCAGGACGACGCGGGCCGTTCGCAGCGCCACTCGTGATGCGCCAGCACGCCTGCCAGCCGCTCCCCGGTTCCCCTGGCCACCATCAGCTCGGCGACGCCCGCGGAACCGGAGGTGTGGTCGATGGCCATGTCCTCGATGTTCACGCCCGCCGCGGAGGCGCACGCCAACAGCCGCGCCAGCTCCCCGGGCCGGTCGCCGACATGGACCAGGACGTTGTCGTAGACGGCGTGCGGGCCTCCGTGCTTGCCGGGGATCCGCCCGTGACCGGCCTGCCCGTGCCGCAGCAGGTCGAGGACGCCCTGCTTGCCGGCGCACGCCTCCACGCCCTGTGCGCCGGCCGTCTGCCGGAGCGAAGTGATCATTTCCTCCAGGTCGGCGGCGAAGCCCTCCAGGACGTCGGCCACTTCACCGGCGTTGGCCCCGAGGATCTCCACCCAGAGCGCGGGATGCCCCGCCGCGATACGGGTCACGTCCCGCAGCCCCTGGCCGGTCAGCCGCAGGTCGCCCGCCTCCGCGTGTTCCAGGCGGGCCGCCATCAGCGAGGCCACCACGTGCGGGGCGTGCGACACCAGCGCCACCGCCCGGTCGTGCGCGGCGGGCGTCATCACGACAGGCACCGCGCCACACAGGGCGACCAGCTCCCGTACGGCCGCCACGGTGGCGGGACGGGTGTCCGCAAGCGGCGTGAGCACCCACGGCCGACCCTCGAACAGGTCGGCCTGACCGGCGTCGGGCCCCGAGCGCTCTCGGCCCGCCATCGGGTGCGAGCCCACGAAGGAGCCGATGTCGCAGCCGCGGCCGGCCACGTCCCCGCACGGCCCGGCCTTCACGCTGGCCACGTCCGTGTAGGCGTGCGCCAGCTGCTGCTCCTGGCACGCCTGCAGGACGGAGGCCACCCGGTCGGGCGGCACGGCGATCACCGCGAGGTCTACCCGGCCCTGCGGGGCCCGCGTGGTGCCGGCGCCCATCGCCTCCGCGGCCAGGGCGTTGGAGGGGTCGTGGTCGGACAGATGGACGCTGATTCCGCGGGCGGTGAGCGCGAGTGCGATGGACGTGCCGATCAGGCCGGTCCCGACGATCAGGCAGCTGCGCAGGGGGCGCGGCCCGTACGCGAGGAGCCGGTCCTCGGCGCGCGGCAGCGGGATGACGCTGGTCACGACGGATCAGCCCTCCGCTTCCAAGGGTTCGGCCACGGTCCAGTGCCGGTGCACGAACTGCTGCCGTTCGGCCTCGTCGGCGACTGCCAGCGCGAGGTCCGGCAGGGCGATGCCGGAGGGGATACCGTCGTCGAAGATCATGTCGTCGATGCCGGTTCGGTAGCCCCCCTTGCCCGCCCCGGGCCGGTACAGCCACGGCGGCGACAGGAAGCTCCAGGCGATGTCCTGGCGCCCCTCGAACAGGTCGAGGGCGATTCGGCACCCCTCCAGCAGCGGTACCCGGTCCCACGAGGCCACCATGGCCTCCAGCTCCGGGTCCGTCTGCCCCGGCGGCACGGTCCCGTCCTCCTTGCGCCGTGCGGCGTCGTGGAAGAAGCCGACCCCGGTGATCTCACCCAGCCAGCGCAGGTGTTCGGCGGGCATGACACCGAAGTACCAGGACGGAAAACGCGGGTCGTCGAACATCTGCACACCGGGCCGGACGTACAGGCTCGCCGCCCCGCCCACGTAGAGCAGGTACGAGCCCCCGGCCTGCCGGAACGCCTTGAGCAGCCGCCGAGTTCCCTCGGCCTGGCGGTAGTACACCTCCAGGTCGACCTCGTGGCCGCCGGAGAACATCGACACGACCGCGTCGTGGCCCTCCAGCAGAACGCTCATGGTGTCGACGTCGAAGACGTCGGCGGCCACGTTCGTCAGGCCGGCCCGGTCCTCGGACGGCTTCGCGCTGCGGGAGATGCCGGTGACGTGGTGTCCTCGGGACGCCAGGACGTCGGTGAGGGCCTTCCCGCCCATGCCGGTGTGCCCGATGACGGCTATCTGCATGCTGGTGCTCCTCAACGGGCGGCGGGCAGGGACACGGCGAGGGCCGGGTTGACCGGGTTCGGCGGTTCCCCGCCGAGCCGTACGACGCCGGCCATCTGGAGGACGGCGTCCTGCGCGACGGCGTGCTGGCACATGGTGTTGGCGTCCCGCAGCCACCGGTCCAACGGCGAGGCGGACGTGTACACCGCGGTCCCGCCGAGCAGGTCGTACAGGGCCTGGACGATTCGGCGTGCGGTCTGGAAGGCGTGGTAGCGGGCCAGTGCCGAGGTGACGCGCTCGGCACGCGGGTCGAGGTCACCGGCCTCCAGGGCCCGCCACTGGTCGGCGAGGGAGGCGTACACGGAGGAACGGGCGGCGTGGAGCTCCATCTCGCAGCGGCCGATGACCTCGTGCACCCGGAAGTCGGAGGCCCACGGGGTGCGCGTCTCCCGGTCCGCGCGACCCTCGGCGATGCCGACGACGTAGTCGATGGCGGCACGGGCCAGCCCCAGGGGCACGCCGGGCATCTTGCGCTGGACGGCGTCCGGGGTGCGCAGCAGGACGCGGTCCGTCCGCGGTCGGGACATGGTGAACGCGCGGTCGGCCGGGACGAACAGGTCCTCGACGGAGTAGTCGTGGCTGCCGGAGCCGCGCAGCCCGGTGGTGTACCAGGTGTCGTGGACGGTGAACTGCTCCGGCGACGCGGCGAACACCCGCCACTGCACCGGCTCGCCGGTGACCGGATCCGGTACATCGGCACCGTGGTCGCGCACGATGCACGAGGCCATCAGCACCTCGGCGTGGCCGATGCCCGAGGCGAACCGCCACCGGCCCGAAATCCGGTAACCGCCCTCCACCGGCTGCGCCGTGCCCGTGGGGAACAGGGCGCCGGCGGTCACCAGGTCGATGCCGTGGTAGACCTCCTTGGCGACGTCCGGGTCCAGGTACCCGGCGTAGACGCCGGAGTCCATGCCGATCATCGCGCACCAGGCGGCCGACGGGTCGCCCTGGGCGAGGAGTTCGAGCAGTTCCACTTGCTGCGCCGAATCGAGGTCCGGCCCGCCCCACTCGCCGGGCATGGCGGCACGCCACACGCCGACCTTCCGCAACAGTTCCACGGTCTCGGGGGGCAGGCCCCGCTCCGCCTCGATCGTGGGTGCCGCCGCGCGCAGGAGGGGTATCGCCGTGCGGGCACGGGCCAGCACGCCGGCCGCGTCGTCCGGCGGCGCCGTCCAGCCGTCGGGCTCGCCCCCGTGCTGCGGGAAGGCGGTTCTGCTCATCATGCGCTCCTCGGTCGTCGTGTGTGCCGGGGGCTTCCCGGTTTCGCCATCGGTACGGGGCTGCGTGCCCGGAGGACGCCTCACTCGGCACCCGCCCCGGACCCGGCGGCCTGCTTTCCGACCGGCGCCGTGCTCTCGCCGTTGCCCTCCCAGGGGCGGGCGACCAGCAGCAGGGACATCGCGGCCAGGGCGAACCCGATGGCCATCAGCACGGCCATCGGCCGGTCGCTCTCGGTGCCGAGCACACCCACCAGCGGCGCGGTGATGCCGCCCAGCAGGCACTGCCCGGCCCCCAGCAGTGCGGAGGCGGCGCCGCCGGCGGCCCGGCCGATCTCCTGACCGATCGTCATCACGGACGGGATGGTGGCCCCGATCCCGAACATGGAAAGGAACATGAAGACGAGGCTGGATCCGAGGCTGTTGCCGACCGTCAGGGCGACGGCCAGGTGGGAGGCGGTCACCACGAGGCCGCCGAGGATGCCCACCGTCAGCACGCTGTTGTAGCGGACCCCTTTACCCGACAGGGCGCCGAACAGCGCGCCGCCGATCAGAACGCCGACCGCGGTCAGCGCGAAGGTCAGGGAGAAGCCGGTTTCGGACAGGCCGTAGACGTCCTGGAAGACGAACGAACTGCCGGAGATGTACGCGAACAGCGCGACGTTGGCGAAGGAGAAGGTGAGCACGTAGCCGAGGAAGGGGCGCTGTCGGAGCAGGCCGTTCATGGCCCGGAACGCAGATCCCACCCCGCCGGAGGTCCGTCGTGCGGGCTGCAGGGACTCGGGGATCTTCACCGCCACGGCGAGGGCCAGCAGCAGGCCGAGTACGGCCAGGAAGAGGAACATCGCCCGCCAGTCGGACACGGCGAGGATCCCTCCGCCGATCACCGGTGCGATGATGGGGGCCACCGCGAAGATCATCGACAGCGCGGTGAAGCGCTTGGCCGCCTCCTGGCCCCGGTACCAGTCCCCGACGACGGCCCGCGCGAGCACCATTCCGGCGGCTCCCGTCAGACCCTCGGCGATACGGACGGCGTTGAGTACCTGGGCGTTCGGGGCGATGGCGCAGGCCAGGGAGAACACCGCGAAGAGGACCGACCCCCAGACGAGCAGCCGCTTGCGGCCGCTGGAGTCACTGATGGGGCCGAGGAGTAACTGGCCCACCAGCATGCCCGCCAGATAGGCGGTCAGCGATGCCTGGATACTGGAGGTCGACGCCCCTAAGCCCTCTTCCATCGAGGGCAGTGCGGGAAGGATCATGTCGGTGGCGAGGGGCGTGAGCGCCGTCAGTGCGGCGAGAATCAGGATGACCGGGCCTCCGCTGCGCGGTGGCGCGGTGACGTCTAACGATGGGCCTTGCAGGGTTGGCGATCCCATGCCAAAACCGGGGACCTTTCCGTCGCAGGACAGTGGCGCGTGCAGGCAGCCACACGCATTATGGTTACACATTGGTTCAGTGGCTAACAATAGGAGGCGGTCGGTGATCCCCTCAGCTCCGATCGATACAGTCGCCGAGTGGTGGCGCCAGGCACGACCCGACCTAGACACCGGCCCGGTGGGGCTCTTCGGCCGCTTGCGCCGCCTACAGGTCCTCGCCGAGCTCGAGGCGTCGAGCGTCCTGACCGACGCTCGCCTGACCACCTCGGAACTCGACGTCCTGGCCACTCTCCGGCACGCGGACCAGCCGATGATCGCCCGCGCCATCGCCGTGCTGCGCGGATGTTCCCGAGCCGCCATGAGCAACATGCTCGGCAAACTGGAGAAGCGCGGGCTCGTCACCCGCGAACCCAGCCCCGCCGACCGCCGTGCCACCCTCGTTCACCTCACCCCCGAGGGCGTACGGCTGGTCGACGAGATCTTCCCCAAACGCCTCTCCCTGGAAGCCGGTCTCCTCTCCGAGATCCCCCCTGAGCAGCAGGAACAGATCATCGAGGCCCTCGACGTCCTCCTCGACGCCATGATCCGCCGCTCCCCCCTGGCGGACACCCGCATCTGAGTCCGCGTTCAACCGGGGCGGACCGGCCCGCCGGCCCGCCCCGACCGCGGGAGACGCACGACTCAAAGGGGGAATTATGTCCAAGCCGCAGAATGTCGACTTCCACTTAGGGAGGCGTCCTTTCCATTCATGGTCGGACGTGTCAACCTGACTGGCGCCAAGATCGCCAAGCGTTCGGCTGGTTGCTTGGTGGTCGATGGCCGCGGCCCGCGTTTCCGCCGGCTGCGCTCCGTACATGGCCTCGACAGGCCGTCTGACAAGGAGCAACGACACCCATGCGACTTACTGTTCACGCGGGCCGCCGCAGGCCCCGCGCCCCGCGCGTCCTGGCCAGACTTGTGGCCGTGCTGGCTGCGGCGTTCATCACGCTCACCACGCTGAGCGCGGTCCCGGCCGCGGCGGCGGACCAGGAGATCTGTGGGCACTGGGTCCGCGGTGCGATCCTCGACAAGTACCTCGGCATGGGTGGCTGGAACTCGCCGCTGAAGTGCCCGACCACGGAAGAGCTGCCCACGCCGGACGGCCGGGGCGCGTACACGGTGTTCGAGGGAGGGTCGATCTACTGGTCGGCCGCCACGGGGGCGCACCCGGTGTGGGGCGCGGTGCGCGACGCCTGGGCGCGCCAGGGCTGGGAGGGCGGCAAGTTCGGCTACCCGGTCGGCGACGAGTTACGGAACCCCGACGGCCAGGGCATCCGGCAGCAGTTCCAGGGCGGGACGTTCTACTGGCACCCCACGAAGACAGCGCGTGCGTACGGGGTGACCGGCCGGATCGGCCAGCTCTGGGCGCAGTGGGGGTATGAGCGCGGGGCGTTCGGCTATCCGACGTCCGACGAGTACGTCACCGACACCATCGGCGGCTTCGGGCCCCAGCACCCGGGTGTACGCCAGAACTACGAGAACACCAGGTTCATCGTCTGGAGCAGCGGCCACAGCGACGGCTACTACGTCTGCCGCAGCGAATGCGTCGGATACGGTGCGATGACCAACAAGCTGTGGGTGGCGAAGACCGAGGTCTACCACAGCCTGGCCGCCGCACCGGACCCGTACGCGGGCAAGCGCTCCGTCCATGTGACGCCGACCGAGGTCGGGTTCAGCCACGCGGACGACCACCTGCAGGAGTTGTGGAGCCAGGTGTGGTCGGTCATTCCGTCGCCCTCGCCCGCGTTCAGTGCGGACGAGCAGGACGTCGTCAGCAAACAGCTCTACTGCCACTCGGTGTTCGCGTTCCGCGACCCCACCAGCGGCGACCGCTTCGGCGGACCGACCTGGGACCTGGAGACCTGGCGCCCCAACTGGGCCTGGGACTCCGCCAAGTGGCTGCAGGCCAAGTGCAACCCGGGCTGGCCCGCGGAGGAGTGAGCCCGGCAACGATGACCTGAACCCCTGACAAGCGCGGCCCCCTGGCAGCCGTGGGTGGTCTCACCACCCGCGCGCCCGCCCAGGGGGCCGCGTCGTTTGCTCCGCCGGCAGTGGCGTTTCAGGGGCGGCGGCCGATTCGCAGCTGTAGCCAGCACGACAGCCGGACGTCCGGGTCGTCGAGGTCGAGACCGAACTGCTCCTGGGCGCGCCGCAGCCGGTACTTGAGGGTGTTCGGGTGGACGGTCAGGCGCCGGGCCGCTTCGCCGATGTTGCCGACCGCGTCCAGCCAGGCGACCACAGAGGCCGCGTAGTGGGCCTGATGGAGCCGGTCGTGTTCGAGCATGGCCTCGACACCGGGATGGCGCAGCCGTGGCCGGCGGGTGAGCTCGTCGGCCAGATGCCCGAGGAGGACCTGGGAGTGGACGTCGGTGAGTGCGGCGACCGGTGGCCCCGCGGCGGCCTCGGTGGTGACGCGGAGTACGTCGTCGACCTCGGCGCGCAGGTCCGGCAGCTCCTCGGCGTCCGGGGCGGGCCGGCTGACGGCGGCGCGCAGCGGCTGCGTGCGGGGGCGGGTGATCGCGGCGAGTGCCTGTGCCGCGAGGCGCCGGCCCGATTCCGGGTCGTCCGCGGGCAGCAGGGTGTAGACGGCGCGCGGGCCGGTGGCGACGGCGGCTGAGGGGCGTACCGCGGCGAAGTGCCGGCCGAGGTCGGTGCCCATCCGGATCAGCAGTGTCCCCGTCTCCGCCGGAGCGCCGGCCGGAGCGAAGCCGAGCAGGACCATGGACGCGTGCGTGGGGAGGCCGAGCCGGTAGGCGGTGTCCTGTGCCGTTGCCGTCCCGTCCAGGGCGGCCCGCAGAGCCTGTTCACGGGCGTGCAGCTCCAGCGCGGCGGCGCTGCGGCGGCGCAGTATGTGCAGGGCGGCGGTAGCGGCACCGTCCAGCAGCGCCCGTTCGCCCGCCTCGTCGAGCGGGGTGCGGTCCTCGATCGCCCAGATGCTGCCGAGGGGCAGGTCCCCGGCGCGGATGGCGACGGCCGCGCGCGGCAGCTCGTCCTCCGCCAGCCCCGGAAGCCGTACGACGCCGGGGGCGGCCAGCACCTGACGGTACTGGTGCTGTTGCCGCTCGGCCTGAGCGTCCGGCTGGTCGGGTACCCGGCGGCCGAGGATGCCCTGGCGCCGCAGCTCGTCGATGCGCTGGCCCGGCAGGCTGGAGTGGGCGAGTACTCGGGCGTCGAGGTCTTCGATGGCCACGGACCCGCCGATCACCGCTGCAATGACGTCCGCCAGGGCGAAGAGCTCCTCTCCGCTCCCGTCCCCGCCCCGAGCGTTTGGCATGTCTGACGAATCCATGCCGCGAGCATAGGCGATACCGACAAAGCGGGGGAGGGGCGTCAGCCCCGAGTCTGGTGCGACCAGGCCCCCTCCCGGGGCTCCTGGAGTACCGCACGTTCGGAGGACGCACCATGCCCATCTCGGCCGCCCCGGTCCCGCAGGCCGCCCGACCGCCCGCGCCGTCCCCCTCCCTCGACGCACTGCTCGGGCTGTTCCCGACCGGCACGCGCCTCGCCGGGGACGGGCAGCTGCTGATCGGAGGCTGTCGGGTGAGCGACCTCGCGGACCGCTTCGGCACACCAGCCCTGATCATCGACGAGGGAGCGCTTCGGGACCGCGCACGCCGGTACGCTCACGGGCTCGCTGCCCGCTGGCCGAACTCGAGGGTGGCCTTCGCCTCCAAAGCCTTCCCCTGCACCGCCGTGTACCGGCTGCTGGCCGAAGAAGGACTGAGCATCGACGTCGCGGGCGGCGGAGAACTGGCCCTGGCGCTCGCTGCCGGTGTGGACCCGGCCAAGGTCGTCATGCACGGCAACGCGAAGACGGACGCCGAAGTGGAGATGGCCGTGTCGGCCGGGGTCGGGCTGATCGTCATCGACAACACCGACGACATCGACCGGCTGGAGCGGACCGTCACCGGCGAGCAGCGCGTACTCGTCCGCGTCACCCCCGGCATCCGCCCCGACACCCACGCCGCGGTCGCCACCGGCCAGGAGGGCTCGAAGTTCGGACTGACCCTGCCCCGGGCACGCCGGGCCATCGCGCGACTGCGCGCGAGCGACCGGCTGCGGCTGGACGGCGTCCACGTCCACATCGGCTCCCAGATCCTGGACACCGAGCCGTTCGCCCGGGCCGTGGAGGCGGTGGCGGACCTCGGTACGTTCGCCGTCTACGACCTCGGCGGCGGCCTCGGAGCCCGCTACACCTATGACGATCACCCGCCCAGCATCGAGGAATACCTGGACGCGGTGGTGGGAGCGGCCCGCAGGGTGCTGTCGGCCGATGCCCAGATCATCCTCGAGCCCGGCCGGTCCATGGTGGCCGAAGCGGGAGTCACCCTCTACCGCGTGGCCACCGTCAAGCCGGGCGAACCGACGTTCGTCGCGGTGGACGGCGGGATGGGCGACAACCTCGAAGTCGCACTGTACGACCAGCGCTTCGAGGCCACCGTCGCCACCCGCCCGGGAGGCGGCGAGCCCCACCATCTGGTGGGCAGGCACTGCGAGTCCGGAGACATCCTGAGCGCGGACGTTCCGCTGCGCGACCCTCGCCCCGGCGACCTGATCGCCGTCCCGGTCACCGGCGCGTACTGCTTCTCACTGAGCAACAACTACAACGGAGCTCTCCGGCCGCCCGTCGTCTTCTGCCGCGACGGCCAGGCGCGCCCCGTGGTGCGCCGGGAGACGTACGGCGACCTGCTCCGCCGCGACCTGCCCTGAGCCTCCCGGCCGCCCCCTCACCTCCGCCCCCTCACCTCGCTGGAGTCCCCATGACCTCCCCGCCGCAGCTACGCGAGCAGCTTCTGAGGCGCAAGCCCCTGCACACCTTCGGAGAGGAATCGAGCGGAGGAGGCGGACTGCGCCGTACCATCGGGCCCTTCCAGCTCACGATGATCGGGATCGGCGCGACCATCGGCACAGGCATCTTCTTCGTACTCGGCTCGGCCGTGCCGGAGGCGGGCCCCGCGGTGATCGTGTCCTTCGCCATCGCGGCGGCCGCCGCGGCCCTCACCGCGCTCTGCTACGCGGAGCTGGCCTCGGCGGTTCCGGTATCCGGTTCCTCGTACTCCTACGCGTACGCCACGCTCGGCGAGTTCACGGCCTGGGCGGTCGGCTGGTGCCTGCTGCTGGAGTACGCGGTCTCCGGCGCTGCCATCGCGGTGAGCTGGGGGCAGTACCTCAACGACCTCACCCAGCGGACATTCGGCTTCCAGATGCCCGACGCGATCTCGGCGCCGCCGGGCGCGGGCGGAGTCGTCAATCTGCCAGGGGTCGTGCTGGTGGGGCTGTGCTGTCTGCTGCTGGTCCGGGGAGCGAAGGAATCCGCCGTCGTGAATACGGTGATGGTGCTGGTCAAGCTCGGAGTGCTGGTGCTGTTCGTGGTGATCGGCGCCTCCGGCTTCGACTCCGGCAACTTCCATCCGTTCGCCCCGCTGGGCGCGGCCGGTATCGGGAGCGCCGCCGCCACCATCTTCTTCGCCTTCATCGGCCTGGACGCGGTGTCCACCGCCGGCGAGGAGGTCCGCAACCCCCGGCGCACCCTGCCCCTGGCCATCATCGGATCGCTGCTCGTGGTCGCCACCGTCTACGTCCTGGTGGCCGTGGTCGGCGTGGGCGCCCAGCCCTGGACCGCCTTCGACGGCCAGGAAGCGGGCCTCTCCGCCATCCTGGGCGACGTCACCGGCGCCGGCTGGCCCGCCGTACTGCTCTCCGCAGGCGCGGTGCTGTCCATCATCAGCGTCACCCTGGTCGTGCTGTACGGACAGAGCCGCATCCTCTACACCATGGGCCGCGACGGCCTGCTCCCCTCGGCCTTCCACCGCGTCAGCCCGCGCAGCGGCACACCGGTCTTCACCACCCTCCTCACCGGAGGCTTCGTCGCAGCCCTCGCCGCGTTCTTCCCCCTGGACCTGCTCGCCGACCTCACCAGCATGGGCACCCTCGCCGCCTTCACCGTCGTCTCGCTCGGCGTACTGATCCTGCGCCGCACGGCCCCGGACCTCGACCGCGGCTTCCGTGTCCCCGGCCACCCGGTGGTCCCACTTCTGGCCCTGCTCGCCTGCGGCTACCTGATCAGCCAATTGCCGCTCGACACCTACCTCCTGTTCGGCGGCTGGCTGGCCATGGCCCTGGCCGTCTACATCATCTACAGCCGCAGCAACTCACGTCTTCAAACTGCCCACGACTCCGTCCAGGCCACGCCACTCGACCAGACACCCGTAGCCTGAGACCTCGATCCTCGGGGCGGGCCGCCACCGCACCAGCGGCGGCCCGGTCGCCCGATGCGAAGTGAGGTCCGGGTTGCGTCGTTCCACCCCGACGCTGGCGCGTCGAGCGCACGATTGTCGGGACCACGAACGCCCGCTGCAACGTCCGCGACCACGTACAGCTGAGCACACGCCAACTGGTCGCTCATCACCCTCATGACCAGGCGGCGGATTGTCCCGGACCCCGGTGTCGTCCAGCGTGACCGTGCCCGACTCCTTGAAGATGCCGCCCCCATCGGCGGCTCTGTTGCCGGTAACGGTGCTCTTCTTCAGAGTCGTCGACCGGATCGGCCGGCATCAACGGCTGGATCCGGTCCCACATCACATCGGTGATCACTGACCGGACAGACGCATCCGATCAACTGATCAACCCATCAAAGAGTCACGCTGTAGCCGCAATTCTTCAGCCGGCTTCAGGCTGTCGGCCCATTCTTGATCGAATGGGGCAATCTCTGTTGCCGGGAGCACTTCCGCCATATGGCCTCGCGCCCCCTCATCAGCCGCACGTGCGGCTGGGCATTTCGAACAGAGCCGAGTGGTAAGTCAGATGAAGAAGCCTGCGAAGTTCGTTCTCGGCGCTGTTTCGGCCATGGTCGCCGCCGGACCGGCCACCCCGGCCGCCGCGCAAACCCATACCTACAGTGCGGCCAACGGTGACACCCCGCCCGCGGAGCTCATAGGCCCGAACGACGAGAAGCCCGTCGAGTGGGGCATTGCGACCTTCGACCCGAACGCCGGGTCCCCGGCCCTGGAGAGCGTCGGCGGTGGCACGTGGCACCACGGCACGGTGGCTGACAGCGGCTACAAGGGCTGCTATTCGAACTACATCCACCCCAAGAAGAAGCACTCGGCCAGCGTTGCCATCGCGGACAAGACCGACAAGGACATCAAGGACCCCGACATCTGGGCCAAGGCCTACGCCACGAGCGGCTGGGCCTACAAGTGCAGTGCCTACTGGGGTGTCTACCAAAAGGCCCCCGTACCTCATGGACGGAAGGTCTGACACTCGCGCCGACCACGCGAGCAGTCAGGCCTTCGCCGTTTCCCGCATCCCAGAAAACAGGCTCAGACAGGCTCAGACAGGACGGGTGGATCCCCTTCGTGCGCTCTTCAATCTCGACCATCACACTTTCCCTCGCAGTCGGACTGGCCGTCGGAACATCCGGGCCGCTCCTGCAGTCCACGGGCGATCCGGTGAGCCACGTGGCGAGCATCGCCCTCGTCGCGGGGTGGATGTACGCGCTGATCGCCTTCGGCGTCGGGTGGGCATCCCGGTCCAAGAGGGAAGCCGCCCTCACGGCCCTGGCGACACTCGTGGTCGCCGTCGTCGCCTACTACGGGACGAAGGCGGCCCAAGGAGGCTTCAGGGTCCCGGACTTCGACGACCCGGCCAACGCGGACGGGTTCTTCGCATGGAACGAGTTCCTGTCCGTGATCGTGGTGTGGTGCGCCTTCGCCGTCCTGCTGGGCCGCTCTGCGCACTCGCCGGCCACCTCTCCCGCACCGGGTCCGGCACCCTTCGGCCGCTCCTGCGGCTGCCCTGCCGGCTCCTGGTCCCGGCCGTGGCCGTCTTCGAGACCACCCTTCGGCTGATCCACGAGCCTGCCAGTCAGGACGGTGGCGTGGTGCGCCCGGTCTGGATCGTCACCCGCCTCCTGGCCATGGCGGTCGCCCTCGTCCTCGTCGCCACCGCGGTCGTCACCACGAGGCGCGACCGGGACGGAGGCACGGGACGCGCAGGTACGGACGTGGGTTCCGGTTCGCGCTGAACAGGGAGCCACCAGGCGCCGGCACTAGAACACCTCGACGCCCCAACGCGATCGGAACTGGTCCAGCGTTCGGCTTCCACCCGCATCCGGCCCAGCCCGGTCCCCCGGGAGACCGCCGCCTTCAGGTTGTCGTAACGGAGCCTGCCACGAGGGACGCCTCCCTGGGTCTTCAGCGCGTGGACGTGGCCTTCGATGAACGCTTCCTGGCCGCAGGAGGCGAAGACGCAGTGGACCGCCTTGCCCGAGTAGGACAAGCGGAAGGAGGAGATGTAGCAGCGGGCGGGGACCGAAGTCCACCTCGGCCTCCGCGCCGGGGACGTGGGACTGCGGGATGAACACCGAGTCCGGGCCCGGCCGGCAGCAGGATCTGCTTGCGGCGGCCGGGGACGTAGGCGCGGACCATCTGATACGGGATCTCGTAGGCGTCGTGCTCGTCGACCAGCCGGTCGAAGCTCCGCTTCGCAGAGCTCCAGAGCACGCATCGGCGCGTTGCCCTGACGGTGGTCACGGCGGATCGCCGCGTACAGCTCGACCTTCGACTTCGGCATGCGCCTGGAGCCCCAATGGGAGAAGCACACGCAGCCCCCCCATCACAAGGCCTCAACCTCCTTCAAGACAAAGCAACACCGCCGTCCTCGGGGCGCCAACCTCCGCTTCGCCGCTCTCATGGCCGGCGGCTCGATCGCCGGGGCGCTCCTCGGCGGGCCCCTCTTGGGCGTGATTCCGGACCTGGTTGTGATCCCCGCACTTGCGGTGATTTTGCTGGTCTCGGCGGTCAAGGTCGCACGGCATACCTGACCCAGGCAGGTGGTGCGTGCCGTGCTGCGGGGCCCGATCGAGGCGGGGGTGGCGGCGGACGGCCTGACGGAGATGCTGGGCGTCCCGTTGCCGCCGATGCGGCCGAGGGGGCGGGTTGCGTCCGTCGGTCATCTCGCCCGGGCCGGCCATGGTTGCGGCTGGTGGTTAGCGCTGCTTGGTGCACAGGGCCGCGTCTACCGCCCCTTGGAGGTGGCGCAGGCTTTCGCCCTCGGCCGCCCAGGTCGTGGTGTAGACGGTCACGGTCCCGCGGCCTGCAGTGGCGCGGCCTCCGCCCACCGAGTTGCCGGGGAGGTCGCCGCCGTGGCCCCAGTAGGCGCCGCCGCAGCTGAGCGGGATCGAGGCGATGCCGTAGCCGTAGCGGCTGCCCGCCGGGTAGACGTCGCGCCCGCCGACCGCGGTGGTGTCCTGGGTCATCTGGCGCAGCGCCCAGACAGGCAGGAGGCGGCCACCGAACAGCCCGTCCCAGAAGGCGTTGAGGTCCTTGGGCGTGGAGACCAGACCGCCCGAGGCACCGAACTCGTAACCGGGGAGCTCGGTCACATCCACTCGGCCGGCTTCCGGGGCGGCCGGGTGGATACCGTAGTTGCGGGCGTGCGGTCCGCGCAGCGACAGCTCGCCGGGTGCGGGCCAGTAGGTGTCGTCCAGGTGCAGCGGGCGCAGGATCGTGCGTTCGATGTACGTCCGGAAGCCAACCCCCGACGCCTTGTCGATCACCATCCCGAGTACCAGGTAGTTGGTGTTGGAGTAGCCCCAGTCGGTGCCGGGCTCGAAGACTGGCTTCTCCTTGAGCGCGAGGGCCAGGTAGTCCTCGGACGTGCCGGGCCGGGTCCAGTCGACCAGCGTGGCGTACTCCGGCAGCCCGCTGGTCTGCTTGAGCAACTGCCGGATGGTGATGGGGCGTTCGGCGAGCTGCGGCACGTAGCGGCCGGCGCGGTCCTCGAGTCGGATACGCCCGTCCGCCACCAGGCGCATCACGGCTGCCGCGGTGAACGCCTTGGTGTTGCTGGCCAGCCGGATTCGCCCCCGCGCATCGACCATGGGCCGGCCCGACTGCATGTCCGCGACACCGGCCGTACGCGTCGTCCGGCCGTCGTACGCCAGCGCACCGGGGACCCCGTCGCTATGGACGAGCAGGTCCAGCTGCCGCTGTACCGGGTCGATCGGCCGGGCCGCCGCTGCGGGGACGGACGTCCCGATGATCGCTGCGGCGAGCAGGACTGCGCTGGCGATGCGCTTGCGGTACATGAGCTTTCCCCCTGATCGTGGGCCCGGACGGGCCGTTCAGTCGCTTGACGACGACTCTGCCAGGACGCCGACGCAAGATCATTACGCTCGCCCCCCGAACTGGACGGCAGTTACCCCCCTTGACACAGCACAGCTCACGGACATGCAGGTGCTCATGAAGCGCTGCGCACTGGAAGGCAACCAGTGACCGGCGCCCGGTTCACAGCCGGGGGCGCGGTGGTCGGGCTACCCGTCCCTGCTTGTGGTGCGCCTTGCGGACGCGGGCGGGCGGGTTCCACGGGATCGCCCGCACTGTGGCGTGCGAAGGGCAGGGCAGCCGCTGCCGGCGCGGACCACGCCATCGGCCTCTCCCGGACCTGCCCGCGCACCCGGTCGTGGAACTCCCGGATCAGGCCGTGATCGCGCCAGCGGTGGAAGAACTGCCGCCGACCAGGCCGACCGCACCGGCGCCCGGGCCAGCGCCGAGGCCGAAGCGGCGGTTGCCGCCCTGCTGCAGCGGTTCTTGCGGGTAGCCCTGCTGCACCGGACGGCGTGCGCGGCGGCGCTGCTTCGGGGGCCGGTGCCCGGGTTCGGCCGCAGGACGTCGACGCCGTAGTCCTGCGCGATGCCGGCGAGCCCGGAGGCGTAGCCCTGGCCGATGGCGCGGAATTTCCAGTTGTGCCATGGCGGTAGAGCTCGCCGAACACCATCGCGGTCTCGGCGGCGGCGTGGCCTCTGAGGTCGTAGCGTGCGATCTCGGTGCCGTCCTGGTCGACGACGCGGATGTGGGCGCTGTGGACCTGGCCGAAGTGCTGGCCGCTGCTCGGCCTCGTAGAGGGAAACCGGGAAGACGATGTCCGCAACGCCGGCCGGGACCGAGCCGAGGTCGACCTCGATCTGCTCGCGGTCCCCGCCCCTGTCCGCCGTCAGACCATTCCCGGAGTGCCGCACCGAACCATCCGGGCTTCGCAGGTTGTTGAAGAAGACGAAATGCTCGTCGGAGAGGGCCTTGCCGGACGGGCCGCACAGCGGTGCCTGGCGTCGAGGTCACAGGCGGCCCCCGCTGCTGTTCCTGTCTGCCAACCCAGGGGCCTCGCCCGTCTCCGGGTCCGTGCAGCACACCACGAAGAGCAGCTGCAGGGAGCGTACGCAGAGCTGAGTGAGCTCGGCGACCTGGCAGTCCAAGAAGCAGATGCCCCGCCCGTGCAGCGTCTGCAGTGGCGCATCCAGGACGGGGAGCAGGCGCTCAAATCAGTCCGAGGTCGCGCTAGCGCTGACTGAGCATCGGCTCGACAACCTCCGAGAAGGCACCTGACAGACGGTCCCGGTCAGCCGAAGTCACCTATCCATAGGTTATTTTGACTGGCCTTCTGTCTTAAACCGACTTTCATTACGAACTAGGGGAGAACGTCATGAGGATCATCAGGACTGCACGTAGGACGCGGGCCAAGATGACCGTGTCCATCGCGGCCCTGGCAGCGGGCTCACTCATACTCACCGCCTGCAGCGGAAGCAGCGACAGCGCCGGCAAGCTCGACGGTACCTACTACATCAAGGACGTCAACGGCACGTCCGACCTCGGCCAGCTGGTCGTCAAGGGCAGCAATGTCTCGCATCATGAGTACAGCTGCGATGGTGTCTACGACAAGGCGGACGTGACCAGCACCGGCGAGTTCAACAAGGATCAGTCCCAGATCATCTGGACGGTCGCCGGAGAGGACACCCGCAACAAGCGGACCGGCACCGAGCCCATCTCAACCAGCAGCACCTCGATCAGCGTCAGCGGTAGCGCGTACGTACGTGACAACTCCGATGCGGGCAAGGCTTTGCTGGACGCCTTTAAGGCCAAGTGCAAGAAGTAACGTCGACGTCCCGCTCGGCCAGCCAAGCAGCGCAGAACCCCGTGGACATCGCGTACACGGGGTTCTGTCCATCCTCGTCTGGTCAAGCCTCTACGCCTGCTCCTGAACGGACCTCGTCTTCCGCGAGGCAGGCGGCCCGGCGGCCAGCGTCCGACCGTTGTCGGGCCGCCGCTGGGAGCGATTACCAGCACCGACCGCTCGGTCCCCTCGGCGTCCCGCGCCGTCCCCGTGCCAACCCACTGATTGCCCACTGGCGCGCGCACTTCGGCGACGCCGATCCCATCTCCTGGCTCGACGACCCGGCCCACCCCAACGCTGCTGGCCACCTCCAGATGGCCGAACACACCCTGCGGGCCCTGGGCCTGGGACCCATGTCGCCCCGCTACTGAGCAACGCGGTGTACGCCCTTGTGCTCGTCAGGGTGATCAAGTTCTTCGACACAGAGCGGTCTGGCTGGGGGTAACCCTGAGAGACATCGGGCGCTGCCTCGGGGTTGGAAGGTATGGCAGGGCCCCGAAGGTCACGACGGCCCGGGGCCTCCACTTCGCTGACCCCGCAGCTCAGCTGCGTACGCGGTGGCGTGTCAGGCCCAGTCGACACCGAGCTTCCGGAGCGCGTCCAGCTGCTGGGGGTGAGTTTGTGGCGTCGGGTTTTGGTGTTGGTGACCCATACGCCGAGCTTCACGAGCACCGGCTCCGCCTCACTCTCGACTGCGATTTCCTCCCCGTGGGTCCTCCGGACCGGCTGGGGGGCGCCTTCCCGCGCGGCCCACTGGGTGAGGGCTGCCAGGACCCGCCGGAACGCTGCTGCGCCTTGCTCGGCCCCTTTGCCCCGCGACTGGCCGCAGGGGCGGGAGACGGCGCCTGGTCAGGCTGCACACCCAGCGCGGTCAGCCGCTCCTGCTGCTCGGGCAGGAGCCGTGCCCAGGTAGCCGGCTGCTTCTGCTGCTGGAGCCACCGCCCGATGTCGTCGCCGTCCATCAGCACGCCCGGGGCGATGTCGGGCAACTGTCCGTCGGCGTCGACCAGGTCCGCGAGGACGCGGTGGTGGCGCTGCCAGTCGAGTGGCCAGGGGCAGTTCCAGTTCTTGTCGCTCGCGGCGAGGCCCAGAGAGTGGCGAGCTAGGTTTCCCACTTCTCCTCGCCAGGTTCCCACACCATCCCGGCCTCCGGCGCGTCCAGGAGGAGCTTGCGCCGGTCCTCGAGTTCGCCGGTGCGCGCCGCCTTGCACTGTTGGTGCACCCACCGTCCGAGGGGGAAGACTTTGGTGACGCCGACCGCGGTCTCGGTGTCGTACGGGACGGCGTACAGGCCGTTGATCCCGTTCTCGGCCCGCCATCGGATCAGGGCCTGGTAGCCCTCCAGCCCCACCAGGGATCGGGCCGGTAGACGCGGGTGCGTAGGAACGCGGCGATCACGGCGGCGTCCCGCGGGCTGGAGAAGGGGAGCCGGGCCGACTCCGCGGCGGCGTCGGCGCCGTCCTCCTGGTCATCGCCGTCCCCGTCGGCGCCGACGATCTGCCCGTCCTCGTCCCGGCGCAGGTGGACCTTGCGCTTCCCGCTCGCTCGTGAAGGGGCGGGAAGCGAGCTGCTCGTCCAGGCGCTTATCCTGAGAACGCAGGCCCTGGAGGACCGCTACCAGGGGGCGGATACTCGCGGAGGCACCATGTCGGTGGGGTCCTCGCCCGGCTCCAGGAACCCGGGAACAATGATCCTGGCGGCCTTCGTGGTGCCGTCCTCGTTGAGGCGGAGTGCGCGGCCGATGTTCTGGACGGTTTCGACGTGGGAGCCGCGGGTGTCGGCGAAGCAGATGGCCTCCACGCCGCGTTCGCCGGTGATGTCGACGCCTTCGCCGAGGACGCGTACGGAGGCGAGGAAGGCCCGGCGGACCCGGTGGTTATTCGCGTCGATGCCGTTGGCGAACTGCCGCAGGACCCCCCGGCGCTCGGTGACGAGGTGGTCCCCGCACCTCCACGCCGACCACACCCGGTCCGGCGGGACGTGGCGGCCAGCCTCCAGCTCGTAGAACGTACGACTTCGGGAGCTTCTCGGCGGCCGCCAGATCGGCAACAGAGGCGTCGGTGACGTACAGCTAGGTGTGTTGTCCGAGGGTTCTGTGCGGCCCGGAGAGCGGGTGTGCGGGTGCTGCGGTGACCGGTTGAGGCCGGTCGCACGGCCGGACGCCGTCTTCTGCTCGACGGCCTGTCGTGCCCGCTTATGGCGGCGGGATCGTCGGGTTGGCGGTCGGCAGGCCGCCGGGATAGCGAAATGTCGGCCAACTCCCGGCCATCCGCAGGCTGTCTGCGCTCAGTGCGCAACGAATCTGCGCACCGTGCCATCGACGCCGGCCGACGCCTCCCCGCACAGCGGTGGTGGCGCCGTGCCGAAGGGTGAAGCAGAGAGGCAACACAGTGACGAAGCGCGGAATCTTACGGTCCGACGGGGCTGGGCAGCCCCTCGCCGCCCTCGTCGTGGCCCTCCTGGCGCTCATGGCCGCACCGGGCGCCGCCCAAGCCGCCGACGGGGCGCACGTCCGGGGCGCGCGCGGACTTCGCGGCGCAGGCCGCGAGCGCCGGCCTGAAATGTGTGCTTCAGGCCTTCAAAAGTGGATATACGGTTGCGTACGGGGCCGCGCCACGCGATGTACTTGAAGTCAAGGTTCTGCGCAGCTCGTGTTGGACCAGCGAACCCACGTACGCGTCGCCTGCAGATTCTAGTGTTCGGATCATTGCAGTGTTTGATTCCCCGACGGATCATATTCTGCAGATCGACCCACCTGCTGGGCCACTGCAATCGCAGCTTAAGGCCAAGCTTGCAGACTTCTACTCTGGCTCCTGACCTATCGGGCGGTGTGGGCGTCTTGCGGGTGCGTTTCCCGGTGATGAGATGGGGAGATCTGGGCGAATGCGGAGTGGGGGCGGTGGCGGCGTTCACCACCCCCGACGGCACCCCCGACACGCCACCCGCAGCAGCGACCGAACGGTGCGCAGCTGGGATTCCCAGGCACGGACAGGGCGCGCTCTACCTCTGGCCTGTCACGCAGCCTCCGGCCTCCACCCGTTGCCGGGAGAAGCCCACTGCCCCTCAACCCCGCCCTTGTCGGCGGCTTCGGGTTCTCCGGCTGGACCAAGACCTTCACCGACCCCCGCCTCTGCGCGGCCGTCGTCGGCCGCCTCGCCTTCGGCGGCAACATCATCGAGACCGGCACGGACTCCTACCGCCTCGCCACCAACCGAGCCCGCGCCGCCGAACATGAAGCCGCCGCGGGCTGACGTTCCTCAGCGCGTTACACGTTGGCGATCAGGGCATACCGTTCATCGGTCACCGGACCACCCCACAGATCTGGGTCGTTGCTGAGCGGTTCAATGCGCACAGCGGCAGCAAGAGGGCGCATGGCCGCGGCGAGGTCTTCGGCGCTGATTCCGCCGTTCCACGGCAGCGATTCGGCGCCAGCCACATATGGGACCCCGCTCTGACCTGCCTCGCGCCAACGCCCCTCGATCAGCACCAGCCGGCCTCCCGGCCGCAAGCGTGTCACCCACTCGCGCAAGGCGGCCTCCGGATCAGGCAGCGTCCACACGAGATGCCGCGAGAACACGACATCGAACCGCCGTTCCCCGGTCGGGGGCATCATGGCGTCACCTACCAGAAAACGGCCGTCAAGGCCGGCGGCCTCGAACTTCGTGCGCGCCTGCTCAACCATGCGCGGCGCCAGGTCGACCCCGGTCGGCCGGTGCCCGGCCTCGGCCAGCAGCAAAGACACTGACCCGGTGCCACATCCGATGTCGAGAACATCGACTGGATCGGTCGGCATCAAGGAGTGCAGGAGCCGGGCCCACGCAGCGCGCGTGTGGTCAGCCCGCAGCCCGTGGTCGGGCTCGTCGTCGAAGGCCGCTGCAGCGGCATCCCAATAGGCAGTTATCGAAGCAGTGCGGTCGGTCATGACTCGATGTTCTCAGTAGCCACTGACACTCCAGACGCCAAGCAGCGGTGTCAGTTCTCACCGATACTTCCCGGCCCAGTGATCAACCACTGCTGCTGAGACTCGTCGACAACCGGTCTCCGCTCGCTCTTACCTAGGCAGCCACCAGGCCTTGGCTTGAGCCGTCCGTGACGTGTGTGGTGGTGCACTGAGTTGTGGCTGGGCTGGCGGTGCCGGGTTCATGCAGCCTTGGCGACGGTGGAGAGGCTGAGTTTGAAATGCGGGCCGAATCCGCGGGGCGCGGGCGCAGACACGGGATCCGCCACCAGTGCTGGGTTCGTGCCAGCTGGACACGGGCGATGAAGATCGCGCTGTCATGGGGATGGCCGATCTGTCATGCGAGTGAAAGTCGTGTCCGCCTGGCCGGTCCGGCGTGGCATGTGTTCGGTTGGCTGGGCAGGGTGGAGTTCAGGCTGCGGGATCGGTGTGGATACGTGTTCCCGCCTTACTGAGGGGAGCATCCATGCGCGGTCATCTTTCACGCGCCGCCATGAAGGTCTGTCTCGTTCTGGCCATGCTGGGCTTGGTCATCCCCACAACCTCCAGCGCGGCTCAGGCCGCGCAGGTCGTCCATCGGCGGACCGTCGTGCTGCCTCTCAGCGGTACGTTCGGAGGTCTCGGCTCGGAGCCGATCGACGTCACGGGCAGTATCCGTGTCAGTGTCGTCACCGAGACCGAGCCGGGCAGCGGCGGCACCGCCCGCGTGAGAAGCACTCTGCTCCGCACGACCGGCATCGGCCAGGCCACCGGCACCTTCTACCGCTTCGTCGGCAGCGCCACCAACGTGGCCGCCTGGCCGCCGGGCCCGATCGCTCCGCTGACCTTCAACCCCACCTTCTTCCAAATCTTTCCGCCGGGCCCGATCCTCCCGCCACACCCCATCCGACCCGTCATCGTCAGCGTGACGCTCGCACCGGACGGCGCCATCGACGGCATCGGCGCACAGGTCGACCCGGGCAGCATCGACAACCCCCCGGCGTTTAACAGCGTGTTTTCCCTGGTCAGAGCGGGCACCGATTCCGCGGGCTAGGTGTTGTGGGCACTGCGAGCGGGGCGGCCACCGACGGGTGGCGGCCCCGCTTCGCTGTGTCCGGGACCGGGCACCGGCCATCCCCCCCCCCGGCGGATGAATCCGTCCTCGCGTAGGCGGGCGCAGAAAGGGTGCACGCCGCCTGACCGAACCAGAGTGGGTTTTTGAACACTCTTC
>NZ_JBHUSC010000009.1:0-168630 GCF_042673805.1 Streptomyces sp. NPDC057010 | reverse complement strand
CCATGAAGGCGCCGATCAGTGATGTTCCAGCCGTGCCGGACGTACACGCTCTGGCGCGGGTCCTCCATGTACCGGCAGCCCGTGGGACCGGTGACGGCGAGGAGCCCCGGCTGCCCGTCGGGGACGGGAGCCCCGTGCTCGTCCACGATCGCGGCCCGGTAACCGGGCACCGGGCGGCCGGTGGAGCCCGGCCGGATGTCCCCGTCGGCGGCCGAGAGGAAGACGTGGAGCATCTCGGTGGCGCCGATCCCGTCGATGAGGCGCAGCCCGGTGGCCTCGTGGAACTCGTGCCACACCGCGGCGGGCAGCGCTTCCCCGGCGGACACGCAGCGGCGCAGGCCCGCCAGCCGGTGGCCGGCCCCAGCCGCCAGGATCGCGCGGTAGGCCGTCGGCGCGGTGAAGAGCACGGTCGCCCCGTGTTCCGCGACGAGGTCGGCCAGCCGCTCCGGGGTCGCCTGCTCGACCAGCAGGGCGGCGGCGCCGGCGGAGAGGGGGAAGACGACCAGTCCGCCGAGCCCGAAGGTGAAGGCGAGCGGCGGCGTTCCGGTGAAGACGTCGTCGGGGCGGGGCCGCAGGACGTGCCGGGAGAAGGTGTCGGCCGTGGCGAGCACGTCGCGGTGGAAGTGCAGGGTGGCCTTGGGGCGGCCGGTGGTGCCGGAGGTGAAGGCGATCAGCGCCACGTCGTCGGCGGCCGTGGCCACGGTGGCGAACCGGCCGGTCTTGGCGGCGCAGCGCGCGGTCAGGTCCGCTGGTTCCGTACCCCCGTACGTGAGGACGGTCAGGCCGGGGAGGCGGGCCGCTTCGAGTTCCCCGGCGTAGCGGTGGTCGCAGACGGCGAGCGCGGGCCGGCTGATGTCGTGGAGGTCGGTGAGTTCCGCGGCGCGCAGCAGCGGCATGGTGGTGACGGCGACGCCGCCCGCCTTGAGGACCCCGAACCAGGCGGCCACCAGCCAGGGGTTGTTGGGGCCGCGCAGCAGCACGCGGTTGCCGGGGACCAGCCCGTGGTCCTCGGTGAGCACCTGGGCGACCTGGTTGGCGCGGAGCCGGAGTTCGCCGTAGGTCCAGCGTTCGGTGGGGGTGAGCAGGCAGGGGCGGTCGGGGCCCCGCTGCTCGACGGCGTCGTCCAGTAGCCGGCCGGCGCAGTTGAGCCGGTCCGGGTACTGCAACTCCGGCAGGTCGAAGTGGAGTTCGGGCCAGAGGGCGGTGGGCGGCAGCCGGTCCCGGCAGAAGGGATCGGTGTGCGCGGACGGGGACAGCTCCATGGGGCGGCACCTCGGTCGGGGAGCGGGAGGGGTCGGACTACGCGGGCGCTCGTCGCCATGGCCCGCCTGCACTACGACACCGGTGCCGGCACCGCCACCGGCACCGGCTCCGGCTCCGGGACCCGCGACGCCGGAATGCGCAGCCGGACGGACTTGCCGAACTGATCGACGACCAGCGCGAGTTCACCACCCAGGTCGGCTGCCAGCAGCTGTACGAGCAGCAGCCCGCGACCGCTCTCGGAGTCCGGGTCGATCGCCGCGGAAGGGGCGGGCAGCCGGGGCAGGGCGGCGCCCTGGTCGGCGACCTCCAGCCGGAGCCAGCCGCCGCCGCAGGCCAGGCCCACCCGCATCCGGCCGGTGCCCGCGTGCCGGACGACGTTGCCGACGAGCTCGCTCACGGCCAGCAGCAGGACGTCCGCCTCCTCGGCGGAGACGCACCAGCCCTTGAGCGCGGCACGCACCCTGGCCCTGACCCGGGGGACGGTCGCCGCGACCGGATCGGTGACCCAGTGGGTGAAGTTCCTGCTGCCGCCCCGGGAGGGGACGGCGGCTACGGGCCTGCCGGCTGCGGCGGTGGGCGAGGTGGCGGTGGTGAGCATGACGTGCTCCCGGAGGGGGAAGGGGCGACGCCCCCGCGGTGTGGCTCGTGTAACCGGTCCGGAAGTCGGACCGCCGCTGGGCTTGTAGTCAGCGGAAATGCGTCGCTAGAGTCTTGGTAACACGTGTAACACTTCGTCCCAGCACCGTAAGTCCGGCCGGGCGCTTCGCGCAAGGATTTCGGACAAAGCGCATAAAACCTGTGACGCACGTGGACCCGTCGGCCACCCTGGCCGCGCCGATTTGGAAGGGCCGCAATGACCCAAACTCCCCCGGCCGTGTTCGACACCTCCGACATGACCTGGCCGCCCCCGCCGTACCAGTCCCCCGTGCCTCCGGTGACCGGTCCGGACGGTGTCCGCCGCTTCGACGGCGTCACGTACGCGACCACGCCCGGCTACCGGCCCCGGCTGCTCGACGTGCAGGTGCCCGCCGGCGACGGGCCGTTCCCCGCGGTCGTGTGGATCCACGGCGGCGGCTGGCTGGAGGGCGACCGCCGCTACCCGCCGCCGACCGTGCCCGCCGCGCTGCTGCACGGGGCGGTGCTCGGGGCCGGACTCGCGCTGGTCTCCGTCGACTACCGGCACAGCCTCGAAGCCCCCTTCCCGGCGCAGCTGCACGACGTGAAGGCCGCGATCCGCTACGTCCGCGCGTTCGCCGACGTCCTGGGCATCGACCCGGACCGGATCGGCGTCTGGGGCGAGTCGGCGGGCGGTCACCTGGCCGCGCTCGCGGGCCTCGTCGGCCCCGGCAGCCCGGACGGCGCGGCGCTGGAGGGCACGGCCGGCGTCGGCTCCGGGGAGACGGGCGTCCTGGCCGTCGTCGACTGGTACGGCTGCTCCGATCTCGAAGCCCTGGCCGCCCACCCCATGCCGCCGATGCCCTCGGGCGTCGAGTTCCCCGACCCGTACGTCGCCCTGCTGGGCGGCACCGAAGCCGAGCGCCCGGCGCTGGCGCGGGTCGCCAGCCCGGTGACGTACGCGGGCGGCCCGCACCTGCCGCCGTTCCTGCTGGTGCACGGGACCCAGGACGGCCTGGTCCCCTACAGCCAGAGCGAGGCGCTCGCCGAGGCCCTGTGCAGCGGCGGGGGCGAGGTCACCCTGCGGCCGGTGGACGGCGCGGACCACATCTTCCTCGGCTCCCCGGACATCGCCCGGATCGTCACGGAGAGCGTCGGCTTCCTGGCCGGGCACCTCGGCGCGAGCGCCTGACCGCGCCCTCGGCTTCACCGCGCGGGGGCGCGGCCGCCTGCCGGGCGCCCGCGCCCCCCGCGTCCCCTCAGCACACGCACGGCCGCGAGAGGCAGCAATGAACCACGCCACCACCCCGCCCCACAGACCCGACGCACGCAACGCCCCCGACGCGCCCGGCGTACCCCGCACGCCCGCCAAGCCCGCCGCACCCGGGCCGCGTCACGGCGCCGGGGCCCCGCACGGTCCCGGCGTCCGCGTCGCCGTCCTCGGCGTCCTGCTCCTGGGGGCCGCCGCACTGTCGGGCCTCGTCGTCCGCTCGGACGTAGCCGATCCCCCGTTCCAGCGCATGGACGACCGCTGGCTGGCCTGGATGGGCGGCCCGCACGACGGCCCGTACGCCGTCCTCGCCGCGGCCCTGAACTGGTTCGGCGGCCCGCTCGGCGTCGTCGTCCCCCTCGCCCTGCTGGTCCTGCTGCTCGTGCGCGGGCGCCGGGTGTCCGCGGCCTTCCTCTTCTTCGTCTACGTCGGCGGCAACATGGCCGTCGTCCAGGGGCTGAAGCACCTGGTGGACCGGCCGCGCCCGGAGCACCCTCTGGTCCGCGTCGACCACGGGTCCTTCCCGTCCGGCCACGCGGCCACGGCGGCCCTGCTCGTCGTCCTCGTCGGAGCGCTGCTGGTCCCGGCGGCCCGCCGGCGGGCGTGGTGGCCGGCCGGCGCCGTCTTCACGCTGGCGATGATGTGGAGCCGTACGTGGCTGCACGCGCACTGGCTCAGCGACACCGTGGCCGGGGCAGCCGCCGGCGCGGGCGCGGGGCTGCTGGCGTGGTGGCTGTGCCGCGGCGCACTCGCCCGTGAACGGGTACGTGTCCACGACCGCCGGGGGGCGGCCGCGGGCGCCCCGCAACGCGCTGCCGTGTAGGGGGTGCGGCCGGGCCGGGGGCCGGGCGAAGCGGATGCTTCCCCGGCCCCTCAGGACGTCTGGCGCTCGACGAGCACGGCCTCGATGGCCGGCACGGGCGGGGCCGTGCCGGTCTCGACGAGCGCGTGCAGGGCGTCCGCGATCCGCGCCGCCGAAGGCAGGTCGAGCCGGACCGTGGTGAGCGCGGGCTGCTGGAGTGCGGCGAGGACGAGGTCGTCCGAGCCGACGAGGGCGACCTCGTCGGGGACGGTGATGCCCTCGGCCCGCAGCGCGTGCAGGAGCAGCGCGGCGTACTCGTCGTTGTAGGCGAAGACGGAGTCCAGGCCGAGGCCGCGCCAGCGGCGGGCGAGGGCGGTCGCGGACTCCTGCGTGTACGAGAGCTCGACCGGGGTCACGGTGGCCATGTGGCGGGCGGCGACCGACTCGGCGCCCGCGAGGCGGGGCCGGGCCAGCGTGCCGAGGCCTCGCTCGGTGGGCATGACCACGCCGATCCGGGTCCGGCCGCGGGCGATGAGGTGTTCGGCGGCGGTGGCGCCGATCCGGGCGTGGTCGAAACCGATGGTGAACACGCCCTCGACGGGGCGGGCCGCGAACGCGAGCAGGCCGCGCACCCCTGCGCGGCCGAGCAGCCGGGCCGCCTCGGCGGTGAAGCGGTCGCCGTCGAGGGCGACGACGGCCGCCGGGCGCAGTTCGGCCCAGGCCCGGGCGGCGTCGAGGGGGTCGGCGAAGCGGCCTGCGTGGAGTACGGCGGTGTAGCCGTGGCGGTCGAGCTCGCTGTGCAGGTCGTCGACCCAGTCGCTGACGAGCCGGCCGATGGCGGAGATCGACGCGGGCATCAGGACCAGGTTGCTGCGGCCGGCGCGCAGGGAGCGGGCGGCCGCGTGCGGTACGTAGCCGAGCTGTTCGGCGGCGTCGAGCACCCGGGCGCGGGTGGTGTCGCTGACCCGGTGGCCCTGGGTGTCGTTCAGCACGAAGGAGACCGTGGCGCGCGAGACCCCGGCGAGGCGGGCCACGTCGGCGCTGGTGATGGACGCGCGGACGTGTGTGTCTTTGGCCATGACGTCCCTCGACGCTCCTCTTGCCGCTCTTGCCGCTCTTGCGCGACCTGTCGGTCGTGCTCGGCTCCTGCTCTGCGCGCATCGGGGGCCGGTGCGCACCTCCTTTCAGGTTACACGAGTTAGGTGAGGGGCGGGGTGGCGGTGTGTGCGGACTCGTGGAGGCGCCTGGAGGTGCCCGCGAGGTCCCCCAGGGGTGCGATGACCGAGTCGAAGCGCATGGTGGTGCGCTGCGGTGCGTCGTACCGCTGCCAGGGCGGCAGGTCCGGATGGTTCGGGTCGCCGGTGCGGACGAAGGCGATCCAGGCCCGGTGCATGGCGTGGGCGAGGCCGTCGCGGACGGTCGGGGCGAGCCCGGTGAGGAAGGGGGCGTGCGACCACTGGTCGAAGTTGTCGAAGACGAAGGGGAGCTCGAGGCAGTGCGCGGCGCCGAGCCGGCCCTCGTACGCGGGCGTGGGCAGGTCGAACTGGTAGGCCCAGACGGGCCGGCCCGCCTCGGCCCGCTCCTCGGCCAGCCGCACGGCGGGGACGCGGAACAGCTCGTCGGTGATCAGGTCCATGAGCACGTCGGCCGGGCGGGCGCCGGGGCGGCTGGACTCGTACGCCGCGTACACACCGGGGGCGGCTTCGGCGCCGAAGGTCTCGGCGATCCGGTTCGTGACCTGCTCGCGGGTGGCGGCGGCGTACCCCTCGTCGAGCGCGAAGCCGAAGTTCGCCTCTTCGCGGGTCCAGCCGATCATCACGTCGATGTCGGCCGTCGCTCCGTGCAGGAGCGCCTGCGCCGGGTGCCGCGGGAGGGTGGTCCCGTCGATCACGGGCAGGAAGGGGGTGGGCCAGTAGCCCCAGCGCATCGTCTGCGCGAAGAGCCCTCCGCCCGCTCCGATCAGCGCGGGCCAGGGCAGGGCCCGCAGCTCGTCGGCGTTCTTGGCGCCGGCCAGCTCCAGGTAGGCGGCGGTGCGCTCCAGGTAGGTCTCCGGGTCGGGCAGGTCCAGGCCGAAGGGCGGGCTCTGCAGGATCACCCGCCGGATCAGGCCCTGCGCCTCGGGGTGCCCGGCGAGTGCGGCGGTGGACACCGCGCCGCCGGACTGGCCGGCGACGGTGATGCGGTCCGGGTCGCCGCCGAAGGCGGTGATGTTCTCGCGGACCCAGTGGAGGGCGGCCAGCTGGTCGGTGAGCCAGTGGTTGGCGGGGGGCGGGCTTCCGGGGGCGGGGCTGTCGTCGGCCTCGGGGCCGAGGTAGAGGTAACCCAGGGGGCCGATGCGGTAGTTGATGCTGACCACGACCAGGTCGCCGTCGCGCGCGAAGGTTTCGCCGGAGTAGCCGGGCAGCGAGCCCGAGCCGGAGACGAAACCGCCGCCGTGGATCCAGAGGAGCACCGGGCGGGGGACGCCGTCGGAGGCCGGGGCGGTGGCGGGGGCGGTGGCGGGGGTCCAGATGTTGAGGGTCAGGCAGTCCTCGTCGAAGGGGGGCGAGCCGTGGCCGCCGAGCACGGGGTCGCCGCCCTCCTGGTACATCTGCGGGGCGCTGGGGCCGTCGGCGGTGGCGTCGCGCACGCCGGGCCAGCCGGGGTGCGGCTGGGCGGGCCGCCAGCGCAGGTCTCCGACGGGCGGGGCGGCGTAGGGGACGGCGCGGAAGACGGCGAGGCCGTCCTCGACGGCGCCGCGGAGCCGGTGCCCTGCGGGCAGCTCGACCACCAGCCGGTCTCCGGTTGGGGGGTGAGCCTCGCTTGGGGGGTGAGCCTGGGCCATGAGGCGATCCTTCCTGGCTGGGCGCGGGGGTGCACGCCGACACGAGTCAGTATTGCGATTTTTTTGTTTCCGTCAATTTTCCGGAATATGGCTAGAGCCACAGGCTGTCCGAGGCCATGCGCTCGGCCTCCGTGCGCAGCAGTGGCTCGAAGGCCCGCCACAGGAGGAGGGCGGTCCCCACGCCGAGCAGGACTCCCGCGAAGGTGTCGGTGAGCCACTGGGCGTGCAGCCAGGTCCGGCTGGCCATCATGGCGAGGACGTACGCGACACCGGCCGGCCACCACCAGCGGCGCGCACGCGGCGGGAACACGACCACGGCGACCGCGATCACGAGGACGACGGCGCTGAACACCTGACCCGAGGGGTACGAGCCGTCGTTGACCAGGACCCCCGGGTGCGGCGGCCGCGGCCGGCCCGCGAGCGCCTTGAGGGGAAGGACCACCAGGACGTTGGCCCCGACGGCGGCGGCGAAGACGAAGAGGGCGGAGCGCCAGCGGCCGTAGACGCAGAGGCAGCCGACCAGCGCTAGCGGCAGCACCAGCCCGAACGGGCCGCCGAGGCGGTCCAGCACGATGGCCCAGGTGTCGCCGCCTCCGCCGGCGGAGGAGGCGTTCACGGAGGCGGCCCAGTTGTCGTCCAGGTCCTGGAAGACGGGGCGGGGGGTGGTGCGGAGCCATAGCGCCACGAGGAGCGAGGTGAGGAGGAGGGCGAGGCCGGAGGCGAGCGCGTGGCGGGGCGGAGGGGCCGGGAGGGAATGCCGGGGTGTCGGCGGCATGGCGAGCCTTTCGGGGCGCCCCGGGGCGGGGGCGGCGGGGATGGGGACGGACGGGGGGCGGGGCGGATGGCGAAGCGGGGCCCGGGCCGGGCCCCGGCGGGGCTGGGCAGGACCGGGGCCCCGGGCCGGGGCGGGGCCCGTGCCGGGGCGGGGCCCGTGCGGAGACAGGGACTGTGCGGGGTGCGGAGCAGGGACGGAGGTGCTCTAGCGGGGCAGGGCGGGGGCGGATGGCGAAGCGGGGGCCGAGCGGGGGCGGGGGCCGCCGGTGCGGGGCCCGTGCGGAGACAGGGACTGTGCGGGGTGCGGAGCTGGGACGGAGGTGCTCTAGCGGGGGCAGGGCGGGCAGGTGGTGGGGCGGGGGTGGGAGCAGATGCCGGATTGGGTGCGGGGAGGGGTGGGAGCGGGGGAAAGGTTGACAGGTGCTGGGCGGGAGATGGAGCAGCGCGGGGGCAGGTGCGGGAGCGGGTGGTGTGGGACGGTCACGAGCAACTCGGCCGCCCCGCGCGGCCTGGGGTCGGACAGTCCCAGCCGCGCCGACTGGCCCCGGGCGGCCTGGGGTGACCGGGCTGCCCGGCCCTGGCGCAGCCACCCCGGGGTGGCCGGGGGCACCGGGCCGACTGGTCCTGGCGCGGCCACCCGGGATAAACGGGGGCACCGGGCCGAGTGGCCCCCCGGCGGCCAACCCCGGGGTAACCGGGGCTCCGGGGCGACTGGTCCTGGCTCAGCCACCCGGGGTAGCCGGGGCGCCGGGCCGACTGGCCCCGGAGCGGCATCCCGGGTAGCCGGGGGTACGCCGGGCCGACTGGCCCCTGACGGAAGCACCCCGGGGTAACCGGGAGCGCCGGGCCGACCGGTCCCGGCTCGGGCGCCCGGGGTAGCCGGGAGCGCTGGGCCGACGGGTCCCCGCGCGGCCGCCCGGGGTAACCGGGGGCACCGGGCCGACCGGTCCCGGCACGGCCGCCCGGGGTAGCCGGGGGCACCGGGCCGACGGGTCCCGGCACGGCCGCCCGGGGTGGGCCGGGGGCACCGGGCCGACCGGTCCCGGCACGGCCGCCCGGGGTGGGCCGGGGGCGACGGACTGTCCGGTCCTCCGCTCGGCCGCCCGGGGGTAACCGGGAGCACCGGGCCGACCGGTCCCCGGCTCGGGTGCCCGGGGGGCCGGGGGCGACGGGCTGACCGCTACCCCCGCTCGGCCGCCCGGGGGTAACCGGGGGCGACGGGCTGATCGGTCTCCCGGATCGGGCGCCGGGGGCGCCGGGGTCGGGCGCGCGCCGGGGCACCTCCTCGGGCGCCGAACGTGGCAAGGGGTCGGACAGTGATGCGGTACAGCGTTCGGCGCCCTGCGGGGGCGCCCCGGCACACACCCGACCCCGGCGGTGTTCCGCTTCGATCGCGCGGCCTCGCCACCCCAGCCTCGTCAGTGCCTGGGGGTGCAGGGCCAGGCTCCGCACCCCGCAACCTCGTTGGCGATTGAGGCGCGAGGTGCGGGGCCGAGCCCCGGCCCTCAGCCTCGCCGGCGAGGCGCGGGGCCCGGCCCCGACCCTTCGGCCTCGTCGGCGGGTGAGGCCGGGGGGCGGTGCGGCACGGAGTATGGCTGATGCGTGACGGTCGCCACAAGGGCAAGACGGTTTTCTGGCATTCAGTGGCCGGGAAGTGTGGTTACACGTCATCGCACCGCTGGTCACGATCTGCGCAAGGAGCCGCCGCAGGGCCTAGCGGGGGGAGCGAATGGGTGCTACACAGTGTCCCAACGCCGGTGGTGACACGTGTAACAGCCCGCCCGGCCCTGCACTGCCGCCTCGCCTCCCCTCCCGCTCGGTCCCCCGAGGAGTCGTCATGGCCCTGCCCGAAACCGTCGATCCGCCCGTTCCCGCGGTTCCCGAACCGTCCCGCCACCGGGGGCTGTTGCCCCTGCTGCTCTTCGCCAACTCCGCGATGATGGCCGTCTACATGGGCGTGGGTTCCGTCCTGTTGCCGCTGCAGATAGCCGCCATCGACCCCGTCCGCAAGGTCGCCGTCCTCGGCCTGATCGGCGGTATCAGCGCGGTCTTCGCGACCGCCTTCAATCCGGTCGCCGGCGCCCTCTCCGACCGCAGTGGGCGCCGCAGCCCCTGGATCCTCGGCGGAGCCCTCGGCTCGCTCGCGGGCCTGGCCGTGCTCGGCAGTGTCGGTACCGCGCTGCTCGTCGGCATCGGCTGGTGCCTGGTCCAGGCGACGATGAACATCTACCAGGCCGCGGTCACCGCCATCGTGCCCGACCGCATCCCCGCCGCCCGCCGGGGTACCGCCTCCGCCCTGGTGGGGCTCGGCCTGCCCATCGGCGGTACGGCCGGTGTGCTCATCGCCTCCCGGACCTCGGAGCACCTGCGCTCCGGCTATCTCGTCTTCGGCGCGATCATCGCCCTGGCCGCCGTACTGCTCACCGCCTTCTGCCGGGACGTCCCGCGCGAGTCCGTCGTGTCCGAGCGGCCCAAGGGCGGGCAACTCGCCGCCTTCCTCTCGGCGTTGGCGAACCACGACTTCCGGTGGGCCTTCATCGGGCGGGCTCTGATGGTCCTCGGCTACTTCTCGGTGGTGGGCTACCAGCTGTACATCCTCGACGACCACATCGCGCTGCCCGCCGGACTGACCCCGCCCGCAGCGATGGCCGTGCTCACCCCGGTGTCCATGGTGGCGATGGCCGTCTCCACCCTGCTGGGCGGCCTGCTGTCCGACCGGTGGGACCGCCGCAAGGTGTTCGTCGGCGTCTCGGCCGCGCTCGCCGGGCTCGTCATGGTCGTCCCCGTCGTCAGCCCGACCTGGACCGGCATGCTCGTCTTCAGCGCGCTCAACGGCCTCGCCTTCGGCTGCTTCATGGCCGTCGACACCGCGCTCGTCACCCTGGTCCTCCCCCGGGCCGAGGACGCGGCCCGCGACATGGGCGTCCTCAACATCGCCAACGCCGGACCGCAGGTCATCGCCCCCTTCGTCGCCTCGGCCGTCGTGACCGGCCTGGGCGGCTACACCCCGCTCTTCCTCGTCGGCGGGGCCCTCTCCCTCATCGGCGCGCTCGCCATCCTCCCGATCCGCAGCGTGCGCTGAGCTCCGGCGGGCGCGTGCCGAGGGTCGCGCGCCCGCCGGGTCGTCCTTCCCACCCTCCCGACCCCTCTGAATGGAGCCTCTGTGAGACGCAAGCGAGTCCTGCCGCTGGCCGCCCTGGTGCTGTGCGCACCCGCCCTCGCCGGCACGGCGCCCGCCGCCGCCACACCGCAGACCGCGCCCGCGGGCCCGCTGCGGATCCTGCTCACCAACGACGACGGCTACAACGCGCCGGGCATCCGGAAGGCTTTCGACCGGCTGACCGCCGCCGGGCACGACGTCACGATCGTCGCCCCGCTCACCAACCAGAGCGGCACGGGTACGAAGATGATGAGCGCGCCCTCGATCACGGTGAAGCACCCCGAGCCCAAGGTCTGGGCCGTGGACGGCACCCCGGGCGACTCCGTCGCCTTCGGCCTGGCCGAGGTCTTCGCCGGCCAGGCCCCCGACCTGGTGGTCTCCGGCACCAACTTCGGCCCGAACGTCGCCGGGCTCGCCACCCACTCCGGTACGGTCGGCGGCGCCGTCGCCGCGCTGGAGTCCGGAGTGCCGGCCATCGCGCTGAGCACCGGCGGGCTGAGCGCGCCCGATCCGGTCACGACGATCAACGCGATGGACCCCACCCTGGACTTCGCCGTCCGGCTGATCGACCGGCTGCGGGCGCGCGCCCGGTCGGGGCGGCTGCTGCCCGAGGGTGTGGGCCTCAACGTCAACCATCCCGTCGTCGGCGCGGACGGCAAGGGCGCGGCCGCCGGTGTGGCCGCGACCTTCCAGGATCCGCAGAACTTCCTCCAGCCCGACTTCACCGACGCCGGTGACGGCACGTGGAAGGTCTCGGTGAAGGTGGCGCTGCAGCCGGCGGTCAAGGGCGGTGACGTCGAGGCCGTGAGCGCCGGCCGGATCGCCGTCAGCCCGATGAACGCCGACTGGAACACCGGCCCGGCCGACCAGGCCCTGATCACCGGCCTGGTCTCGGGCCTGCGCCCGTAAATCCACCCATCGGACGGCCGGGGGCGCAGCATCCGCCCCCGGCCTTCGGTCATGCCCAGGAGGACGGATGAAGTGGCCCGGAAAGCGGTCGGGTTCGGCAAGGCCCCTGATCGGTACGGCTCTTGCGCTGGCGGCCCTGGTCGCCGTGGTGGCACCGCCGGCGGCGGCAGCGGAGGCAGGGGAGGGAGCGTCGCGCCCGGTGGCCGCCCTCGCGCAGGGCGTCCTGCGCGGGCAGGCGCACGACGGGGCCCAGGATTTCCTCGGGGTCCCCTACGCCGCTCCCCCGGTCGGGGACGCGCGGCTGCGGGCGCCCCAGCCGCCGCCCCGGTGGACCGGGGTGCGGGAGGCCGTCCGGCAGGCCCCCGCGTGTCTGCAGTTCTCGCCGTTCGGGCTGCGTGATCCGCAGGCCGTCAGCGAGGACTGCCTGTACCTGGACGTGTACCGGCCGCGGACGGCCCGCCCCGGCTCCCGGCTTCCCGTGATCGTGTGGATGCACGGGGGTGCGTACAGCCAGGGGACGGGCACGCAGTTCGGCGGGCGCACGATGGCGGACCTCACCCAGACCGTCGTGGTCAGCATCAACTACCGCCTGGGGCAGCTCGGTTATCTGGGGCTGCCCGAACTGGCCGGGGAGAACGGCCTTCGCTCCGGGTCCTTCGGCCTGATGGACCAGGTCGCGGCCTTGCGCTGGACGCGGGAGAACATCGGCGCGTTCGGCGGCGATCCGGGCAGCGTCACCATCTCCGGCCAGTCGGCGGGCAGCGGTTCCGTGTGCGCGCTGCTGGCCGCGCCGTCCGCCGCCGGGCTGTTCCACCGGGCCGTGCTGCAGAGCGGTCCGTGCACCCTGCTGCGTACGCCCGACCCCGCGCGGGCCGAAGCCGAGGCGCGGGCCTTCGCCTCGCGGGCGGGGTGCGCCGGTCCGGCCGGCGTCGCCGCGTGCCTGCGCGGCGTCCCGGGACCGGCTCTGGTCGAGGCCGCCCGTACGCTGCCCACCTCGGGTCCGGCGTCCGGTGACGGCCTGGTGCCGGTGGACCCGGCGCGGGCGATCGCGAGCGGGGCGTGGAACAAGGTGCCGGTCATGATCGGGAGCACCCGCTCCGAGTCCCGCTTCTTCGTCGCGCTGACCCAGCCGCACCTGTCGGCGGAGCAGTACGCCGCACAGGTGACGGCGCAGTACGGGGACGCGGGCGCGGAGGTGCTCGCCCGCTATCCCGTCGCCGCCCACGGCTCGCCGTACCTGGCCCTGTCCGCCGTCATGACCGACTCGACGTTCGCCTGCCACACCGCGTGGACGGCTCAGCTGTTCGCTCCCCAAGTGCCGACGTACGCCTACGAGTTCGACGATCCGGATTCGCCGACGCTGGCGGGCGCGCAGGTGCCGGGCCTGGACGAGTCGAACGCGCACAGCGCGGAGCTGGCGTACCTCCACGACTTCACCATGGGCGAGCGGCCGCTGACTCCGGTCCAGGTCGCGCTGGCCACCCGGATGAAGCGCTACTGGGGCGCCTTCGCCCGGTTCGGTGCCCCTGCCGTGCCGGACCAGCCCGGGTGGCCCCGGGCCGGCGTCGGCGACGGCACGGTCCTGACCCTCAACCCGACGGCGACGCGGCCGAGTTCGTCGTTCGGGGAGGAGCACCAGTGCGCGTTCTGGCGGTCCCGGGCGGTGTAGCCGTCCGCTAGGCGGTGGTCCGGCGGCGTCGGCGGCGGAGCACCACGACCGCCGATGCCGCCATCGCGATGAGGGCGGCGGAGACCGTCAGGAGCCAGACCGGGATGCCGTCGCCCACGGTGAGGAGCTTGTCGCGGTAGACGGCCCTGCGGTACGGGGTGTCCTTGGCGGTCGCGCGCAGCTCGTGGTCGCCGTCGATGCGGCCCGGCTCCGGGAACTGCTGGTCGATGGCGGTCAGGAACACCGGTCCGCCCCCGGCGAGTTCGGCGAGCGGTCCGCCCTTCGGGGTGACCGTGCCGGCGAAGGTCACCTCGGGGGCGGCTCCGCCGATCGTGGAGCCGGGCTCCATGCGGT
Organism: Streptomyces sp. NPDC057010; assembly: GCF_042673805.1. Classification (NCBI taxonomy): domain Bacteria; kingdom Bacillati; phylum Actinomycetota; class Actinomycetes; order Kitasatosporales; family Streptomycetaceae; genus Streptomyces; species Streptomyces sp. NPDC057010. The sequence continues at coordinate 154,990 of NZ_JBHUSC010000009.1, read as the reverse complement.
GGTCGGCCAGCACGTACAGGCCGAGGGACTGCGGGGTGCGCGCCATCCGGGAGAGCCGCATGGGGTAGACCAGCCGCGGGCTCTCGAAGCGGATCCTCAGCGGGTCGAGGTCGCCCCGGAGCACCCTGCCCTGCTGTCGCGGGGCCAGCCGTACGGCCACGTACTCCCACTTCTGGTCGACGTACGGCTTTACCTCGGTGGCGAGCCGGTCGGGGAGCTTGAACCCGTTGGACTCGAGCCAGTTCTTCAGGGCGTCGGGGTCGGTGGCGGTGAGCCGTGCGACGTCGAAGTCGCCGAGCTGCTCGCGGCCGACGACCCCGACGCCCTGGTCGGCGCTGCCGGGCGGGGCGGCTCCGGCGCCGTCGCCCGTGCCCGAGGCGAAGGGCCAGTCGCCTCCGCGCGGCCAGAAGTGGCTGCGCGTCCTGCGCTCGGGCCGGGTCAGCCAGGCGAGTTCACCGAACATGCCGGCGTCGCCGAGCTCCACCGTGGCCCGGCCCGGCACCGGCATGATCCACGCGGCCCGGTGGGCGTCACCGCCGACGGTGAACCGCATGACGATCTGTTCCGTACGGCCGTCCCAGCGCACGACGGAGGTCTCGCGGTCGACTCCGATCCGGGACTGTCCGTCGGGGACCATCGCCCCGCAGCCGCACGCGTAGGCGGGGTTGACGAGCGCGCCGACCTGGGTCGCGAGCAGGGCGCACAGCAGTACGGCGATTCTTCGTTTCATCCACACGGGGTCTCAGACGACCGCCCGGGAGATCCGGTTCCGGGCGGCGTCCGCGTGCCCCGGTCCGCGGGGCCGGAGTCAGCCGCGCGAGCCGGAGCCGGTGCTGACGGCGTTGCGCCAGACCGTCACGTCCAGCGTCATGTACTTGCTGGGCGAGCCCTCGGGCGAGAACCCCTGCACGGTCACCAGGCCCATGTGCCCGGTGCCCGTGATGACGCAGATCTGGCGGCCCTTCGCGAGCTTGGTCAGATAGATGTTCTTGGCGAACCGGGTCTCGGCGCGGCAGACGGCGAGGGTGCCCTCCTGCCCTGGGTCGAGCAGCACCATGTTGCCGTCGGAGGTTTCCGCGTCGAGGTATCCGCCGGTGTCGTAGGAGAGTTCGTACCCGCCGTCCTCGCCCTGCTGGGGCCGGACGTCGTCGTCCCCGAGGGTCAGGTGGTAGCCGGCGGTGAGGTTGATCCCCTTGAAGTCGGCCGGCTTCGGGTCGGCCTTGGCGCTCGGCTTGGAGGAGCCCGACGCGGTGCCGCCGCCGGGCGCCTGGTCGTTGCCCTTGGCCTGGTCCGAGCCCTGCGCGGAGCCGGCGCTGCCCTTCGCCTTCTGCCCGTCGTCCGTCTGTAGCACGTACGCGGTGGCGCTGCCCGCGACGGCGAAGATCACCGCGGCCGCCAAGGCGATCAGCACGCCCCGCTTGCCGCCGCTCTTCCGGGGCGCGGGCGCCGGCGCTCCGGGGTAGGGCTGCGGGTGCGACTGCGGGTGCGGGTGCGCCGGGAACCGGGTCGGCGCGTAGGCGTGGGTGTGGGCCTGCGGCGCGGGGTACGGGTTCACGGGCTGCTGCTGCGGCACCGGCTGTTGTACGGGCTGCTGCGGCACCGGCGGCCCGAAGCCCGGCGGCGGGGTGGCCGGTGCCGCCGGCGTGGTGGGCGAATAGGCCGCGGCCACGGCCGGCGCCGTCGCCGGGGGCGGCGGGGTCTGGACCGGGGCGGGGGCGGCCGCGCGCACCGTGATGTCGGCGGCGACCGAGCCCGGCAGCCAGTCCTCCGGGCGGCGCAGCACCGTCTCCGCGTTGGCGGTCTGGCACAGCGTGATGATCTCGGCGATGGTCGGCCTGGCCCCGGGGTCCTTGGCGAGGCAGCGGGTCACCAGCTCCTTCAGCCGCTCGGGGACGCCGGAGAGGTCGGGCTCCTCGTGCACGATCCGGTACAGCACCCCGTGCGAGGTGCCCTCGCCGAACGCCGGGGTGCCCGTCGCCGCGTACGCCGCGACCTGGCCGAGCGCGAAGATGTCGGTGGCCGGGGTGACCTTGCGCCCGGCCGCCTGCTCGGGGGCCATGAACGAGGGCGTGCCGATGGTCACTCCGCTGCCGGTGAGCGAGGTCGCGTCGGCGGCGTAGGCGATGCCGAAGTCGATGACGCGGGGCCCGTCCGCGGCGAGCAGCACGTTGGACGGCTTGAGGTCGCGGTGCACGATGCCCGCGCCGTGGATGACGTGCAGGGCCTCCGCCATGCCGGCGATCAGCAGCAGCACCGCCTCGACCGGCAGCGCCCCGTGGGCGACGACCGCGTCGGCGAGCGAGGGCCCGGGCACGTAGGCGGTGGCCAGCCAGGGCTGGGCGCCCTCGGTGTCGGCGTCGATGACGGGGGCGGTGAACAGGCCCTGCACCCGCTGGGCGGACTGCACTTCCTGGGCGAACCGGCGGCGGAACTCGGCGTCTTCACCGAACTCGGGGCGGATCACCTTGATCGCGACGGGCCGGCCGCCGGGGGTGTACGACAGGTACACCTTGCCCATGCCGCCCGCGCCGAGCTTGGCGGCCAGCCGGTAGCCGGCGATGGTGGTCGGGTCGTCCGCCGCGAGCGGCTGGAAAACCTGCTGCGTACCGCTCCGGCCCGGCTGCTGACCACTCATCAACTCATGTCTCCCACGCTGATCTTCCCCGACGACCGGCACCCTACCCAACGCCCCGGGGCGGGTCTTACACGGGCGTCCGCCACTTCGGCCCCGCCGCTGTAGGGTCCCCAGCGGAAACGGTGATCCACTGAACGCGCATGAAGGACATCCGATGATCGACGTGCAGCGGCTGCGCATCCTGCGTGCCGTGGCCGAGCACGGCAGCTTCAACAGGGCGGCCGGAGCCCTGCTCCTGACCCCGTCGGCCGTCTCCCAGCACATCGCCTCGCTGGAGCGCACGCTGGGCCACCCGGTGGCGGTGCGCAGTACCCGCGGGGTCACCCTGACCGAGCCCGGGCGGCTGCTGGTGGAGGCGGCGGAGACGATTTCCGCCGAACTGGACCAGGTCCGGCGGGAGATCGACCGGCTCACCGCGCCGCGGCCCCGCCTGACCGTCGCGACCTTCACCAGCGGGGGCCGGTACCTGCTGCCCGGGGCGCTGTCCCGGTTCGTGGCCGCGCATCCCGAAGTGGAGCTGACGGTGCTGGAGGCCGAGCCCGAGGCCGCCGTACCGATGGTGCGCGGCGGCGCGGCCGACCTCGCGCTGACGTACCACTTCGACGGGCCGCCGCCGGTGCCGCCGGGCGGGCGTCCGGGGCTCGACTGGGTCGCGCTGATGGAGGATCCGCTGTGGGTGGTCCTGCCGGGCGGGCACCGGCTCGCGGGGCGGTCCTCGATCGGCTTGGGCGAGCTCTCCGCCGACCGCTGGGTGCTCGGCTGCCTCAAGACGGAGGCCTTCCTGCGCCGTTACGCGGACCTCGCCGGTTTCGACCTCCTGGTCGGGGCGTCCACCACCGACTACTTCTTCGCGCAGACGCTGGTCGCGGCCGGTGTCGGGGTCTCGTTGGTGCCGCACGTGTCGCTGGCCCCCGCACCCGGGCTCGTCGTGGTCCGCGTCGAACCGCCGCGCCCCGCCCGGCACATCGGGGTCGTCACCCCGCGCCGGCGCCGCCCCCATCCGTACGCCGGTGCCCTGGCCGGCGCCCTGACCGCTGCCGCCGCTTCGGCGGGGGACGGAGTCCGCCCGTGAACCGCCGCCTGTACGGGCTCGCCGCCAACCCGGCGCTGCCGCCCGCGCTCCTCGACCGGCTGGTGGCCCTGGCGGTGGCCGAGGCGCCGGAGCCGGCCTCCGGACCATTCGACGCCGACGCCGACACCGGCACCGGCACCGGCACCGGCACCGAGGAGCTCGTCCTCGCCCTGACCGGCCGCGCCGATCTCGGGCGCGCCCTGGCGCGCGTGCTCGCCGCGCGGAACGAGGCCACCGGGGTCCAACTGGCGTACGGCGGGCAGCTCGACCCCGACGACGTCGACCCCGCGGCGTGGCCGGTGGTCGCCGTCGCGCTGCTCGACGCCGGAGCGGACCGGCCCGACTGGGCCCGCCTCCTGGCCGCGCATCCCGACCCGGGCGTGCGGTGGCGGCTGGCCTCCTGCCCCGGGCTGCCGCCGGAGGTGGCGCAGGCCCTCGCCGACGACCGGGACACGGGCGTGGTGGCGGAACTCGCCCTGTGGACCACGGCGGAGGCCGTCGCCGACCGGCTCGCCCGCCATCCGCACGCGGAGGTCCGCTACTCGGCCGCCCTCAACGAGGCCGTGTCGCCCGCCGCGCTGGCCGCCCTGATCACCGGGGAGGGGCTCGACCCGGCCGTGTCCTGCCTGGTCTGCGACGTCAAGGGCGTCCCGTTCACCCATCACCCGTACTGCCCGGATCCGGACTGCGAGCTGCGTCCCGGCGCCGCCTGTGACGGTACGCACGGCTCCACCGTCGCGGAGACCCGGGAGCGGGCGGCCCGCAACCCGTCGGCGCCGCCCGCCGCCGCGGCCTCCCTCGCCGGTGATCCCTCGATGTTCGTGCGGTGGGCGCTGGCCGAGCGGTCCGACCTGCCGCAGGAGGTGTACGGCCGGCTCGCGGAGGATGCCGTGCCGGGTGTCCGGGAGGCGGTCGCCGGGAATGCCGCGATCGGCGAGGCCCTCGTCCGCGCGCTCGCCGCCGACCCCTCGCACGAGGTCCGCCGCGCCCTCGCCCACCACCCGGGCCTGCCGCTCGACGTACTGGCCGGGCTGGCCCGGAGCACCCGCATCGGCCCGGTGCTGCTGCCCAGGATCGCCGCGGCCGGCGCCGACGAGCTCGCCGGGGCGGCCGCGTCGCCGCACGCGGCCGTACGGATGCTCGCGGCCCAGCGGCGCGATCTGCCGCCGGGGGTGCGCGACGCACTGGCCGCGGATCCGGACGCGGCGGTGGTCGCGTCCGTCGCCCCGCACCCCGGCCTGCCCGAGGAGCGGCTGCGCTCGATGGTGGCCGCCCACGGGGGGCGGGTCGTGGCCCGGGTGGCCGCCAACCCGGACGCGCCGGGTGCGCTGCTGGAGGAACTCGCCCGCCGGGAGCCGCCCGTACGCAAGGTCCTGCGGGCGATTGCCGCCCATCCGCACGCGACGGCCGAGGCGCTGCGCCCCTGTCTGGCCGACCCCAAGGCGGGACCGCTCGCCGCCGCCCACCCGGCGCTGCCGCCCGCGCTCCTCGTGGAGCTGCTGGACGGCGGCGACGAGGGGCTCGCCGAGGCCGCGGCCGGCAACCCGGCGCTGCCGGTGGCCGTGATGGAGGAGCTTCTCGCCCGCTATCCGGAGCCCGGGGTCACCAGGCCCGTCTCGTAGGCGAGGACCACGGCCTGGGCGCGGTCGCGGAGCGACAACTTCGCGAAGATCCGGGCCACATGGGTCTTCACGGTGGCCTCGCTGAGGGTCAGCTCCCGCGCCAGCTCGGCGTTGGAGCGGCCGTGGCCCATCAGGGTGAGCACCTCGCGCTCGCGCGGGGTCAGCGCGGCGAGCTCCCGGTGGGTGGTGGCCGTGGCGAGGCGGTCGGGCCCGGCGGCGCCCGGGGCGCAGCGCTCCACCAGGCGGCGGGTGATGGAGGGTGCGAGCAGGGCGTCGCCGGTGCCGACGAGCCGGACGGCGTTGGCGAGGTGCTCGGGGGTCACGTCCTTGAGCAGGAAGCCGCTGGCCCCGGCGGCGAGGGCGGCGTAGACGTAGCTGTCGAGGTCGAAGGTGGTCAGCATGATCACCCGGCAGTCGGGGACCTCGACGAGGATGCGGCGGGCGGCCTCCAGGCCGTCCATGTTCGGCATCCGGATGTCGAGCAGGACCACGTCGGGGCGCAGCCGGCGTACTTCGGCGACGGCCTCCGCGCCGTCGGCGGCGACGCCGACCACGTCGATCCCACGGGCGGTGAGGATCATCCGGAACCCGGTGCGGACGAGTTCCTGGTCGTCGGCGATCACCACCCGCGGCGCGTGCGCTGCCGCGGGCGCCGGCTCGGCTGCCGGGTCGGGAGCGGCGGCGGTCACGGTCGGTCCAAGGGGAGGCGGGCCCGCACGCGGTAGCCGCCGCCGAGCCGGCGGCGCGCGTCGAAGTCGCCCCCGTAGACGGCGACGCGCTCCCGCAGCCCGAGCAGCCCCCGCCCTGCACCGGCCGCCTTGACCGGTGCCGCCGGCGGCACGTCCAGCGCCCCCTGCGCACACGCCGGCCGGGCCGGGCGTTCTCCCGGCGGAGCCGGAACGGCGAGCACGCTCGGCCCGCTGTTGAGGACCTCCACCCGCAGCGCGTGTTCCGCGTACCGCACGGTCACCTCCACCTTGCCCCCGTCTGCGTGCTTGAGCGCGTTGGTCAGCGCCTCCTGAATGATCCGGTACGCCGTGACGTCGATCCCGCCCGGCAGCGGCCGCGGGTCCCCCGATACGCGTACCTCCACCGGCAGGCCGGCGAAGGCGAACCTGTCGATCAGCGGGCCGAGCCGGGCCAGACTCGGCTGCGGCTCCGTGGCCGCCGCGTGCGGCTCCTCGCTGCCGTCCTGCGCGGGCGCCAACAGTCCCAGCAGGTGCCTCAGTTCGGTCATCGTGGTCCGTCCGGCCTTCTCCACGGCGCCCATCGCCGCCGCGGCCTCCTCCGGCATGGTGCGGAGCACCTCACGGGCCGCGCCCGCCTGGACGACCATCAGGCTCACGTTGTGGCTGACGATGTCGTGGAGTTCGGCCGCGATCCTGGCCCGTTCGGCGTCGACGGCGGTGCGGGCCGCGCTCTCGCGCTCCCGTTCCAGCAGCCAGCCGCGCTCCTCCAGCGCCGCCCGGTGCCCGCGCCGGGCGCGCAGCAGGGCCACGCCCAGCCCGCCCGCCACGGCCGCCGCCACGCACGCGGCGGCCACCGCGATGATCAGCGCCACCTTCAACTCCCCACGCCCTGTGCCTGGATGTCATTCTGCCGGACGGGCCGCGTACATCCCCGGGATGACCTGCCCGGACGTTTACATCCGGGGGCTGACGCAGGGCCCCCGGCCGCCGTCTTAGGTTCGGGCCATGACAACTGATCGCGGAAGTGCGGGACATCCGGTGGTGCGGCTGGAGAGCGTCGACAAGGAGTACGGCGACACGAAGGCCCTGGCCGGGCTGTCGCTGGAGATCCGGGCCGGCGAGGCGGTCGCCGTGATGGGCCCCTCGGGCTGCGGCAAGTCCACCCTCCTGAACATGGTGGCCGGTCTGGACCGGCCGACCTCCGGCCTGGTCGAGGTGCACGGCCAGGACCTGGGCGGGCTCGGCGAAACGGGGCTGGCGCTCTTCCGGCGCCGGAACGTCGGCATGGTCTTCCAGTTCTTCAACCTCATCGACGATCTGCCGGCCCTCGACAACGTGGCGCTCGCCGCCCAGTTGACCGGCACCTCGTCCCGGCAGGCACGCCGCCGCGCCCTGGAGCTCCTCGACGAGCTGGGCGTGGCCGACCGCCGCAACAGCTATCCGGCGACGCTCAGCGGCGGTGAACGCCAACGGGTCGCCGTGGCACGGGCGTTGATGAACCGCCCCGCCCTGCTGCTGGCGGACGAACCGACGGGCGCCCTCGACAGCCGCTCGGGCGAGCAGGTGATGGACCTGCTGATCGACCTCAACCAGATCGGGCAGACCCTGCTGATCGTCACCCACGACCGGCACCTGGCCACGCGTTGCGCGAGCCGTCTGGTCGAGATGGCCGACGGCCGGGTGGCCCGCGAGAGCGCCCTGGAGGCGACCGCGTGAGCGCCGTGTGGAGGGCCTCGCGCGCGGCCGTGAAGCGCCGCCGGGTCCAGACGTTCGTCATCGGGCTGGTCGTCCTGTGCTCCACCACGACCGTGCTGCTCGCGCTGGGGCTGCTCGCCGCCGCTTCGGGGCCGTTCGACACGGCGTACGCCGCCCAGCGCGGGGCGCACGTGGTGGCGTCCTTCGACACCGCGAAGGTCTCGGAGGACCAGCTGGCGCGGACCGCCCGGCGGCCGGGCGTGGAGGCCGCCGCCGGGCCGTTCGCGCAGGCCGTCGTCGCGATGCCCGAGGGCTGGCTCGGCTCGCCCGGCGGCTCCCTCGTGGTGGTGGGCCGGGACGATCCGGCGGGCTCCGTCGACCGTGTCGAGATCCTGCGGGGGCGCTGGGCCACGGCTCCCGGTGAGATCGTCGTGAACTGGGCCTTCGACGGCTCCCCCAACGCGGAACTGCTCGGCACCCGGCTCCCGGTGCCCGGCGCCCCGCCCCTGACCGTCGTCGGATTCGCCACCAGCATGAGCAAGTCCGCGGGCGCCTGGGTCACGCCGGGGCAAGTGGCCGCACTGCACCCGGCCTCCGCCCAGATGCTCTACCGCTTCACCGACTCCTCCACCGACGCGCAGCTGCGCGCGGGGCTCGCCCGGGCGACGGCGGAGCTGCCCGGGGAACCACTGACCAACACCCAGACCTACCTCACCCTCAAGGAGGCCTTCTCGGCGCTGGCCGACGCCTATCTCCCCTTCATGTCGCTCTTCGGCGTTCTCGGCCTCCTGGTCTCCACCCTGATCGTCGGGAACGTGGTCAGCGGGGCGGTCGTCTCGGGGTACCGGCACATCGGCGTCCTCAAGGCGCTGGGCTTCACCCCCAACCAGGTGGTCGCCGTCTACCTGACGATGATGTCCGTGCCCGCGATCGTCGGCGGCGTCCTCGGCACCCTGCTGGGCAGGGCGCTGGCCGGGCCCGTCCTCAAGGTCTCGTTCGCGGGCATCGAGACGGGCCGGGCCTCCGTCGGCACCGTCCCCGCGTGGGTGTACGCCGTCTGCCTGCTGGGCATGCCCGCCCTCGTCCTGCTCGCCGCCCTGGTCCCCGCGCTGCGGGCGCACCGGCTGCCGGCCGCACGGGCGATCAGCGCGGGCGGTGCGCCGCGCACCGGGCGCGGGCTGCGCGTCCAGCGCATCCTCGGCTTCACCGAACTGCCGCGGCCCGTCAGCCTGGGTCTGGGCCAGCCGTTCGCCCGTCCGGCACGCACGCTGCTGACCATGGCGGCGATCGTCCTGGGGGTGACCACGGTGACGCTGTCGACCGGGCTGACCAGCACGATGCTCGCGTTGGGCGAGGCCGGACGGGGCGACGGCGGTGCCCGGGTCCTGGTGCACGCGGACGCGCAGGGCGGCCGGCCCCTTCCCCTGCTCGGTGACGCGCAGGTCGAGGAGCGGCTGCGGTCCCTGCCCGGCACGGAGCACGTACGGGCCCGTGGGCTGGCCGAGGTGAGCATCACCGGGCAGGCCCAGCCCGCCTTCGCCAACTTCTACCGCGGCAACGACTCCTCGTACGCCTACGAGATCGTCGAGGGCCGCCTGCCGCACGCGGTGGGCGAGATCGCGGCCGGGCCGTCGTTCCTCGCCCAGCGCGGGCTGAGGATCGGTGACCGGGTCACCCTGGAGCTGGACGGCAGGCAGGCCTCCACGACCGTCGTCGGCAAGCTGGTCGACGGCAACCCGCGGGCCCTGGACGCCACCTGGGAGACGTTCGAGCGGCTGGCACCGGGCTCCCGCGCCATCGAGTACTACGTGCGCCTCTCCCCCGGCGCCGACGCGGACGCCTACGCCGTGGCGGTCGAGGCGGCCGACCCCGGGCTGTCGACGACGGTCGGGGGCGGGGGGAACGCCGCCACCGTCACCGTCGTCACCTTCTCCACGGTGTTCACGGTGCTGCTGACCCTGGTCGCCTCGCTGGGCGTCTTCAACACCGTCCTGCTGAACACCCGCGAGCGCCGCCGGGACCTGGGCATGCTCAAGTCCATCGGGATGACGCCCCGCCAGGTGGTGGTCATGACGGTGACCTCGGTGGCCGGGCTCGGGGTGGCCGGCGGGCTGCTGGGGATCCCGCTGGGGATGCTGGCGCACCGGCTGGTCGTGGACAACGTCGGGGTGCTCGAGTTCCCCGAGTCCATGAAGGACGTGTGGCACGTGCCGGAGCTGGCCGCGATGCTGCTGGCGGGTGTGGCGATCGCCGTGCTCGGTGCGCTGGTTCCGGCGCGGTCTGCGGCGCGGATGACGATCGCCTCGGTGCTGCACACCGAATAGGCGCGGCCGGACGGCCCGTCAGCCGTCCTCGCCGCCTTCTCCGGTCCCGCCGGGCTCGGTGCGGGTCAGGGCCAGCAGTCGGCGCTCGGCGGCCTTCGCGGCGCGCCGGGCCGCGGCGGCCGTCCTGCCGGCCTCGCGGTGCCGTTCCTCGGCCTCGGCCAGGTCGGCGTACGCGCGGTCCCGGGCGGCCTGGGCGCGTTCCAGTTCGGTGTCGGCGGCCGCGGCCGTCTCGACGGTCCGGCGCCGTGCCTCCTCGGCCAGGCGCAGCTCGTCCTCTCGGGCCGTCGCGGCCCATTCCGCGTCCTGGGCGGCGGCGCGGGCCGCCTCCACCCGGCGGTCGGGCCGCCGCTCGGCCGGCTCGGGCTCCTCGGGCTTCCGGGGCCTCCGCTTGGCGGGCGCGGGCCGCTCTGCCGGCGGTGGGGCCTGCGGTGCGGGCGGCACGGCCTCCGGGTCGAGGTCCGGGAACTCCGTCACCAGCGCCGGGGCCTTCGCGAGGCGCCCGGAGGCCCAGGCCTCGGCCGCGTCGGGATCGGCGAGGGCGGCGTAGAGGATCTGTCCGACCTCGCGCAGCACGGTGTCGGAGACCGGAGTGCCGGCCTCGTCGGCCAGCCGCTGCGCCTCCCGGGCCAGGGCCCCGATGACCACGTGCTGCTGGTGGGACAGGGCGCGCAACTGGTCCCCGTCCAGGGACCGGTGCGCCGCCCTCAGTGCCTGGCCGAGCTGGCGGAACTGCTCGACCTCCTCCTGCTTGGCCCGTACCAGCGTGTTCGACGTCCAGGCCGCCAGCGTGGGACGCCGCAGCCCCGCGATCCGCTTTCCCGCCTCCGCGTCCCCGGCCTTTTTCGCGCGCGCCGCGGCCTCGTCCCGGGCGGCCGTGAACCGCGCCGGGGACAGCGCGTACAGGGCGTCGATGACCTCGTCCACATCCACGCGGCCCACTCTCCGTCATCGTCGCGCGCGATCGCCGCAGCGGACCGGCGACACGGCACGCGCGGGTGAACGGCGCGGACCATCGGGGTCCGTGCCGGTGCGGCCGCCGGTTCAGCGGGCGGCGGCCTGCTCCGCCCGGCCCGGCTGCCGCACGTCCTGCTCGTCCACGACGCGGCCGTCGCGCACTTCCACGACCCGGTCGGCCAGTTCGATGAGGGCCGGGTCGTGGGTGGCGACCAGGGCCGTGACGCCTTCGCTGCGGACCACCGCGCGCAGCAGCCGCATGATGGAGCGGCCCGTCTCGGAGTCGAGCTGGCCGGTCGGTTCGTCGGCGATGATGAGGTCGGGTTCGTTGGCCAGGGCGCGGGCCACGGCGACCCGCTGCTGCTGGCCGCCGGAGAGTTCACCGGGGCGCTGGGCGGCGTGTTCGGCCAGGCCCACCAGGGCGAGGAGGGTGCGGGCGCGTTCCTCGCGCTGCTCGGCGGGGACCTTCCGCAGCCGCATGGGGACCCCGACGTTCTCGGCGGCCGTCAGGACGGGTATCAGGCCGAAGGACTGGAACACGAAGCCGATCCGGTCGCGGCGCAGTGCGAGGAGCCCGGCTTCGTCGAGGCCCGCCAGGTCGGTGCCGTCGAGGGTGACCGATCCGGAGGTCGGGGCGTCGAGGCCGCCGACCAGGTTGAGCAGGGTGGTCTTGCCCGAACCGGACCGCCCCTTGAGGGCGAGGAGTTCACCGCGGCGCACCTCGAAGGAGACCCCCCGCAGCGCGTGCACGGTCCGGGGGCCGCTGCCGAAACTCCGGTGGACGTCGTCCACCACGACCATGGGCGGCGCGTCCGTACCGCTCGGGTGCTGCGTCATCGTTGGTCTCCCCCTCGAAGCCCGGACCGGCCGGGCGGGGCCGCCGGGCGCGCCCCTTTTCGAATTTGCTCATCCGCCGCGTCCTTCACGCAAGTGCCTTCCCCTGTGCGTTCGAATCTGACAGCATCGTCCGCTATCCGGTACCGATGGTCCGGAACGGGGGAGGTACACAGCACATGCTCGGCTTCGTCGTGCGCCGGCTGCGCGGGCGATTGCCGCTCGCCGCCGCCGTGTTGCTCACCGTGCTGATCACCACGACCGTACTGACGGCGCTGTTCGCCTTCACGCGGGACGTGAGCGAGGCCGGGCTGCGCCAGGCGCTCCAGGGTCCCGGCCGGACCAGGGCCACCGTCCTGGTCACCGCCGAGCACCCGGCGGCCGCCCGCGACGGGGACGACACGACCGTACGGGGCTTCGCCGGCGAGCTGTTCGGGCAACTGCCGTTCGGCGTCGAGAGCGTGGCCCGCAGTCACTCCTACGGGCTGCCGGGCGCCCGTACGCCGGGCAAGGACGCGGACCTGACCCTGCTGGCCGCCTTCGACCGCAAGCACGTACGGCTCCTCGCGGGCCAGTGGCCGCAGGCGGCCGCCGGTCCGGCCGGCGCGCCGCTGCCGGCGGCGGTACCCCGGGCCGCGCTGACCCGTCTGGGGCTGGCCGAGACCGCGCTGCCGGCCGAGGTGCGCCTGGACGACCGGTACGGGGGTGCCCCGCTGACCGTGCTGGTCACCGGCGTGTACCGGGCGGCCGATCCGGAGTCCCCGTACTGGCGGCTGGATCCGCTCGGCGGACGGGAGCTCCAGGTCGGCAGCTTCAGCACGTACGGCCCGCTGCTCGTCGACGACACCGCCTTCACCTCGGGCGGGCTGCCGCAGAACAGCCGTGCCTCGCTGCTGAGCCCCGACTTCGCCGCCGTGCACGCCGCCGAGGCCGAGGCCGTCCGCGGCCGCGCGGCCGGACTGGTGGCCGCCGCGCACTCGGCCGGTCTCAAGGCACCGGCCGGGTTCCAGGTCCGCACCGAACTCCCCGAACTGCTCGGCGAAGTGCGCTCCGGCGGGCTCGTCGCCCGGTCCACACTGCTGGTCGGCGCGCTCCAGCTCGCCGTCCTCGCCGCGGCCGCCCTGCTGCTGGTGGCACATCTGCTGACGGACCGCCAGGAGCCCGAGCGCGTCCTGCTCACCGCGCGCGGCGCGTCCCGGATGCGGCTCGGCGTCCTCGGCACGGCCGGGTCGCTTCTGCTCACCCTGCCGGCCGCACTCCTGTCGCCGCTGCTGGCACCGCTCCTGCTGGAGCTGCTCAGCGGCTTCGGCCCGCTCTCGAAGGTGCCGCTGAACACCTCGGGGACCTGGCTGTTGTGGCCGGTCGCGGCGGCGTGCGCGCTCGGCTGTGTCCTGCTGACCTCGCTGCCGGCCGTGCTGCGCGGCGCGGGAGCGGCCGCCCTGCGGCGCGGCGGCCGCCGCCAGGCCGTGGTCGCGGGCGCCGCCCGGTCGGGCGCGGACCTGGCGCTGGTGGCGCTGGCCGTCCTCGCGTACCAGCAGCTCGCGCAGTACAGCGGCGACGGAGCCGCACTCGACGGGGCCGCCGGCGCGGGCGGGCTCGGCGTCGACCCCGTGCTGGTGGCCGCGCCGACCCTGGCGCTGTGCGCGGGCACGCTGCTGGTGCTGCGGCTGCTGCCGTTCGCGGCGCGGCTGGGCGGTCGGCTGGCCGCGCGCGGGCGCGGGCTCGGTCCCGCGCTCGTCGGCTGGCAGCTCGCCCGCCGCCCGGGCCGGGCCACCGGGCCGGTGCTGCTGCTCGTCCTCGCCGTGTCCAGCGGGGTGCTGGCGCTCGGGCAGCACACGGCGTGGGCCGCCTCGCAGCGCGACCAGGCCGACTTCGCCACCGCCGGCGGCCTGCGGATCTCCGGCAGCGACCTGGCCCCGCCCGGCCGCAACGGCCGCTACGCCTCGCTGCCCGGCGGCGACCGGGTGATTCCGGTGATCCGCACGACGCAGGGGCTGCCGGGCGGACGGACCGGACAGCTGCTCGCCCTGGACGCCGCCGGCGTGGCCGAACGGGTGCCGCTCCGCGCCGACCTGCGGGACGACCGCCCCGTGCGCGAGCTGTTCGCCCCGCTCGCCGCGGGCCGTGCCCCCGGCGACGCCGGCGTCGAACTGCCCGGGAAGCCGCGGCGGATCGACCTCGACGTGAGCGTACGGAACGTCCCCGGCGGCGCTCCCGGCCTCGGGCTGCTGCTGCGCGACCGCTTCGGCCAGACCTTCCGGTCGCCGATGCTGCAACTGCCCCGGTCCGGGGACGCCACCGTCTCGGTGGACGTCGACGCGCTCACCGGGGCCCCGCTCGGATCCGCCGCCGCGCCGCTGGGCGTCTCCGGGTTCGTGCTCTCGTACGGCATGGACCCCTCGGGTGCCGGCGGGCCGGGCGGGATCGGCCGGCCCGCCGTCTCCGAGGGCCCCGGCGAGGTGGCGGTGCGCCGGATCGCCGTCGCCGAGGAGCCCGGCCGGGCCGCCGCTCCCGTGACCTCGCCCGCGCCCGGCTGGGTGCTGCGGGGCCCGGCGGACAGCGGCAGCGTGCCCGCCGGTGAGGTCCTGCCCGCCGCGCCCGACGGCGCGGACGGAGCGGCCCTGCTCCGGGTGCGGCTCCAGGGGGGCAGGCAGCCCGTCGGCGGGGTCCAGCTCGCGGTGCTCGCCGGGCAGGCGCCCCCGTCCGAGATACCCGCAGTCGCCACCCGCGGCTACCTCGGCGCGGTCGGCGCGAAGGTCGGCGACCTGGTGCCCGTACCGCTGGGCAGCACCACCGCACGGGTACGGATCACCGCGGCCGTGGACTCGCTGCCGGTCGCCGGGGACACCGCGCTGGCCGTCGACCTGGCCGCCGCCGGCCGGCTGCTGGCCGCCGACACCGGACGCGAACTGCCCCCGCCCACCGAGTGGTGGCTGCCGGCCGCCTCCGCCGACGACCCCGTGCCGGCCCGCGCGGCCGCCGAACTGCGCGCCGGGTCCGGGTCCCAGCAGGTGGAGCTGCGCGAGGAGGTGGCCGCCGGGCTGCTGGACGATCCGCTGAGCGCGGGCCCGCAGAGCGCCCTCGCCGCCCTGGCGGTGGTCTGCGCGCTGCTGGCGGCGATCGGCTTCGGGGCCGCCGCGGCGGCGGCCGCACGGGAGCGGGGAGCCGAGTTCGCGGTGCTGCTGGCCCTGGGCGCGACCCGGCGGAAGCTGACCCGTACGGCCGCCGCCGAGAGCGGTGTGCAGGTCGGGCTCGGCACCGTCGTCGGACTGGGTCTGGGCGCAGCCGTCGTCCACCTGGTGGTTCCGCTGCTGGTGCTGACGCCCGCCGCGAAGCGCCCGGTGCCGGAGGTCGTGGTGGAGCTGCCGGCCGCCGAAACCCTGCTGATGGCCGCCGCGATCGCCGCGGTGCCGCTGCTGTCGGCCGTCGTCGGCGGGTTCCGCGACCGCGGCGCCCGGGCCACCGGAGACCGGCTGCGGCACTTGGAGGACATGTGACCGGCCCGGCCCCCACACCTGCCGGCTCCCGCAGCCTCCGGCCCGCGCCCTGGGTGCGGACCCGGCTGCGCGCGGCCCCGCTCAGTGCGCTGCTCGCCGCAGCCCTGGCTTTCGTCGCCGTCCTGCTCGCGGCCGCGCTGCCGCGCGCCGTGGACCGCGGCGCCGACGACGCCCTGCGCTCCTTCCTCCGGGAACAGGGCGCCGGTCCGAGGAGCCTGGCCGCCACGGCGTACTCCCGCAACGGGGCGCTGACGCCGCAGCGGCTGGACTCCGTACTGGAGACGCTGCTGTCGCGCACCGGCGGCTCCTTCCGCCTCGACGCGAGCGGCCCCGTGCACGGCGCGCAGAGCGTCAAACCCCGCGATCTGGCCAACCCGGGCCTGGGCCGGCCGGAGGGCGTCGACCCGCGGCTCGGCCTGGTCTACCTGCCGCAGGCCTCCGCCCACACCACGCTGGTCGCCGGCCGCCGGCCGGGCGGCGGGGCCCCCGACGCCCCGATCCAGGTGGCGCTGTCGCGCAAGGCCTCCGAGAAGCTCAAGGCCCCGCTGGGCACGGTGCTGGAGACGAGGGCGAGCATCTCCGGAACCGCGCGGGCCGAGGTCGTCGGCATCTACGACGCCGACCCGGAGGACGTCTTCTGGACCGACCTGCCCTGTCTGACCACGGCCTGCCAGACCGTGACGGCCACCGCGCCGCCGAGGCCGTACCTGGACACCGCCGCGCTCATCGACGCGGACAGCGTCGCCCGGCTCGACTCCTGGGGCGAGAGCACGGAGTACTTCTGGCGGCTGCCGGTGGACACCGGTGTGCTGCGCGCGGACCAACTGCCGGGCGTGGCGCACGACATCGCCTCCTTCGTCGCCGGCCCCACCGCCTCCGAGCTGGGCATCGCCGTCAACCGGCCGGACCTGCGCATCACCTCCCGGCTGCCCGAGCTGTTCGAACTGGCCCAGGGCCGGCAGCGGGGTGCGGCTCCGCTGGCCGCGATCGGTCCGGCCGGGGTCGCCGGGGTCGCCGCCGTCGTCTTCTGCCTGGCCGCCGCACTCATGGGCGACCGGCGCGAGGGCGAGCTGCGGCTGCTGCTGGCACGCGGCGGATCACGCCGCTCGATCGTCGGGCGGCTGCTCCGCGAGGGCGCGGTCACCGTGCTGCCGGCGGCCGTCGCCGCCGCCTGGCTCGCCCTGGCGCTGCTGCCGTCGCCGCGGTTGACCGCCTCACTGACCGCCGCCTCGGCCGTGACCCTGCTCGCCCTGCTGGCCTTCCCCGTACGGGCCTTCGTACTGCTGTCGCCGCCGCGCGGGTCGCGGCCCCGGCGGCGGCTCGTCGCCGAGCTGTTCGTCCTCGCCGCCACCGGTGCGGCCGTGTTCGAGCTGCGCCGGCGCGGGGTCTCCGCTGCCGCGGGGCTGGACCCGCTGCTGGTGGCGGCCCCGCTGCTGCTGGCGCTGTCCGGGGCGCTGCTGCTGGCCCGGCTCCAGCCCGCCGTGGTGGGGGCGCTGGCGCGGGCGGCCGGGCGGCGCCCCGGCGTGATCGGCTTCCTCGGGCTGACCCGGGCCGCCCGGGGTGCGTCGGTCCGGGTAAGGCCTTCCGTACTCCCGCTGGTCGCGCTGCTGTTGGCGGTGACCACGGGCGGGTTCGGCGCCGCGGTGCTGGGGTCCGTGGACGCCGACCGGTTGCAGGTGGCCCGTAGCTCGGTCGGTGGCGACGCGCAGATCACCGCACCCCGGGACCAGGCCGTTCCGGCCGAGCTGGTCCGGGAGGCCGGAGCCCTGCCGGGCGTGCGGACGTCGGTGACCGCCTGGACGGAGGACGACGCCTTCATCTTCGGCATCGACCGCGGCTCGCGGCAGGTCACGGTGGTCGTCGTGGATCCGCCCGCGTACGCGGAGCTGGCCCGGACGGTCGGGCGCGGCCGGTTCGATCCGGCGGTACTCGCCGGGGGCGGCAGCAGCCTCGACGACCCCGTTCCCGCGCTGTTCAGCGGGGACCTGGGGGCGGAGCCGGGCGAGCGGCCCTTCCGGCTGCGGGTCCGCGGAGAGGACCTCCAGGTCCGGGCGGCGGCCGTGGTCGACGGCACGCCGGCGCTGCCGGACCGGGGCGGCGCCACCCTGGTCCTGCCCGCCCGGCAGATGATCTCCCTGACCTCGAAGGCCGCGCTGCCCAACCGGTGGCTCGCCACCGGGAAGGTCGACGCCGACCGGCTCAAGGAGCTGGTCCGGGCCGCGCTGCCGGCCGGGGTCGCCGACAAGTACCAGGTGCGCACCAGCGCCACCGCGGTGGCGGACCTTTCCACCGACCCGCTCCAGCACTCGGCCGAGCGCCTGTTCTGGGCATCGGTCGCGGGGGCCGCCGGATTCGCCCTGCTGGCCGTCCTGCTGACGCTGGTGCGGGCCGCGCCCGAACGGGCCGCGCTGCTGGCCCGGCTGCGCACGATGGGGCTGCGGCCGCGCCAGGGCCTGGCGCTGATCCTGGCGGAGGCACTGCCGCAGACCGTGGTCGCCGCGGTCGGCGGCGCGCTGTCCGCGGCGGCCGCGGTGGCCCTGCTCGGCCCGGCCGTGGACCTGTCCTCCCTGGTCGGCGCCCGGGTGCCGGCGGGTGTGGACCTCGCCGCACGGCCGGTCCTGACACAGGCGCTGAGCCTGGCGGCGCTCGTCGTCGCGGTCGTGCTCGCGGAGGCGGCGGTAGCGGGCAGGCGACAGATCACCACCGAGTTGAGAGCGGGAGACGAGCGGTGAACACCGACCAGCCGACCTTCGAAGAGCTGCGCCGGCAGGCTCTGGCCGCCGCCGAGCCCCGTACGCCGGGGGCGGGCACGGCCATCGTCTGCGACCGCCTGGTGCGCATCTTCAGCGCGGACGGCGTCGAGGTGCAGGCCCTGCAGGGGCTCGAACTGACCGTGTCCCAGGGGGATCTGGTGGCGCTCGTCGGCGCCTCGGGCAGTGGGAAGTCCACGCTGCTGAACATCCTGGCCGGTCTGGACGTCCCCACGGCGGGCACCGCCACCGTCGGCGGCTACGACCTGCTGGAGATGTCCGCCAAGGAGCGGCTGCGCTACCGCCGCGAGGCGGTGGGCTTCGTATGGCAGCAGACGGCCCGCAACCTGCTGCCGTTCCTGACGGCGGCGCAGAACATCGCGCTGCCCATGCAACTGAGGGGCCGGGCTTCCAGGGGAGCGGCCGGCCGGCGCGCGGCCCGGGTCTCCGAGCTCATGGAGGCCCTGGAGATCGGCGGCCTCGCGGACCGGCGGCCGGCCGCGCTGTCCGGCGGTCAGCAGCAGCGGGTGGCCATCGCCGTGGCCATGGCCAACGACCCGCAGGTGCTGCTGGCGGACGAACCCACCGGGGAGTTGGACTCGGAGACCGGCGCCGCGATCTTCGAGGCCTTCCGTACCGTGAACCGGGAGCTGGGCGCGACCGTGGTGATCGTGACCCACGACCCGCTCGTCGCCGGCGAGGTCCGCCGTACGGTGGCCATCCGCGACGGCCGCACGAGCAGTGAGGTGCTGCGCCGCACGGTCACCGACGAGCACGGCGCGGAGTCGGTGAGCGAGCGCGAGTACGTGATGCTCGACCGCACCGGCCGCGTCCAGCTCCCGCACAAGTTCCTGGAGGCCCTGGGCATGGAGCACCGGGTCGCGGTGGACCTGGCCGCCGACCACATCGAGGTCCGGCGCGACGACGCGGAGAACGACGTGAAGGGCACGGAGAACGTCGTGGCGGAGGGCGCAGAGGACGGCGCAGGGGACGGCGCGCGGTCCGGCGGATCCTGAGCCCGCAAGTCCTTCCGTCACTTCCCCGCCCCGGGGGTCGTTAGGGGCTGGGGGTTGACTCGGGGGCGAAGGGATGACGGAATGCGGCAATTTCCTCTGGAGATGCACCACGTGGCACCCGGTCGGGTGGTCGAGTGGCGGTTGCGGTCCACGGCCGCGGCGGAGGCCGACGGCCCGGCCGATCCGACGGGCAGGAGGGCGTCCTTCAACCAGGACAAGCACTTCACCGTCGCGGAGGAGAGCCGGGCCGCCGACGACCCCGTCGCCTCGTGGCTCGCGGTCACCTTCGAGGTGGCCGGGCGGCTGGACGAACGGGCCCTGGCCCAGGCCCTGCTGACCTTCGTCCAGCGGCACGAGGTGCTGCGGTGCGCGTTCCGCCGCCTGGCCGGTGAGCTGGCGTGCGAACCGTTCGATCCCGCCGAACTGGCCCTCGACGTCGAGGAGGTGGGGGACTTCGAGACCTCCGAGCTGCTGCGCGGCTTCCTCGTCGAGCGGTTCAAGCGGTCCATCGACACCCTGTCCTGGCCCCTGTTCACGATGGGCGCGGTACTGCGCGAGGACTCCGCGACGGTCTACCTCGCCTTCGATCACATCGTGTGCGACGGCATGTCGATGCCGATCGTCGTCAACGAGGTGCTGACCTCGTACGAGGCCCTGTGCCGCGGCGAGGAGGTCGAACTGCCGCCCGCCCCCAGCTACCTCGACTTCGCCGACGAGCAGCGCCGCCGCTACCTCTCCATCGACGCCGCCGACGAGCGCCTGGACTACTGGAAGGCCTTCATCGGCCGGGGCGGCGCGTTCTTCCCCCGCTTCCCCCTCGACCTCGGCGTGGCGCCGGGCCGGATGTACCCGATCGTCAACGAGGCCTCGACGCTGCTGGACGCCGCCGAGGCCGAGGTGTTCGAGAAGACCTGCGTGACGGTCGGCGGGAAGGCCTTCATGGGGGTGCTCGCCGCCGTCGCCGTGTGTCTGCGCGAGGCGGGCGGGCCCGGCGTCTACCGGGGCCTGATGCCGGTCAGCGAGCGCGGCCGGGGCACCTGGGGTGACTCGGTGGGCTGGTTCGTCAACACCATGCCCATCGAGTTCGACGCCTCCCCCGGCCGGGACTTCGCGCAGGTCATGGCCGCGGTCCGGGCCGGGTTCACGGAGATGATCGGCCACATCGACGTGCCGTTCGTACGGGCGTGGGAGCTGCTGGCACCCGAGGAGTTCGCCGCGCGCTCCTGGCCGTACCCGGTCAACTTCTTCTCGTACCTCGACATGCGCAAGTGCCAGGGCGCCGAGCGGCACGACGAGTGGCGGCCCGCCACCCACGTGTGGTCGGCGCGCGCCAACGGGGCCTGCTCGTGGTTCCAGCGGGACGCGGCCGGGATGCACATGAACTCGCTGTACGTCGACACCCCGGCCGCCCGCAGCACCATGGGGGACTTCCAGGAGGCCCTGCGCCTGACGGTCCAGGAGATCGCCCGCTCGGGCGGATTCCGCCGCCCCATCGCGCTGACCGCGCCGCGCAGGCCGGTCCACACGCCGCTCGACGTGGCGGCCTTCGCCCGCCGCCGCTGAGCCCGGGCCCCGGCCCCGGAGGCCGGGGCCCCGATGAGGGCCCGGGCGCCGCCCGATCAGAGGCGGGAGGCGCGGTGCAGGAGCAGGGCGCGCTCGCGTTCGTTGCGCGTGAGGGTGGCCGCGCGTTCGAACTCGGCGCGGGCCTCGGCCGGTCGGCCGAGGCGTTCGAGCAGGTCGCCCCGTACGCTCGGCAGCAGGTGGTAGGCGCGCAGGGCCGGTTCCCCGGTCAGGGCGTCGACCAGCGGCAGGGCCGCCTCCGGGCCCTGCGCCATGGAGACGGCGACGGCCCGGTTGAGTTCCACCACCGGCGAGGGGACGAGCAGCACCAGCCTCCCGTACAGCGTGGCGATCGCCGGCCAGTCCGTGTCCTCGTAGCGCACGGCGGCCGCGTGGCAGCCGGCGATGGCGGCCTGGAGCGAGTACGGACCGCTGCCGGCGCGGCTCATGGCCCGCACGCCCCGGTGGATGAGCAGGCGGTTCCACTTGGACCGGTTCTGGTCGGCGAGGAGCACCGGCTCCCCGTCGGGGCCGGTGCGCGCGGCGATCCGGGAGGCCTGGAACTCCAGCAGCGCGGCGAGGCCGTGCACCTCGGGCTCCTTGGGCATCAGGGCGGCCAGGACGCGGGCGAGGCGCAGCGCGTCCTCGCACAGCGCGGGGCGGACGAGGTCCTCGCCGGCGGTGGCGGAGTAGCCCTCGTTGAAGACGAGGTAGATGACCTCCAGGACCGAGGCGAGCCGGGCCTCGCGGTCGGCCCCGTACGGGACCTCGAAGGGCACTCCCGCGGTGGCCAGGGCCCGCTTCGCCCGGACGATGCGCTGGGCGACGGCGGACTCGGAGGCGAGGAACGCGCGGGCGATCTCCTGCGTGGTCAGCCCGCCCATCAGGCGCAGGGTGAGGGCGATCCGGGCCTCGGTGGCCAGGACGGGATGGCAGGAGGTGAAGATCAGCCGGAGCAGGTCGTCGTCGATGTCCTCCGGGTCCGCCGGTTCGGCGGGCGGCGGCACGTCCTCCAGGCTCCGGCCGACCTCCGCGAGCTTGCGCGCGTAGGTCTCCCTGCGGCGGACGAGGTCGACCGCGCGGTGCCTGGCCGTGGCCATGAGCCAGGCACCCGGCCGGTCCGGGACGCCCGACCGCGGCCACTGCTCCAGCGCGGCGACGAGGGCGTCCTGCGCGAGCTCCTCGGCGATGCCGACGTCCCGCACGATCCGGGCGACCCCGGCGATGATCCGCGCGGACTCGATCCTGAACACCGCTTCGACCGCCTGGGCCGTGGTCACTGCCGTCACGGCCACCCATCAGAGCAGCCGTGACGGGGCAGGGCAAACGCGGCCGGGGTCACATTTCCTGGACCTCCCGGACCTCGGCGCTGACGTTCCACTCGGCCGGGTGGATCTCGAGGAACCGCTTGGTCCACTCGAGGGCCTCGGCCTTGTCCTTGCACTGGATGAGGGAGTAGCCGCCGACGACCTCCTTGGTCTCCGTGAAGGGGCCGTCGGTGTAGCTGATCTTCCCGCCGGACCAGTTGACGCGGGTCCCCTCGGGGGTGCGGAGCAGCCCGGCCGTGTCGAGCATGACGCCGGCCTTGGTGATCTCCTCCATGTAGGCGCCCATGTTCTGCAGGAACTCGGGCGGGAACTCGGTGTCGGGGGTCAGCTCCTGCTCGTCGATGCGGATCATCGTCAGGAAGCGCGGCATGGTGACTCCTCGGTCGTAAGGGCGGGGGCGTTCCCCGCCTCTCACCCCTGCGTCGAACGGGAGGCGCCCGGATCGACAGCTCCCCGGAAATTCTTCGAAGAATCTTCGGAACCGGCCACCCGACGCCCGCCCGGCGCCCGCCCGGGGCCGGTCAGCGGCTGTCGCCCGTCCAGTCCCAGCGGCCCGGATCGCCCGCGCGGCGGCGGTAGTGGGCGCGGCCGCCCGCTCCGTAGCGCCCTATCTCGGTGGGCAGCCTGGCCTCTTCGGTGAGCTGCGGGGCGTTCCAGCCCGTGATGTCGAGGAGGAGCCCGTCGAGGGGGCCGCCCACGAGTTCGCCGTAGACGTGGCCGGGGCGCGGGCCGGGGTCGGGGTCGTCGTGGTCGGCGCCGTAGACCCGGCGCCGGAGCATCCTGTCGTCCATACCGCTCAGCTTCACAGGCGCCACTGACAACGGACCCGCTCCGAGCGGCGATGATGGTGGCCGTCCTCCCCATCGGGCGGGGCGATCACGGGCGGGGCGCGGGAGCGGGGCGCGGGAGCGAGGAGCGGTACGCATGGCACGTCGGGTACACCAGCCACTGGAGGACGAGGAGTTCGACTTCGTCCTGTCCATGGCGCCGGGGCCGGTTCTCGCCTACTTCTGCGGGAGCTGGCCGAAGGCCCTGGAGGCGTGCCGGGCGATGGACGCGGTGGTCGGCGAGCTGGCGGAGGAGTACGGGACGCGCTTCACCGCCGTGCGGACCGACATGACCCGCTGCCCCGGCCCGACCAGGCGTTACGGGGTGACCGGCGCCCCGACCGCCGTCCTCATCGAGGGCGGCGGGGCGGTCGCGAGCCACGCCGGGCCGATGACGCGCGAGGAGCTCCGGGAGTTCCTGGAGACCCACTTGGGCGAACTCGGGTGATCTGGCCGAAACTGGCATAGGTGGGATAGGTGCCCTAGGCATGTAATGGAGTCCGGCACGACGGAACCATCGCTCGCGAGGTGCTTCATGTCCTTCACGTCAGAGACCACGTCAGAGACCGTTGCCTTTCCCCAGGACCGGACGTGCCCCTACCACCCGCCGACCGGATACGAGCCCCTGCGGGAGGGGCGGCCCCTCTCCCGCGTCACCCTCTTCGACGGCCGCTCCGTCTGGGTGGTCACCGGGCACGCCGAGGCGCGCGCCCTGCTCTCCGACGGCCGGCTCTCCGCCGACCGCACGAAAGCCGCCTTCCCCGCGCCCACGAAGCGCTTCAAGGGGCTGCAGAACCGCCGCGCCGCGCTCCTCGGCTTCGACGATCCCGAGCACAACGCGCAGCGCCGCATGCTGATCCCGCGTTTCAGTCTGAAGCGGACCGCCGCCCTGCGGCCGCGGATCCAGCAGACCGTGGACCGCCTGATCGACGAGATGGTGGCCGTCGGCCCGCGGGCGGAACTGGTCGGCGCCTTCGCCCTGCCCGTCCCGTCGATGGTGATCTGCGACCTGCTCGGGGTGCCGTACGAGGACCACGAGTTCTTCGAGGGACAGTCACGCCGGCTGCTGCGCGGGCCGGAGCCTGCCGACGTGGAGGAGGCCCGCCGGCAACTCGACGCCTACCTCCACGACCTGATCGAGCGCAAGCGCGCACGGCCCGGGGACGGCCTGCTCGACGAACTCATCGAGCAGCGCCTGGAGACCGGCGAGATCGACGTGGAGGAGCTGGTCGCGCTCGCCGTGATCCTGCTGGTCGCGGGGCACGAGACCACGGCCAACATGATCTCGCTCGGCACGTTCACCCTGCTGCGCCACCCCGAGCAGCTCGCCGAGCTGAGGACCGATCCGTCCCTGATCTCGGCGGCGGTGGAGGAGCTGATGCGGTTCCTGTCGATCGCGGACGGGATGCTGCGGGTGGCCACCGAGGACATCGAGATCGGCGGGGTGACGGTGCGGCCGGACGACGGCGTGGTGTTCTCCACCTCCGTCATCAACCGCGACGCGTCGGTCTTCGAGCAGCCCGACGCACTGGACTGGCACCGGCCGAACCGCCACCACGTGGCCTTCGGCTTCGGCATCCACCAGTGCCTGGGCCAGAACCTGGCCCGCGCCGAGATGGAGATCGCCCTGGGCACCCTGTTCGCGCGGCTGCCCGGGCTGCGGCTGGCGGCCGAGCCGGACCGGATCCCGTTCAAACCCGGCGACACCATCCAGGGCATGGTCGAACTCCCCGTGGCGTGGTGAGGGCCGTGCACATCGAGATCGACGCCGGCGTGTGCATCGGCGCGGGCCAGTGCGCGCTGACCGAGCCCGCGGTGTTCACCCAGGACGACGACGGGTTCGGCGCGGTGCTCCCGGGCCGTGCGGACGGCGCCGGCAGCGCGCTGGTCCGCGAGGCGGCCCGGGCCTGCCCGGTCTCGGCCATCTCCGTAGGCGACGGAGCCTCGGGCTCGCCGGCGTAGCGGAGCACCGGCGGGCGCGGCCACGGGGGCCGGCGGTCACCGGCCAGATTTCCTGTACAGTTGTCCAGGAAATCTGGCCTTGACGACGACCCTGCGAAACGGAGGCGGCCATGCACACGGTCGCTCAGATCCTGATCGGCCTCGTGGCCGCTCTGCACGCGTACTTCCTGGTGCTGGAGATGTTCCTGTGGCAGCGGCCGCCGGGCCGCGCCCTGTCCGGCTTCGACGCGGACACCGCCCGGCTGACCGCGACGCTCGCCGCCAACCAGGGCCTCTACAACGGGTTCCTGGCCGCCGGCCTGGTCTGGTCCCTGGTCATCGACTCGCTCGCCACGCAGGTCTTCTTCCTGGTGTGCGTGATCGTCGCCGGGGCGTACGGGGCCGCGACCGCCAACCGCCGGATCCTCGTCGCCCAGGCCCTGCCGGGAGCGCTCGCCCTCGGCGCGGCGCTGCTGGCCTCGTGAGCCCTCAGGAGTCGCGCGCGCCGGACCCGCGAACGGCCAGGACGAAGGCGCGGCTGCGCGAGAGCCTGCTCGCCGAGTGCGCCGTCCGACCGCTCGCGGAGGTCGGCGTCTCGGCGGTGGTGCGCCGGGCGGGGGTAGGCCGCGCCACCTTCTACCTGCACTACGAGGACCTCACCGCGCTCGCCGTGGACGCCTGCGCCGATGTGGTGCACGCGGCGGTGGACGCCCTGCACGCCTGGCAGACCGGCCCCGCCGCCGTTCCGCCGGCCCGGCCCCCCGCCGCGCTGGCGGGCTTCCTCGCGGATGCGGCCGAGCGCGCGCCGCTCTACCGCACGCTCCTCCTCCCGGGCGGCGGCGGCCCGCTGGGCGAGCGGCTGCACCGGGAGCTGCGGGCGCGCGCCCGCGCCGAGCGCACGGCCGTCGGAGCACCGCACGCGGACCTCGTGGCCTCGGCGGTGGCCGCCGCGTTCACCGGCGTCCTCGCGGACTGGCTGCACGGCGCCGTGCCCGGCGATCCGGCCGGCCTCGCGGACCTCCTGTGGCCGCTCCTGCTGGCCCTCCACCGGGCCGTGTAGTCCGCGTGAACGCGCGGGAGCCCCGCCGGGACGGACCGACGGGGCTCACATCACGGCCTGGGCCCGTGAAGCGGCACTAGGAGAGGGGGACCACCTGCTCGGCCTGAGGACCCTTGGGGCCCTGGGTGACGGTGTACTCGACCTTCTGGTTCTCGTCCAGCGACTTGAAGCCGGTGGTCGCGATGGCGGAGAAGTGCACGAACACGTCCGGCCCGCCGTCATCCTGCTGAATGAAGCCGAACCCCTTCTCCGAGTTGAACCACTTCACGGTGCCTGTTGCCATCTGGCTGATCCTTCTCAACGTTCCACTGCGGGCCGCACGCGCGGCCGTCTCGATCCTGCCCAACGGTCCCGCACAGCACACGCCGGACGCGGCCAACCGGGGCGCGCCGCGGAATCGAACTTCTGGCCGCCCTGTCCCCCGGGTGATGTCAGGCAGTGCTGTCCGGAGCGGGCAGCGACACGGCGGACCGGGGCCGAGGCGCTGCTGCGGCGGCTCGTCGCGGTCCGCCGAGCCGGCAACCCAGACAGTCCGTGTGGCCCGCGTGCGCACCGGTGTCCCGGACCCGCCAGTCCCATTCGGACGCGGGCCGGGGCCCGCTCGGCTTGCCCCAGCCCGCGAGGTGCAGGAGCCAGGTGACGAGCGCCGCCACCGCGACGACGCCGAGGCCGATGAAGATCCCGGGGATCCAGCCCGTCACGACCCCGAGGCCCGCCGCGGCGAAACCCAGGACGGCTATCGCGGTTCCGGTCCAGCCGGCCGCCGTGTGGCCGTGGTCTGCGTGTCCTTGCGCGCTCATGTTTCCCCTCGGTAAGTGGTCGACGGCAGTACGCTCGGAGCAGGACACTTATTTCGCAAGATAAGCATCTCACTCACTAAGTAACTTAGAGACTAAGGAGTATCCGCGTGCAGGGCAAGCCCCGCCCCCCGGCCACCGCCGAGGAGGCGCTTTCGCGCATGGACCAGTACGTCGCCCTGGGCATCGTGGGACAGCAGGAGGTCGCGCAGCGCCTCGGGCTGAACGTCACGGACCTGACCTGCCTCGGGCACATCCTGGGCGCCGGGGACAGCCCGCTCGCCGCCGGCGACCTCGCCGAGCTGCTCGACCTCACCACCGGCGCGGTGACCGGGGTGCTCAACCGGCTGGAGCGGGCCGGGTACGCCCGGCGCCGGCCCGACCCCGCCGACCGGCGGCGGGTGCGGGTGGTGGCCGATCCCGCGGCCGCGGCCCGGGTGGTCGCGGTCTACCAGCCCTTCTACGACCGGCTCGGCGCCCTCTTCGCCGACTACACCCCCGACGAGATCGCCGTGATCGCCGACTGGTTCCGGCGGGCGGCCGTCGAGGTGCGCGACCACTGCGCGCAGGTGCGGGCGGGCGGACCGGACGCCGGGGAGGCATAGCCCCCGCTGGTACCATGGGCGGTTGACCATCTTCTTTCCGCTTCGAAAGGTCCTGCATGAGGAACCCGTCAGCTCATGGGCGCTTCGGTGTGAAGGGCGGTGCCAAGGCCGCCGCCAAGACCGGCGCCAAGGCCCCACGCAGCATCGGCCCGCAGGGTGAGTTCGCGATGCCCGAGCCGAAGGAGCCGGCGCTGCCGCCGGTGACCTCGTTCGCCGAGCTGGACCTGCCCCGTGAGCTGGTGACGACGCTGGCCGACCGGTCGGTGACGGAGCCGTTCCCCATCCAGGCGGCGACCCTGCCCAACGCCCTGGCCGGGCGGGACGTCCTGGGCCGCGCGCAGACCGGCTCCGGCAAGACGCTCGCCTTCGGGCTGGCGCTGCTGGCGCGTACGGCGGGGCGGCAGGCCGATCCGAAGCGGCCGCTGGCACTGGTCCTCGTACCGACGCGCGAGCTGGCCCAGCAGGTGACCGAGGCGCTGACCCCGTACGCCGAAGCCCTGAAGCTGCGGATGGCCACCGTGGTCGGCGGGCTGTCGATCGGCCGGCAGGTCAGCGCGCTGCGCACCGGCGCCGAGGTCGTGGTGGCCACCCCGGGGCGGCTGAGCGACCTGGTGGGCCGGCGTGACGTCCACCTGGAGCGCGTGCGGATCACCGTGCTCGACGAGGCCGACCAGATGTGCGACATGGGCTTCATGCCGCAGGTCACCGAGATCCTGGACCAGGTGCACCACGCGGGGCAGCGGATGCTGTTCTCCGCGACCCTGGACCGCAACGTGGACCAGCTGGTGCGCTCGTACCTGAAGGACCCGGTCGCGCACTCCGTCGACCCGCAGGCGGGCGCGGTGACCACGATGGACCACCACGTGCTGCACATCCACGCGGCCGACAAGTACTCGGCGGCCACCGAGATCGCCGCGCGCGACAACCGGGTGCTGATGTTCCTGGACACCAAGCACGGCGTCGACCAGTTCGTGAAGCACCTGCGGGCCATGGGCGTACGGGCGGAGGGGCTGCACAGCGGCAAGTCGCAGCCGCAGCGCACCCGGACCCTGGCGCAGTTCAAGACCGGCGCCGTCACCGTCCTGGTCGCGACGAACGTCGCGGCGCGCGGCATCCACATCGACGACCTCGACCTCGTGGTCAACGTCGACCCGCCGGCCGACCACAAGGACTATCTGCACCGGGGCGGCCGTACCGCCCGGGCCGGCGAGTCCGGCCGGGTCGTCACGCTCGTCACCCCGAACCAGCGCCGTGACATCGTCCGGCTGATGTCGGACGCCCGGATCCGGCCGACCATCACCCAGGTGCGCTCCGGCGAGGCGGCGCTCAGCCGGATCACCGGCGCGAAGGCGCCCTCCGGGGTGCCGCTGTCGGGTGCGGCACCGACCGACGCCAAGGGCCGGCCCTCCGGTTCGGAGCTCGGCTTCCGCGGCATGGGCACCCGGCCGGGCCGGCCGGGCGGCAAGGGCAAGGAGTCCCGCAAGACGCTGGAGGCCAGGCAGCAGGCCGAGGCCCGCCGCGCGGCCCGGGTACGGCGCGGCATCTGACCCTCCCGCGGGGCGGGGCACCAGCCCCCGCCCCGTTCAGACCGCGGTACGACGGCGCAGGCGGTCGGCGGCCGCGTTGCGGACGCGGCGGGTGCGGGCGCTGGACGCGAGCAGGCCGAGGGCGTCGAGCGAGGTCAGGGACTGCGCGGCCGTGCGCTGGCACCAGTCGGAGGCGGCGACGAGCTCCGCGGCCGACCAGGGCTCGCCGTGGGTGATGGCCTTGAGCAGGGTCCACTCGCGCAGCCGCCGCTCGGGGAAGGCACGGCCGGCGAGCACGCCGGTCATGGCCCGGGCCCAGACGGGGAACCCTTCGTCGGCCAGCAGCCGTGCCGCCCGGCGGTCGAGGTGGGTGACGACCGCGCTCTCGGCCATGACCGGGTCGGGATCGCGCAGCACGGCGGCCACGACCTCGGCCTCGGCGTCCGCTCCCGGCGCCACGGCGAGCGACTCCAGGTGGCGGCCGTAGCGCCAGTGCTCGGGGGGCGTGGCGGCGTCGGGACGGCTCATCGGGCGGCGCCTTCGCGGACGAGCCCGGCCCATGCGCCGTCCGGCAACGGCTCCCAGTCGATCTCGACGGCCGGCCAGCGGTCCCCCACGAGGGCGGTCACGGCGTCGGCCGCCTTCGCCTTGGCCTGCTCGGCGCCGACTACGGAAGGATCCGGCCGGCCGCACCCCACCCCCACGAGCGACTGGGCCCAGCCGCTCGGCGTGGGCATGACGAGTACCCTCTGCGGCACGGCGAGGGCCGGCCGCTGCTGTTTCTTCCCTCTCCCCATGGCACCCATTCCACACGACCGTCCCGGGCGGCCGGCGGCCAGGGTGCCGTCCGGGCGTCGGGGCGGCTACCCGCAGACGCGGCCCGGAGCCCTCCTACGCGGTGCCCTGCCCCGGCCCGGGCAGCGGGGCCCCGGTCTCCAGCAGGGTCTTGAGGCTGGAGGCGAGCATCGGCCAGGCCCGGCCGCACATGCCGATGAGGGTGCCGCCGGGTTCGAAGCCCTCGTGCAGGATGGTCAGCCGGGCGAGGGTCTCGCCGACCGGCTCGATCTCGTACGTCACCTTCGTGCGGCGCTCCTTGGCCAGCTCGGCCCGCAGCTCCTCGTCCACGCCGACCGAGGCCGCCCACTGCGGGGTGAAGGTGTGCCAGGTGTAGGAGAGCAGCCGGTCCGGGACGCAGTCGAGGACCACCTGCTCGGGGTCGCTGGTGCGGGCCCCCCGCTCGACCCAGTCCATCGGCGACCCCACCGCCCAGTCCGTCTCGAAGCTCAGGCCCCAGTAGCGGCGGGTGAAGGCGGGCTCGGTGAGGGCCTGCCAGACCCGGTCGGGATCGGCCTGGATGTACAGGGTGTAGGTGATCGCACTGTCGCTCATGGCCCCATGCTGCGGGACCACGAACCGCGGATCCCGGATTTCCCGATCATGGCGACGGCCACGACGGCGGCGGGGCACTACCAGCGGGTGCCCGGTTCGGGGAGTTCCGTCGGCGGGGTGCGGGTGGGGGCGGGCAGGGAGAGGCGGGTGCGGGCCGAGTGGACGGCCGCGAGTTCGTCGGCGCCGGCCGGGCCCCAGTCGCTGAGTTCGCGGACCTGCTCGGGGGTGGCCAGGAGCCGGGCGTAGGCCGGGTCCGCGGCTGCCGGGAGGGCGGTGAGGCGGGCCGCGGTGCGGGCGTGGGCGCCCTGGTCGCCGCACCGGTAGCCCAGCGGGACGGCCCCGGCCGTGGGGCCGGCCGACGGGGGCGGGAGGTGGGCGGCTCCGGTGGCCCGGGCGATCAGCAGGAGCACCCGGCCGTCCGGGGCGAACAGCCAGCCCGCGTGGTCCCGTACGGGCAGCTGCGCGGGGACCGGGCCCGCGTGCCAGGCGCCGTGCTGCGGGTTCCGCCGGGTGCGGAGCACGCCCAGCCGGTCCAGGGCGGTGGGCACGGTGGGGCGGCCGTCCTCCAGCAGGGCGGTGCCGGATCCGTTGATGCGGGCGCGCAGGGCGGACAGGGCGCGCCGGGCGTCGCCCGCGTCCATCAGGGCGGGCAGGTCGGCCGGCTCGGCGAAGTGGATGCCGGTGACTTCCTGGTCGGGGAGGCGGACGGAGTCGATCCGGTCCTGGGGCCACGTGCCGCCGTCGTAGACGAACAGGATCTCGCCGGGGAAGCGCATCCCGGCCGGGAAGCCCGGCGTGTCGGCGGAGATCCAGTCCACGGCGAGCCCGCGCGGGTAGCGGCCCTCGATGCCCAGCTCCTCGCGCAGCTCGCGGGCCGCCGCCGCGCTGGGCGCCTCGCCCGCGTCCACGGCTCCGCCGGGGAGCAGCCGGTCGGCGCGGTAGTCGACGCTCTGGACGAGGACCCGGCCGTCGCCGTCGGTGACGAGGACGACGGCCGCGGTCCACAGGGCGGCGCGGGAGGCGCCGTACGCCTCCGGGGTCATCCAGGTACCCGCCCCGTCGGAGCGGGATTCGCCGGACACGGCATCGTCGGTCAGCTGCGGCATCGGAACTCCGTTCACCGTGGGTGGACCCGCCGGCTGTGCAACAGCGGGCACGGCCCCCGGGTTACGGCGGCCCGCGCACCTGGACCGCACCACCACCGCTTTGCCATTCCCATACCTCTTCATTACCTGGTTATGGAGATCTTGCTACGGTCCGCATGCGGGCCGGCGGCTTGAAAACCGCCGGCCCGTCCACGCCACCGACCGCCCGAGGAGAAACCCGGACATGCGATGCGCTTCCCGTACGGCCACGGGAGCGGACACGGGAGCGGGCCCGACAGCCGGGAGGCTGGCCGGGGTGGATGCCGTGCGGGGGCTCGCCGTGCTCGGCATGTTCGCCGTGCACGTCGGCCCGGAACCGCGGGCCGAGGGCGCCCGGTTCGCGATCCTCGCGGCCGACGGTCGCGCCCCGGCGCTCTTCACCCTCCTCGCCGGCTTCTCCCTCGTCCTGGCCCGGCGCGGCCGCAGCGCGGCGGAGCCCTGCCGCCCGCTCCTGATCCGCTGCGGCGTCCTGGCCGCGCTCGGCCTGCTGCTGGCCTCCCTGTGGCCCGGGATCCTGGTCATCCTGGCCTTCTTCGCCGTGTACTTGCTGGCCTCCGAGCCCTTCACGCGGCTCTCCACGCCGGTGCTCACCGCCGTCGCCGCGGCCTCTCTGGCCGCGGGCCCGCTGCTGTCGTTCCTGCTGGGCCCCGTGTTCGGCTACGAGGCCTCCGGGCGCGGCGCGGTCCCCGAGGCCGCCGACCTGACCACCCTTCCCGGGCTGCGCGACGCGCTGTGCGAGCTGCTGCTCACGGGTGCGTATCCGCTGGCCACCTACTTCCCGTACGTCCTGGCCGGAATGGCCCTCTCCCGGCTGTGCGACATCCGGGAGAGGACCGCGGCCCGGAGGCTGGCGGTGTGGGGTACGGCGGCCGCCGTGGCCGGCTACGGCACGGCCTGGCTCGCCACCCACCTGTTCGGCACCCGGGACCGGCTGCTGGCGGCGATCGCCGTCCACCATCCGCAGGCCGCGGCCGCCGCCGACCCCGTACGGGAGGTGCTGCGCGGGCAGCACGGCGCGGTGCCGAGCACCTCGTGGGACTGGCTCCTGCTGGCCGACCCCTACAGCCAGACCCCCTTGGAAACGCTGGGCAACACGGGCGTGGGCGCCGCCCTCATCGGCCTGTGCGCCCTCGCCGCCCGGCACCGCGCCGGCGCCCGCCTGCTGCGCCCGCTCGCGGTGCTCGGGGCAATGGCGCTGAGCGCGTACGTGCTCCACGCGCTGGTGCTGGCCGGCCCCGCCCACGGCGCCGGGTCCTGGCCGGCCTTGATCGCCTTCAGCGCCGCGGCACTCGCCCTGACCTGGGGCTGGCAGCGCGTCTGGGCCCGCAGCCCGCTGCGCCGCGGTCCGCTGGAGCACGCGCTCCGGCTCGCGACGCACGGGCGCGGGCGCCCGGATCCGCTCACGCGCCGGGCGGATCACCCGTCCGCGTGACGGGGGTGCGACTCCGGCGCCCGGGTACGGCAGGGTGGGCGGATGCAGCTGCGCCGGGCCCTGCCCCTGACCCTTGCCGCACTCGCGATGGCCACCGGATGCGTGACCGTGAACCCCGCCGCCCCGCCGGAATCACCCCGGCTGGGACCCGCGGCGGCCCGTACCGAACCCCGGCCGGAGCCCCGGCAACCGACGCCTCCCGCCCGGCCGTTGGGCACCCTGCCGGCGGCGCCCGCACCGGTGGCCCCGGCCGGGGCCACCGAACCGGAGGAACCCGCCGCGCCCCGGCACCCCCACCGGCCCGGGCCCGGCCGTCCCGCCGTCTCCGCGCCGAAGCCCCACGAGCGGCACCCCGCGAAACCGAAGGCCAAGGCGAAACCAAAGACGAAGCCCAAGGGCAAGAGCAAGGGCAAGGGCAAGGCGCACACCAAGCCCCACCCACACCCCGCGCAGGGGCCGGGGCTCACCTACGACATGGCGGACCTGTGCGAGGCCGCCAGGGGCACGGTCTCCCCGTCCATCGTGGCCCTCTGCCGTTAGCCGCAGCCCGGCCGTTATTGGGTGGATGCGCCCGCTCCGGATACTTACAGTGACGGGGCACCCCGTCATTCGGCCAGGAGCGGACCATGCGCACCCACTATCCCCGCACCCCACATCTTCCCTGGTCACCCGGGGTTGGTGCGGATGACGTCCGGGCCGCCGCCGGGCTCGCGGGGCTGGCCGGCCGGGAGGCCGTGGTCACCGAGAAGCTCGACGGGGAGAACACCACCCTCTACGCCGACGGGCTCCACGCCCGTTCGCTCGACTCGGGTCACCACCCCTCGCGGGCCTGGGTGAAAGGGCTGCAGGGCCGGATCGGCGCGGGGATCCCGGCCGGCCTGCGGGTGTGCGGGGAGAACCTGTACGCCCGCCACTCCCTCCCGTACGAGGACCTCGACAGCTGGTTCTACGGGTTCTCGGTGTGGGACGGCGACCGCTGCCTCGACTGGGACCGCACCGTAACGTTCCTGCGGGGACTCGGCGTGCCCACCCCCCGCGTGCTGTGGCGCGGCGTCTTCGACGAACGGGCGCTGCGCAGGCTCCGGCTCGACACCACCCGCCAGGAGGGGTACGTCGTCCGGACCGTGGACGGCTTCGCACGTGCGGACTTCGGGCGGTGCGTGGCCAAGTGGGTGCGGGGCGGGCACGTACAGACCGACACGCACTGGATGTTCGCGCAGGTCGTGCCCAACGGGCTGGGCCCGCAGGCCCCGTTGTGGGCGGTGCGCTCGGGCGCGGACCCCGATGTGGCGGGGCTGCCGGCCGCCCTCGGGGTGGAGGCCGAGACCGGCGCCGGGGCCGGGACGGCCGCCGAGGTCGCCGAGGTCACGGCCCGGATCGACGGGGCGGGCCGGACCGGCGAGGCCCGGCTGGCCGGCGTCCTGGCCGCGCTGCTGCGCCACGTGCCGCGGGCCCGTATCGGGGCGCGGCTGGCGGCGGGCCCGGCCGGGATGCCCCTGGCGCGGCGGGTCGCCGACCTGGTGGGGCTGTACCCGTCCCTCCAGCGGCCGTTCCCCGACGCGGAGCGGCGCGCCGGTCTCGTACGGATGGCCGCCGCGGCGGACCTGGGCGTGCTGCACGCGCTCGCCGGGGCCACGGCGGGCGACCCCGCGGCGCGGGAGTGCGTGGAATGGTCCGCGCTGTGCGCCGAGGAGGCGGGGCTGCTCGGCGCGGACCCGCTCGGCCCGCTGCGCTCCGGGCTGCGGGAGGCCCTCGCCGGTCTCGGGCCGGAGGCGGCCGACCGCTGCTGGGCGCAGGCCCGTGCCGCCTTCGCGCGGGGCGGGATCTCCACCCCGGAGGAGGCCCTGTCCGCGACCTGGCGGTGGCGGGACGGGGCGTTCCCCCGGCTGGTGCAGCTGTGCGGGCCGTCGGGCAGCGGCAAGAGCACGTTCGCCCGGAGCCTGCCCGGGGTGTCCGCCTACGTGAGCCTCGACGACCTGCGGGCCGCCCGGGGGTCCCGCGCGGACCAGCGGGCCAACGCGGACGTGCTGCGCGAGGGCCTGGACCGGCTGGATGCCGCCCTGGCCGGCGGCGGGACCGTGGTGTGGGACGCCACCTCCCTCACCGAGCAGCAGCGCGGCCTGGCCGGTTCGGTCGCACGGCGCCACGACGCGCTGGTCACCCACGCGGTGGTGCTGGTCGAGGAGGCGGAGTTGCAGCGGCGCAACGCGGTGCGGACGCATCCCGTACCGGCGGACGTCCTGGCGGCGCAGCTGCACCGGTTCGTTCCGCCGTACCCGGGTCAGGCACACCGGACCTGGTACGTGGGGGCGGGCGGGAGCGTGGAGGACACGGCGGGCGTTCTGGGCGGTCCGGACGATCCGGGCACGGCGGGCGGGGAGTTCTGATGGCGATGCGCACCAGCGAGGAGCTCTACCACCAGGTCCGCTGGGACCCCCGTTTCGATCCGGCGCGGTTCGTGCTCGGGCTGCTCCAGCGCGGGGCCGCCCCCAAGCGGGTCCCGCTGCCTTCGTTCGTTCCCGGTGGGGACATCCCCTGGCACCGGGTGCTGTTCGTCGAGGCGGACGGCGAGCTGGTGTGGGACCGGGCCACGGGCGTGGACCGGATCGACCTCACGGCGGCGGGCCGGGTCCGCGAACCCCGCCTGCTGCGGGCGCCGTTCTTCACCGCCCGGACCCCGTACGCGTGGGATCCGGCGGGCGGCGGCGCCTGGCGGCCGGCGCAGCCGCCCGCGCCGGGTGTGGCCGGGGCCCCGGCGACGGTCCGGCTGCTGACGTGGAACACGCTCTGGGACCGCTACGACGCCCCTCGGATCTCCACCGCCCGGCGCAGGCCGCTCCTGTTGGCCGAACTGGCGGCCGCCGACGCCGATGTGATCGCGCTCCAGGAGGTCGAGCCGGCACTGCTGGCCATGCTGCTGGCGGCGCCGTGGGTGCGCGCCGGGTACACGGTCGCCGCGGATCCGGGCGGCAGGGACGTCGCCGAGTCCGGGCTGCTGGTGCTGAGCCGGCTGCCGGTGCGGGAGGCCGGTCTGCACCGGCTCGGCCCGCACAAGGCGGTCACCGCGGTGACGGTGGACACCGCGGCCGGACCCCTGGTCGTCGCCGCCATCCACCTGACGAGCGATCACACCGAGGGCGGGGAGGCCCGTAGGAGTGCCGAACTCTCCCTGCTCGCGGAGGGTTTGGGCGGGATCGGCGCCGGCGTGGCGCTGCTGGGCGACTTCAACGACGGCCGGTCCGGAGCCGAGGGGCCCGCGGGCGCCCTGGGCTTGCGGGACGCCTGGAGCGAGGTCCACGGGCCCGCGGACGACACGCCCACCTTCGACCCGGTGGCCAATCCGCTGGCCGCGGTGGGCTCGCTGACCGGGCGGGCCGCACGGCTGGA
This sequence comes from Streptomyces sp. NPDC057010, assembly GCF_042673805.1. Lineage (NCBI taxonomy): Bacteria > Bacillati > Actinomycetota > Actinomycetes > Kitasatosporales > Streptomycetaceae > Streptomyces > Streptomyces sp. NPDC057010. The sequence goes on along the minus strand of NZ_JBHUSC010000009.1, from coordinate 118,905 downwards.
CCGGATCCTGCTGTCGCCCTCCGAGGCACGGGTAACGCGGGCGGCGCTGCGCGGGCACTCCCCTGGCCCCGGAGGGCTGTTCATCTCGGACCACTACGGGGTGGAGGCCACCCTGGAGTGCGGGCCGGGCAGCGGCAGGACGCCCGCGCGGCTGGACGTACCGGCGACGGCGCGCACGGCGGTGGCCTGGCTGCCGCCCCGACTCCCGCATTCCGTGGAGGAGTTGCGGCGGGAGCACGACCCGGCGGCCGACCGCTGGCCCGCGCACGTGAACCTGCTGTTCGGCTTCGTCCCCGAGTCCTCCTTCGAGGCGGCCGCGCCGTTGCTGGCCGAAGCGGCTTCGGAGACGGCCGCGTTCACCGCGCGGCTGGAGGGGGTGCACGGCTTCGGCCACCGGGAGGGCGCCACCGTCTGGCTGGATCCCGCGGCGGCCGGTGAGGCGCCGTGGCAGGAGCTGCGGCGGGCGCTGGTCCGGCGGTTCCCGGGGTGCCGGGGGCGCGCCGAGGGCTACACCCCGCACCTGACGCTGGGGCGCAGCGGGGATCCGCAGCGGGCGGTCGCGCAGTTCGAGGCCCGGCTCGGCGGCGGGGTGTCCGAGCGGGTCGGGGAGCTGGCCGTGCTCTCGCGGCGCGGGGACGGCCCGATGCGGACGCGGGCGGTCGTCGAACTGGGCACGGGCCGGGTGCGGTGGCTGCCGGAGCCCGCGCCCCGGGACGGGGCCGAGCCGCCGGGCGCCGCGGAGGCGGTCACGGCGCGGATCGCCGACGCCCTGGCCGACGGCGTGGTGTACGTGGCCGGATCCCGCCGGATGGGCTGCGCGCTGCCGGGGGCGGACCTCGACCTGGTGGCGGCGCTGCCGGGCGCGGCCGGTATCGCCGGGGTGCGCGACCGGCTGGCGGCCGCGCTGCCCGACGCGGTGCGCCTGCGCGAGGTGACGGGGGCGCGGGTGCCGGGGCTGCGGTTCCGGGTGGCCGGGCTGGACGTGGACCTGGTGGTCGTGGCCACCGGCGCGCTGGACCCGGCGCAGGCGGTGGCGCGGCGGGCGGAGCCGGGCGGGGCGGCCGCGATCGCGCTGAGCGCGGTGAGCGACGCGGACGCCGTACGCGGCTTCGTGGGCGCGGAGCACGCCGCCTTCGCCCGTCTGGCGCGGGAGGTCAAGGCCTGGGCCCGGGCCCGGGGTCTGGACTCGGCGCCGTTCGGCGGGCTGCCGGGGCTGGCCTGGGCGGTACTGGCGGCGCACACGGTGCGCGGGGCCGCCGACCTCTCCCCCGCCGCCCTGCGCCTGGACTTCTTCGGGACCTGGGCCGCCTGGGACTGGCGGGACCCGGTCGGCCTGACCCCCGGGGCTGCGGGGCCGGACCCGGTGACCGTCCTCACCCCCTCCGAGCCGGTCCGCAGCTGTACGGCCCAGGTGGGCCCGGGGCTGCGCGATCTGCTCGGGCGGGAGCTGTACCGGGCCTGGGAGCTGCTGGACACGGACCCCGGCGGATTCGGTGCCGTCCTGGCCGCACCGCCGCTGCACCGCCGGCACGCGGCCTGGGCGGTGGTGACCGTACGGGCATCCGGGGAAGGGGAGTTGGAGGAGGCCCTGGGCCGGATGCGGGGCCGGCTGCGGGCGCTGCTCGGCGCCCTGGAGGAGGCGGGCGTGGGGGACGCCCACGCCTGGCCGCGCCCGTTCGAAGCCACCGCGAGCATGGTCAGGTACGCGATCGGCCTTGGCGCCACCCCGCCGGACGCGGCCCGCCTCGCCGCCCTGTCCGCGCCGTGGTCGCGCGGGCTGACGGGTGTCGAGGTCAGCTGGGCGGCGTGCGGCGAGCTCCCGGACCCGGCCTAGGCAGCCGCAGTCCCGTCAGATCTCGACGACGATCTTCCCGGAGGCGTGCCCGTCCTGGCTCAGCTCGAAGGCCCCCGCCAGTTCGGCCAGCGGAAACGTCCTGTCGATCGGCACCGTCAGCTGCCCGGCGTCGGCGAGCCGGCCCAGTTCGGCGAGGTCGCTGCCGACCGGCCGGACCCACATCCACTCCCCGCCCGAGCCGGGCACGGTCGGGTCGGCGATCGAGGCGTGCCGGCCGTCGTCGTGCAGCACGGTGCGGGTGACGTCGAGGACACCGCCGACGAAGTCGGCGACGACGGTCACGCGGTCCGGGGCGAGGGCGAGCACCCGCTCCGCGAGGCCGTCCCCGTACGCGACGGGTTCCGCGCCGAGCTCCCGCACCCGGTCGTGGTTGCGCGGCGAGGCGGTGCCGATGACCCGCGCCCCGAGGGCGCGGGCGATCTGCACGCCGAAGGAGCCGACGCCGCCGGCCGCGCCGTGGATCAGCACGGTGTCGTCCTTGCCGGTGCGCAGGCGGGTGAGCAGCTGGTAGGCGGTGAGCCCGGCGAGCGGCAGCCCGGCGGCCTCGGCCCAGCCGAGGGAGGCGGGCTTGTGCGCGAGGGCGCGGACGGGCACGGTGACGTACTCGGCGAACGTGCCGCCGCGCACGTAGTCCTTGCGGGCGTAGGCCATGACCTCGTCGCCCTCGGCGAACTCCGGTACGTCGAGGCCGACCCGCTCGACGGTGCCGGCCACGTCCCAGCCGGGGACCACCGGGAAGAACGCGTCCATCAGGCTGTCCAGCCCACCCGCCATGATCTTCCAGTCGACGGGATTCACCGCGGCGCACCTGACGCGGACGAGGACCTCGCCCGGTCCCACCTTCGGCACCGGCAGCCGCCTCTCGGCGAGCACCTCCGTCCCGCCGTACGTCTCGTACGCCATCGCCCGCATGGTGGCCTCGGCCATGTTCCCGACCTCTCCGTGAGCTGCTGGACCCGCCCCGGCCCATCCCACCACGCGGGCCGCGCCCGTCCCGAGAAGCGCGGCGGTCCGGGATGAAGAGCCCGTATAGGTGCATCCGTCATCTTTCGAACCGGTGATCGGATCCGGCCATCCGCGGATCCGCCGGTCACCGAGCCTTCGAACCTTCGAGCCTCCGAGCCTTCGAGAGAGAAGAGAGCCCATGAGAAGTGTTGTTCGCGCCGCGGCCCTGACGGGAGCCGTCGGCGCCCTCCTCCTGATGACCACCCCCGCCTCCCAGGCCACGTCTTCCGCCGCGTCGGCGTGCGTCACCCGCACCGAGACCCAGTCCTACGGGCGCGGCCAGATAACCGTCTGCCCGCAGGCCGACGGCACCGCCCAGCTCACCGGCTGGATCGAGGACCTGAAGCCCGGCAGCGGCTGGGGCACGCCGGACGGGTATTGCGTGACCTGGTGGCTGGAGGAGGGGCCCGGAGTGCGCGGGGAGTACGGACCGATCATCTGCCCGCACTTCGACTCCGCGCGCAAGACCATCCGCAACTTCGACTACGTCATCACGCCCGCGGCGCCGGTGACGGGCGCGAAGCTCGCGATCGACAGCGTCTGACGTCGCACACGGAAGGGGCCCTGGTCCAGGCGGCACGCACCCGCCCGGACCAGGGCCCCTCGCCCCCGCCCTCACCAGCCGATAACCAGGTCCGCCCGGTTGCGGCCGGGGGCGATCAGGCGGGCGTTGGACTCGTCGGAGCGGGCCACCCAGGCGCGGGCGTGTGCGGGGTCCTTGCCGTGGAGCACGTGGCGGTCGATCAGGCGGCGGACCCGCAGGGTGTCGTCGGGGGCGAGGTACCACGCCTCGTCGAGCAGGGGCCGCACCCGCGCCCACTCCCCCGTGTCGTGGAGCAGGTAGTTCCCCTCGGTGATCACCAGCGGTACGGCGGGCCCGACCGGGATGCTCCCCGCGATCGGCTCCTCGAGCGAGCGGTCGAAGGCCGGTGCGTAGACGGTGCCCCCGCCCGGTTCGCGCAGCCGGTGCAGGAGGGCCGTGTAGCCGGCCGCGTCGAAGGTGTCCGGGGCGCCCTTGCGGTCGGCCCGGCCCAGCCGTGCCAGTTCGCCCTGGGCGAGGTGGAACCCGTCCATCGGCACGACCACCGCCAGCTCCGGCCCCAGCGCCTCGGCCAGCCGTCCGGCCAGCGTCGACTTCCCCGCCCCGGGCGGCCCGGCGATCCCGAGGATCCGCCGCCGGACCCGGCCGTCTCCGCCGGCCAGCGCGCGGGCCCGCGCCGTCAGTTCCGTCATCTCCACGGGCCCATCCTGCCCGAGGCACCGGGGGGCTGCCTGCCCGTAAGGGGAGCGGCCGTATGGTGCTGACGGGAAGTCTCATTCGAGGCTCCGGGGAAGAGGAGACACATGCAGCACGTTGCGGTCCTGGGCGGAAGTATCGCTGGCCTCGCCGCTGTTCGGGCTTTACGGAGCTTCGGGATCAGGGTCACGCTCATCGAGCCCGACGCCCTGGACAGCGCGGAGGGAGCCGGCCGGGACGGCGTCGACGGCCGCAAGGGGGTGCCGCAGAGCGGTCAGCTGCACGCGCTGCTCGACATGGGCCGTACGCAGGCGGAGCGCTGGTTCCCCGGACTGACCGAGGAACTGGTGTCCCACGGCGCGGTGTTGGGCGCCGGCGGCGAGATCCAGCTGTTCGCGGGCGGTACGCGCAAGGTGGCCGTCCCCGGCAACGAACTCATCGGGACCACGCGCCGTCTCCTGGAGGAACGCGTCCGCCGCCGGACGCTCGCCGACGCGCACGTGACGGTGGTGCGGGCCCGGGCCTGCGGCCTGCGCTTCGAGGGCGGGCGCGTGACCGGCGTACTCCACCAGGGGGCCGACGGCGGGCCGGAGTCCTGCCTCGCGGTCGATGCCGTGGTCGACGCCATGGGCCGCTCCAGCCGCCTGACCTCCTGGCTGCGCGCCGGCGGCTGGCCCGAGCCGCCCGTCGACCGCATGCGGATCGACCTCGGCTACGCCACCGGGTTCTTCCGCCGCGGCGCGGAACTCCCCGGCGTACGCGTCGCCCACCAGCTCCCCCTCGCCGCCGACACCCTCGAACGGCAGCCGGACACCGGCGCCATGGCCGCCGTCGAAGGCGACCGCTGGATGGTGGTGATCGCCGCCTACGCCGACCGGCGCCTCACCCGCGACCGGGACGCCTTCCTCCGGCGCATGTGCGAGATGGAGGCCGCGCCCTTCGGGGTCGTCGCCCGGGGGTGCGAACTGCTCGGCGGGGTCGAGACGTACACGATGGCGCACTCCATGCGGCGCAACTGGTTCCGCACCGAGCGGCTGCCCGGCGGCCTGTTCGTCGTCGGGGACGCCGTCGCCTCCTTCAACCCCGTCTACGGGCAGGGGATGACCTCGGCCTTCCTGCACGCCTCCTGTCTCGCCGCCCACCTCCGCAAGGGCGCCGACCTCACGGCGCCGGCCGTCGGCTACTTCGAGCACGTACGGGTCGTCGTCGACGCCGCCTGGAAGGTCTCCACCCTCGCCGACCTGGCCCAGCCCCACGTGACCGGCCCCTACCCGCCCGGCTACCGGCTCGCCAAGGCCCTCTCCGACCGGATGGGCGAAGCCTCCGTCACGGACGCCTGGGTCAACGAGCGCTTTCTCGACGTGGTCAACATGCGCCGCCACCCCGCCGCACTGGAAACGCCCCGCTTCTGGTGGCGCGTCGGCAGGGCGCTGCTCGCCCGGCGCGCCGCTGTCGCCCGCTCAGGGGGGTGTTAGCCTGCCGCGCCGCGAAATCTCGTACAGCGCGTACGTACGGCACGCACAGGAGGCTCACATGTCACGTCGTCCGGTCACCGTCGTCACCGGAGGCAGCAGGGGGATCGGCGCCGCGACCTGCCTGCGGCTCGCCGCCGACGGGCACGACCTGGCACTGGGCTACGTCCACGACGACGCGGCCGCCGAGGACATCGCCGACCGGATACGGGCCACCGGGGCCCGCTGTGTGACGGTACGCGGGGACACCTCGGAGGAATGCGGGGTCGAACGGCTCTTCGACATCGCCGGCGCCGAACTCGGCACGGTGACGGGGCTGGTCAACAACGCCGGGGTGACCGGACCGCTGGGCCGGCTCGCCGACACCCGGACCGAGGACCTGCGGCGGGTGGTCGAGGTCAACCTCCTCGGGTACCTGCTGTGCTGCCGACGGGCCGCCCGGGACATGGCCGCGGCCGGCGGCGGGGCGATCGTGAACGTCTCCTCGGCGGCCGCGACCCTGGGCAGCCCGGGGGACTACGTCCACTACGCCGCCACCAAGGCGGCCGCCGACGCGCTGACCATCGGCCTCTCCAAGGAGCTCGGCCCGGACGGGATCCGCGTCAACGCCGTGGCTCCCGGCATCATCGAGACCGACATGCACGCGGCAATGGGAGATCCCGACCGGCCTGCCCGGGCCGCCGCCGGAATCCCGCTGGGCCGCCCCGGGCAGCCCGGGGAGGTCGCCGGGGCGATCGCCTGGCTGCTGTCCCCGGAGGCCTCCTACACGACGGGAGCCGTCCTGAGGGTCTCCGGCGGCCGCTGACGCGCTGCACGGCCCGGCAGGCGGCCGGACGGCCGCTGCCAGCGCGCGCCGCGCCGACCGGAAATATGATGAGCACGGGCCTTTCGCGCAGCAGAAGGAGTGGCCCATGAGCCCGCACCGTCAGCAGCGGGCCGCGAGCGCCGACCTCCTGTCCAGGCTGGGCAGGCTGACCGCCCTGGCCCGGGCCGGGGCGGACCTGCAACAGGCCCGGGTGCAGCTGGCCGAGGTGTTGCAGCGCGAGATGCTGCCCGCCTCGCTGCCCGTCCTGCCGGGGCTGCGGACCGCGGCCCGCTACTCCCCCGCCCGGCACGGCCTGGACATCGGGGGTGACTGGTACGACGGCTTCCGGCTGCCCGACGGCGCACTGGCCTTCTCCATCGGCGACGTCGAGGGGCACGACGTGGAGGCGGCCGCCTTCATGGGACAGGTCCGGATCGGCCTGCGGGCGGTGGCCTCCGTCGTCGAGGACCCCGGCGAGGTGCTCAGCCGGACCAACGACGTCCTGCTCTCGACGGACGGGGACCTCTTCGCCACCTGCGTCCTGCTGCGCTTCGACCCGGAGACCTGGGAGCTCGAAAGCGCCCGGGCCGGGCACGTCCCCTCCGTGTGGGCCACGGTGGACGGCGCCTACGGCTTCTCCGAGGACGACGGCGGGCTGCCCCTGGGCATGCTGCCCGGGGCGGGCTACGCCGTGACCCGGCGCCGGCTGACGGAGGCGGGGGCGATCGTCCTGCTCACCGACGGGGTGGTCGAAGGGCCGAGGTTCCCGATCGACGTGGGGCTGGAGCGCGTCGCCCGCGTCGTCCGGGAGGCGGCGGGCGCCGACCCGGACGAGCTGGCCGCCGAGGTGATGAAGGTGGCCGATTCCACCGGCCACGCCGACGACGCCGCCGTGCTCGTGCTGCGCCACGACGCGGCCGGCCCCTGACGGCCCCGGCCCCGGCCCGGCCCGCGTCCCGCTCCCGACCGTGTAGCGCGTGTCATGCTCCGCCCCGGGCGGGGCCTGTTGTCTGATGCTCTGGTGCGCACCGAGGAATGGCGACGGCCGGCCGGGACATCCCTGTGGATCCTCGGCGTCTGCGCCGCCTACTACGTGACCGCGCGGATCGGTCTGCTCCAGCAGGTGGTCGTCGAGGGGGCGGCGGTCACGCCCCTGTGGCTGCCCACGGGCATCGCCCTCGCCTGCCTGCTCTGGGCGGGCCTGCGGATCTGGCCGGGAATCGCCCTCGGCACGTACTTCGTCATCGAGCGGATGGGCTCGTTCCACCTCGCCAGCCTCGGGATCATGGCGGGCAACACCCTGGCCCCGGTCTGCGCCTACCTGCTGCTCCGGCGGGTCGGCTTCCGCGTCGAACTGGACCGGCTGCGCGACGGCGTGGCGCTGGTGTTCCTGGGCGGCCTGCTGCCGATGCTGGTCAGCGCGTCCGTCGGAAGCTGGGTGCTCGTCCTCACCGGCGACATGGCACCGGGCCGCTTCTGGCCGGTGTGGTCGGCGTGGTGGGCCGGGGACGCCATGGGCGTCCTCGTGGGGACACCGTTCCTGCTCGCCCTGACCCGCGCGCACGTGCCCCGGGACTTGCTGCGTGCCGCCGAGGGGGCCGTACTGCTCCTGGCCGCCGCCGCCGTCACCGTCCTGACCACGAGGAGCTCCACCTCCCTGCTGTTCCTCGTCTTCCCCCTGCTGATCTGGGCGGCTGTGCGGTTCCAGCTCGCCGGGAGCGCGCCGTGCGCCCTGCTCATCTCCGTCCTCGCGATCTCGGCGGCGACCGCGCACATCGGACCGTTCGCCCACCACACGCTCTTCGAGGTCATGGTCAACCTCCAGGCCCTCAACGGGGCGGCGGCCCTGACCGGGCTGCTGCTGGCGGCGCTCGTCACCGAGCAGAACAACATCCGCCTGCAGATCGAACAGGTCTGCGAGGACCTGGCCGAGTTGGTGGACCAGCTCGGTCCGCGCAGGCCCGAGGAGTGAAGCCGCCCTCCCCGTCCCGGCGCTCCCGCACTCAGCCGAACGCCGCCCGCGTGGCCGGGCCGTAGACGCCCTTCGGGTCGCCCGTGATGCCCCGGTCGCTCTGCAGCTGGGCCACTCCGCGCCGGGTCTGTCCGTCGTACACGCCGTTGATGCTGACGTACGTGAACCCCTGCCCGAACAGGCGTTCCTGGAGGACGCGGACCTCGGGGCCCCGGTCCCCCGGGCGCAGCGTTCCCGCCCCGCCGGGTGACGGCGGCGCGGAGGAGGCGCTGGGCGGGGGTGTCGGCTTGGGGCTCCGGCTCGCGGTGGGATCGGGCGAGCCGGACGGTCCGGGCGTGGCCGGAGCGGTGGCGGCCGTGGCCGAGGGCGCGTGGCTTCCCGTCGCGCCGACGGCGGCGTCGGGGCTGCGCGCGGGGAGCACGGGCACGGACAGGTCGGGCCGCAGCGAGGCCCGGGGCGCCGGCTGCGGATCGGGGTCGGTCAGCAGGAGCACCAGGACCCCGGCCGCGGCGAGCGCCGCCAGGGCGATGACGACGGCGGGCGCGATCCGGCGCCCGCGGCGGGCCCGCGCGCGCCGCCCGAAGTCGCCGGTACGGACACCGGGCGCGGCTGCGGGCGCGGGGGCAGGGCGGCCGGCGGCGTGCGGAGGCTCCCGGTCCGGGACGGGGCCGGGGTAGGGGACGGGCCCGCTCTCCGGCCAGGTGGGGCCGGTCGCCGTCTCGTGGGGCGGTCGGGGCGGTCGGCCCGAGGGGGCGTACGGGCGTACGAACAGGCCGTCGTCGGGGACGGTCCCGCTCTCGTCGAAGTCGTGGGACATGTGTCTCCCCGGCTGGGACGGGGGCCGGCGCGGCGGTGCGGTGCCGGCCCCCACCCGGCCGGTCAGGCCCCGCGCCGCCGGGCGGCCGGGACCGTCACGGCGCGTGCGGCGGCTCCGCGCGGAGCGCGGCCGGGCGTGCCGCCGAGTGCGAGGGAACCACCGGTCGGCGCCGGGGCGTGCCCCGGTTCGGGCAATGAGCGGACGGACATGCGCATCTGGGGTGTCTCCGAAGTGCGGCTCAAGCGGTGGTTCTCGACCGGCGCACTCTTTACCTCCGGGCCGGGCCTGGTCAAGCCGGATGTCCGATCTGCCCTCGTCCATCCGGTCTCTGCCCGCAGATCACTTGAGGTCACCGGCATCGCCCGGCCTGCGGCGGACGGAGGTGGCCCAGACCGTGACCGCGGCCAGCAGCATCAGGGCGGCCCCACCGAGGGGGGCGGCGGGGGCGGAGATGCCGTCGACGGCGAGGCCGCCGAGCAGGGCGCCCGCGGCTATGGCCAGGTTGAACATGGCTACCATCAGCGAGGAAGCGGCCTCGGCGGCGGCCGGGGCCGCCTTGATCATCCAGCTCTGTACGGTCACCGAAACCCCTCCGTACACGAGTCCCCAGGCGAGCAGCAGGACGGTCCCGGCAACCGCTCCCGGGAGGACGGCGATCAGGCCGAGGATCACGGTGAGGCAGGCGCTGACGGCGAGCAGCGTGCGGTACGGATCGCGCGTCCCGGCCAGGAAGTTGCCCGCGACCCCGGCTGCGCCGTAGCCGAGCAGCAGGGTGCTCACGTAGGCGGCGTCGATGCCGGAGACGTCCTGCAGGATGGGCCGGACGAAGGTGTAGGCGGCGAACTGCCCGGTCACCACGAGGAAGGTGACGATCACTCCGGCGCGCACGGCGCGGTTCTCGCGGAGCAGGGCGGGGAGTTCGGGGAAGCCGATGTGCCGGGTCGGCGGCAGCGGGGGCAGCAGGAGGAGCAGCGCGGTCAGGGTGAGGAGGCCGAGGGCGCCGACCGCGGCGAAGGCGCTGCGCCAGCCGCCGAGTTCGCCGAGCAGGGTGCCGGCGGGGACGCCGAGCACCGAGGCGGTGGGGACACCGCCGAAGACGAGCGCGGTCGCCCGGCCGACGTGGCGCCCGGGGACGAGCCGGACGGCGAGCCCGCCGGCGATGGCCCAGAAACCGCCGACGCTGACTCCGACGAGCAGGCGGGCGGCCAGGACGACGGCGAAGTTCGGCGCGATGGCGGCGGCGAGGTTGGCGGCGGCCATCAGGGCGATGAGCGTGCAGAGCACGAGCCGCCGGTCGACGCGGGCGGCGCCGACGGTGACGAGGGGGGCGCAGAAGCCGGCGACCAGGCCGGGCACGGTGACCATGAGCCCGGCGGTCCCGTCGGACACGCGGAGGTCGGCCCCGACGGGGGTGAGCAGGCCGACGGGCAGCAGCTCGGAGGTGATCAGGCAGAAGATCCCGAGCGCGACGGCACACACGGCCGTCCAGCCCTTCCAGGCGGGGGCCTGGGCCGCGGCGGAGTCGGGGCCGGGCGCGGTACCGGAGGGCGGCACGGGTTCCGGGTGGGACGCGGGGTTGCCGGGCGCGGCGGCTGCGGTCATGGGTCGGTACTCCGTACGAGCGGATCGACGGGCAGGGCGCGGCGGCACGCGGTGCCAGGGGTCGCGCCTCCCCCGGCACCCGTACTGCCGTTCCCGTGACCTTGCCATACCGGCGGATCCAGGCCTACCCACTGTCCACACCCTGGCGGCGAATCGATTCCGCTCCGGTCGGCTTCACCCGGACGCGTGAGCCGGGGGCCGGTGACGGCCGGGCGGTACGGCAAGGTGGTCGGATGCTGTTACGCCGGGCCGTGCCCCTCTCCCTCCTCGCGCTCCTCGCGAGCGCCGGCTGTGTTTCCGTCGGCCCGCAGGATTCGGCTCCGGTTCCCGTTCCCGCTCCCGTACGGGGTTCCGTACCGCCCGTGGGCGCGCCGGAGGTGCCGGAGCCGCTGCCCCTGGGGAAGCTGCCGGGGTCCTCCGCTGCGGGCGCCGCCGGCTCGGAGGCGGAGCCGGATCGGGCCCCGGCCGCCGCGCAGCCCCCGGGCAAGGCCGCCCGGCCGCCCGCCGCCCGGCCCGCGAAACCGGCGGCGACGGCCCGCCGCCCGCGCGCGGCCAAGCCGGCCTCCCCCCACCCGCGGCGGAAGCCGGCGCCGCCGCCGGGGGTGGAGGAGCTGTGCGCGGCCGCGGAGGGCACGGTCCCGCCGTCCATCGTGGACCTCTGCCTGCGCCAGTACGGCCGCTGACGGCCTGCGAGGCCTCAGGGGCGGCGGCCGCAGGCGTGCGCGCACCGGCGGGCCGTGTCACGGCGGGCCGTGCGCAGCCGGCGCAGGGTGCTGTGGCCGCGCCGGCGCCACTCGCCCCGGGGCAGGGAGGCCCGCTGGCCGCCGCCCGCGATCAGGGCGTTGACGGGGGTCATCGGGTCCGTGGCCATGGCCTTGGCCAGCAGGACGCCGACCACGAGCGGGACCAGGGCCACGGCGAGGGCCGAACCGGCGGTGGTCACGTGCTGCATGCGGGGGCGGGGCGTCGCGGAGGTCATGCCGTCATTCGACCAGCGGCGGCGCGGCGGGGAATCGGGGCGGATACTCAGGCCGTTGGGCACGGGGTACTCAGACGGGCGGGGTGGTAGGTGGTGTCGGTTCCCGGGCAGGGCTTCGAGGCGGCGACCGGTGACGGCCCGGCCGGGCCACCGGATGCCGGGCGCGCGGCGGAGCTGCGCACGGCGTACGAGGGGCTGCTGCAGATCCGCCGTCTGGTCAACGGACCGGCGGGGGCGGAGGTTCCCGCGCCGTGGGAGGTCCGGCAGCTGCCGCGTGCGGTGGCCCTCGCACTGGAGGCGTCGGGGATCCCGCCCTCGGCGGTGGACGCGCAGGGCCTGCCCGCGCGGACGGGCTACCGCGTGACCGCCACCGCGGAGCCGGGCCGGGCGGAGGTCACCTGGGTCGGCCCCCGCGGCGCCGGCGCGGCCGAGGAGGAACAGGACCGCCTGACGGCCTGCGCGGCCGCCCTGGAACGCCTCGGCTGGGTATGCCTCCTCTACCGCGGCCCCCGCCACCGCCGCTTCCTGGAGGTGGAACCCCCTCGCTGACGCCCACACCCCCGAAATCCTCTGGCTCGGACGACCCCATCAGGGGAAACTCGCCCGATGGGCATACTGGGCACGCTGGCGGAACGCATCGGCAGGGGCGAAACCGTGGAGTTCCGGCTGACCGGCGGATCGATGGCGCCGCTGATCCACAGCCGGCAGCTGGTCCGGGTCGCGCCGGCTGAGCCGACGCTGCTCGAGGTCGGCGACATCGTCCTGGCGCGTGTATCCGGCACGGTGTACCTCCACCTGGTGTCTGCCGTCGATGCCTCCCGCCGGCGCGTCCAGATCAGCAACAACCGCGGCCACGTGAACGGCTGGACCGGCTACGACCGGGTGGTCGGCGTCTGCCTGGAGGTCGACGGCGTCCCCCGCCCCCGGGCCGCTCACAAGGTCCGCCGGCCCGCGATCCGGCCCGTCGCGCTGAGCGGGCCCCGGGTTGAGCTGGTGCCGCTGGAGGGCGGGCACGCCGAGGAGATGGCCGGGGTGCTGGGTGACCCCGCCCTGCATGCCTTCATCGGCGGGGCGCCATTGGCGGCGGACGCGCTGCGGGCCCGGTACGAGCGGCTGGAGGGCGGGTCGCCCGATGCCGGGGTCGTGTGGGCGAACTGGGTGGTGCGGTTGCAGGGGACGGGGCGGCTGGTCGGCACCGTGCAGGCCACGATCACCCCGGCGCAGGACCTCGCCGAGCTGGCCTGGGTCATCGGAACCCCTTGGCAGGGCCGCGGGTTCGCCACCGAGGCCGCCCGGATCCTCACCGCCTGGCTGACGGAGGTCCCCATCGTCCGCCTGGTCGCGCACGTCCACCCGGACCACACCGCCTCGGCGGCGGTCGCCGCGGCCTGCGGGCTCCGCCCGACCCCCTACCGCCAGGACGGCGAGGTCCGTTGGGAGTCCGGCGGCGCGGACTCGCGGCTGACCCGCCTCAGCGAGCACTGGTCGCGGCAAGGTCGATGGCCGATACCGTGCCGTCGCCGCAGTTGGCCACGTAGATGCGGTTGCTGTGGGGTTCGAAGACCAGTCCCTGCGGCTGGGAGCCGACGGGGATCCTGGCGATCACACTGGCGGAGCCGGGATCGATCACCCTCACCAGGCCATCGGGGTGGGTGGCGTAGACGCCTCCGTGGGAATCAACCGCCACACCGGTCGGGCTCGCGCCGACGTCGATGCCGGCGACGCCACCGGTCGTCATATCGATCACCGACACGGTGTTGGAGCCGGAGTTGGCCACATAGGCGCGCCGCTTCTGGGAATCGATCGCGATACCCGTGGGGTGGTGTCCGACGGGGATGTTCCAGATGACGTCCCCGTGGGTCGTGGTGGTGGTATCGATCACCGACACCTTGTTGTGGTCGGGTCGTGTGACGAAGACGCGGTGACTTACGGGATCAACCGCCACACCGAGAGGTCCGTCTACTTCGATGAACTCGAAGGAGAAGGGGGGATCACTGCTGATTCGAATGATCGACACCCTGTCAAGACCTCGGTTGGCCACGTAGGCAAGACCCCTGAGGTGATCGACCGCCACCCTCAGCCTGTCGGGTGGCGGGACGACGGGCGTGCCTCCGACGTTGATGGTGGCGGCGAGGGCGTGGAACCTGTCGAGGGCCGACACGGTGAAATTGCCGCCGTTGGCGACGTAGACGCCGAATTGAGGGTCTGTTGCCACGCTCTCCGGGCCGAGTCCGACGTTGAGGGTGGCGCTCACCGCGTTCGTCACGGAATTGATCACCGACACCGTACTGACACCACTGTTGGTGACGAAGACATGGTCATGAACGTCCACCGCCACACCGACCGGCTTCCACCCCACGGGGATCGTGGCGGCGACACGGGGCCTTTCAGTGTTGGATGCTTTCATCGCTGTACGGCTTTCGTTGGTCAGCCGCCGGTGGATCCCACCGCCGCCTGCGGTATGAAGTACCGGAAGTCGGTACCGCTGGTCACCTGCATGTCGTTGGTCCACTCGGAGGTCAGGGTCTGGGTTCCGACCTCGACGTGCACCCAGGTCCCGGCCGGGAAGGCGACATCCGAGAACAAGTGCGCCCAGTATTTCTGACCCGGAGTAACGTTTTCAACATTCCAGACACCACTGGTATCACGGTGCAAATAGAACCCTGATCCCACGCTGGTCCTCATCTGAGTGAAAATTCCGCCGCCTTGTGCCCTGAACGCAATTTGATTGTCCTGCCGAGTGGTCGAGTCCGATACGCCCCACTCGTCCACCAAAATCAACCGGTGACGCGCGACGCTGACTTGCACGTGGATCCAGACCTCCAGCAACCCGGAAGTCGGCACTTTGTACCAGAATCCAACGAGGCCGGCAGCCTGAGTCGAAGCCGAATCGTAGTCGTCGGCGTTGTAGTTTTCCACCAAGGAGGACGTACGGACAAACCCTGTCACGTTATCCGCGCCGGCACTCTGGCTCCTCGTGAACGCGCCGTCGGAGTAACCGTCATGACCCCACGCGAAATCACTGTAGGGAGGAGAGAAGTACTGCAGGCTCCTGATCGTTCGGCCTTTCACCTCGTCCGGCACCTGATCCGGCGTGAGCACTTCTACCCACTGACCGTCCTCCTCCGGCGGATTCGGAAGCAGACATGCGAACTGATCCTGCGCCCGACGCCGCTCTCTCCGTATCACTTCCGGATCGATCTCCAGCGCTCTGAGCGCCTCATCACCGCGAATACCCCGGTCCGAAGGATCGATTCTCACATGCGAGGGAAGGTCCAGGTCGCGCCGTCGGAATTTCCTGTCAGACAGCACGGCTGACCGATATTGATCATAGGCGTCAGAGCCAAGGGCATTGCGCAGCCGCTCGCGGTACTTTCGCCCGATGTTGGCAGATTTCCGAGCCAATGTGGCCTGTCGCGCGATCTCGTCCTGACGGATCGAAGACAGTTGCTCGAGGACTTCTTCCACTCTCTCCGGCGGAACTTCCTCGTGTGGAGCCAGCCGGAGTCCTTCGTCGTGGCCGAAATTCATTCGAACCATCTCCCAATGTGGGCATATATGATCAATTCTCATATATGTAGCCACCTATGGCAACTTGACGCGAACGTCGTACCGCTCCGCCAGGCTCGCGATCGTCTCCGCCAGGGCGGCTCGGAGTTCGGGCGGTCCCAGCACCTCGGCGTCGATGCCCAGTCGGAGGAGGTCGCCGACCGCGACCGCCTCCGATTCGACCGGGAGGCGCAGCCGCACCCAGCCGTCCGCGTCGGCCGGGCCGGCCCCGGCCAGGGCCCGGGCGCCCGCGGCGCCGAACCGCATCGGCAGCAGTTGCTGCCCGCGGGGCGAGAGGCGCAGTTCGGCGGTCTGCTGGTGGAGGGCCGCGTCGAGGCGTGCGGTGGACTCCCGCCAGTGCGCGGCGAGTTCGAAGTCGGCGGGCCGCTCGAAGCCGTCCTCCGCGGTGTCCACCGCCAGGAACCGGGAGACGCGGTAGGTCCGCACCGCCCCCTCGGTCCGGGCCACGAGGTACCAGATGCCGCCCTTGAGGACGAGGCCGAGCGGATGCAGTGCACGGTGCACCTCGCCCCGCCAGCGGCGGTAGTGGGTGTGCAGGACCCGCTGGTCCCAGACGGCCTGGGCGATCTGCGCGAGGTGCGGTACGGGGTCGGCGTCCCGGAACCAGGCGGGGGCGTCAAGGTGGAAGCGCTCCTGGATCCGGCGGGCGCGGTCGGCGAGCGCGGCGGGCAGCGCGGCCTGGAGTTTGAGCTGGGCGGCCGTCAGGTCGGCGCCGAGGCCGAGCTCCCGGGCCGGTCCGGGGGCGCCGGCGAGGAAGAGGGAGCCGGCCTGGGAGTCGGTGAGCCCGGTGAGGCGGGTGCGGTAGCCGTCCGCCAGCCGGTACCCGCCTGCGGGGCCGCGGTCGGCGAGGACGGGGACTCCCGCGGCGCCGAGGGCCTCGACGTCCCGGTAGACGGTACGGAGGGACACCTCCAGTTCCCCGGCGAGCTCGGGCGCGGTCATCCGGCCGCGGTTCTGCAGCAGCAGGAGCAGGGAGAGGAGACGGTCGGCGCGCATGACGGCCATTGTTGCCGTACCTGACAGAAGGTGTCAGGTACGGCTGCCAGCCTGGAGGTCACGCCGGGCGGAGGAGACCGCCCGGACCGCTGAGAGGACGGGCATGACCACGCCGACCACCACCGTCGAGACCACCGGCCGCTTCACCTTCGCGGACTGGCAGGAGCACCCCGTGGGCCCCCCGGACTCCGTCCCGCGCCTCGCCCGCGCCACCGTCACCAACGCCTTCTCCGGCGGGATCGAGGCGGCCGCGACGACCTGCTCGTACGCGATCGCCTACACCGGCGAGAACGTCGGGGGCTATTGCGGGCTGGAGTTGCTCGCCGGCAGCGTCGACGGCCACAAGGGCACCTTCGTCCTGGAGGAGCGCGGCGGCTTCGACGCCACCGGGACCACCTGCCGCTTCGAGGTGGTCCCCGGCTCGGGCACCGGGGACCTGGCCGGACTGACCGGCTCCGGAGGGTTCACCTACCACCACGGCGACACCTCCGTCGCGTACACCTTCACGTACGCCCTCGCCTGAGGGACCGGTCCTGGCCTCCCTCGCGGCTACGGCGCGCCGAAGGTCAGCGTCAGCCGCGGGGTGCCCTCGTTGGCCTGGGCCTCCGAGGACCACAGCCACAGGGCGTCCGTGCCGGCGCTGGTCAGCGCCAGGCTGTAGGCGCCGCCGAGCGCCGCGGCGACGGTCTGGGTGGTCAGCCCGGCGGTGTGGACCGCCGAGCCGTCCGGGATCCCCGCGAAGCTGCCGAGCGCCGGACCGCCCAGTGCGGGACGGTTGTTGTACGTCGTACCGCCCTCCGTCCAGGACCCGGTGACCGGGACCACCGACACGGTGTCCGTCGTTCCGGCGCCGCTCATGGTGCTCGTCTTGACGGAGAGCACGGCCGACTTCAGTACCGTGCCCGCGGGCGCGGCGGGCAGGTCGAAGCGCAGGTAGCTCGCGTAGAACGAGGTGCCGCGCACCGCGAGCGATCCCGAGGTCCCGAAATTGCCGTCGGGCGCGCCCGCGTTGGCGTAGGTGTCCTCCGCTGCGGTCACCTCGGCCACGGAGTCGGCCGGGGCGGTGGCGAGGGCGTGGTGGTGCTGTACCTGCGCCGCGCTCAGGACGGTCGGGTAGACGGCGGTCTCGTCCAGCTGCCCCGCCCAGTACTCGCTGGTGGGACGGTCGGGCCAGCCGCCGAGGCTGTCCCCGCCGGCGTGCCAGTAGCCCGCGAAGTTCTCGTGCGTGGTGACGGCGAGGGTGCCCTTGCGGTCGCCGTCCACGTAGAGGGTCATCCCGCCGGGGCCCTGGGTCGCGACGGCGTGGTGCCACTGGTTGTCGTTGTAGGAGCCGGGGGTGGTGATGGTGCGGGTGGCGCCGGTGTAGACGCCGTAGACCAGACGCCCGTCGTTGGTCATGTAGAGGTGCTTGTCGTACTGGTTGCTGCCGCGTGCCTGGTTGCTGCCGAAGCCGAAGAGCTTGCCGCCCCGGGTGGTGTTCGTCCTGAACCAGGTCTCGATGGTGTAAGTGCTGCCCACCGTCTGCCGCTTGTCCCCGTACACCTGGGTGTCGGCGCCGTTGAAGCCGATCGCGGTGCTCGCGCCGGAGACCGCGCCCGGGGTCTGGCGCAGGGCGGGGGCGTTCAGGTGCGTGCCGCTCTGGTTGCCGCCGTCCGAGGAGTCGGCGACGAAGGGCAGGGCGGATTCGTCGTAGCGCCAGTACTGCTGCGCTCCGTCGGCGCGCACCTGGTTCGGGTAGGCGTCCACCGAGGTCGGAACCGTGACGCCGGCCGCCCCCGAGAGGGCGCTGGTGTTGCCCGCCGCGTCGGTCGCGGTCACCCGGTAGGTGTACGTCTGGCCCGGCGTCACGGTGGTGTCGGTCCACGAGGCCTGCGGACGCCGGAAGAACAGCGAGTCGGCGGCGACCGTGGCGATCGGCGTGGCCGCGCCGTTGCGGTAGATCCTATAGGTCAGCGCGCTGTCGTCGAGGTCGAGGCTGGTGCGCCAGCGCACCTGGGCCTCGCCCGGCGCGAAGGCTGCCGCGCTCGCGACGGGCACGGTGGGCGCGCCGGTGTCGCCGGTGGAGGCGAAGCGGGTCAGGCTCTGCTGCGCCGCACCGTTGACGGTGGTGAACTCGCCACCGACCCACAGGTATCGGACGCCGCCCTTGGAGCCGACGGTCATGACGCGCGGGCCGATGCCCTCCCCGATGCCGTCGTTGGTGTCGGGGGCCCAGCCCAGCTTGCCGGTGCCGGTGGTGGGCTGGGCGAGGAGGTGGTGGCGCTGCCCGTCGGGGAACTCGCCGACGCTGGAGCAGTCGTGTGCGTGCGAGGCGCTGTAGAGCACGCTCTGGTACGGGAGTACGGCCTGGGTGGCGCCGAGGCAGGTGTCGCGCCAGCGCTGGCCCAGGTCGCTCAGGTTGAGTGCGATGCGGCCGTCGAAGACGCCGCCGCCGGTGCCCTCGTTGGCGGTGTAGAAGCCGGTCGCGTCGGTCGCGATGTCCTTGACGACGGAGTTGGTCTCGATGAAGCCGGGGTAGGCCTTGGTGAGGGCTCCGCTGGTGGCGTTGACGACGGCGAGGGCGTGGCTGTTCGTGCCGTTGACGGTGAAGAAGTCGCCGCCCAGGACCACGTTGTTGCCGTCCGGGGTGACCTCGACGGCGCGCCCGGGCTCGTCCGCGTCGGCGGTGAAGGGCCGCAGCGTCCCGTCGGCCGCGTCGACGGCGGCGAAGCGCTCACGCGGCTGGCCGGCCACGGTGAGGAAGTCGCCTCCCGCGTAGACGGTGTCGGCGGTGGCGGCGAGGGCGCGGACGGTGGCCGCGAAGGCCGGGCGGAAGGAGGGCTTGACGGTGCAGCTCGCCACGTCGATGGCGGCGAGGCTGGAGACCGGGGTGCCGTTGACGGCTCCGAAGTAGCCGCCCGCGTAGAGGGTCTTCTTGTCCGGCGAGAGGGTGAGCGCGCGGACGGTGGCGGTGCCCGAGCCGACGGTGAAGGACAGGGTGCAGGAGGTCGGGGCGCCGGTCGCGGCGTCGAGCGCCGCGAAGTTCACGGCGGGCTGCTCGCCGCCGGCGCCGCCCGCGGGCGGGCGTACGGCCGAGAACGTGCCGCCGGCGAAGACCTGGCCGCCCGCTTCGGCGAGGGCCCAGACGACCCCGTTGGGCTGCCAGGTCGGCAGGGCGTCGGCGGTGAAGGCGACGGGCGGGGTGATGGCCGCCGCCGGTGGGACGAGGCCGAGGCCGATGCCCGCGCCGGTGCCGGTGCCGGCCACGGACAGGGCGAGGGCGAGGGCGGCGACCAGCCCTTTGGATCTGCGCATGAACCCCCCAGTTCGGTGTGCGGTGTGGCCGTGTGGCGCGCGGCCCGGTGGGCGATGGCCGAAAACCGCCGAACAGCCGTCCGCGGCCATGCGTACGGCCGCACCCTAGGGTGAATCGACGTACCGTTCACGCCACTTGACGCATCGGATGCCAAATCGCGTCGGGGCCGGGCGGCCTCCCCCGGTACCCCCCGACGTCATCCGTTCACCCAGGGTCACCCTGGCGAAACGGGCCCCGCGCGGGGCCGGGCCCCTCTACCGTGCCTGGGGTGACGGGGAGCACGGCACCGGAGGGGTGGGACTGATGGACGAGGAAGAGGACATGCGGCTGGCGAGGATGACGCCGGAGATCTCCCGCCGCACCCTCACCATGCTGCGTGGTCTCGCGGGTCTGGAGCCGCCCGAGCAGGTGCCCGAGGACGCCATGGTCGTCGCCGACGCGATCCTGGCCGACCACGGCACGGACGGGCTCCGGGTGCTGGTGATGACCCTCGCCGCCTGGGCCACGGCCCAGATCGAGAACGTCGCCGAGCTGAGCGGGCGCAGCCACGAGGCGGTGCTGGACGCGATGGAGCTGGCCTGCCTGGAGGCGAACGCCGAGGACTAGGCGGGGCGGGGCGTACGAGGTGGAACGTGCCTGGTGGGGCGCGTGCGGGCCCGGCACTGGGCCGGATCGGGCCGATCCGGAACAACCGCCGCCCGACCCCGGCCGGTATCCGGCGCCGTCGGCGACACTGGGGATAGCAGTCGCGTCGTGGGGGGCTGATCGGAGGCCGTCGTGAGCACACCTTCCCCCGTACGAATCGCTGCCATGCTGTCCACCGAGCACCGGGGACGGCTGATGTCCCAGGCCCGCGAGGTCAATTTCGCGGAGGGCGCCCGCATCTTCGACGAAGGCACCCAGGCGGAGTCCTTCTGGATCGTGCGCTCCGGCACGGTGACCCTCGAGATCCCCGTGCCCGGCCGCAGGCCCGCGCCGGTGGAGAACCTCGGCCCCGGTGAGCTGGTGGGCTGGTCGTGGTTGTTCCCGCCCTACGTGTGGCAGCTGGGCGCCGAGGCGATGACACCGGTGCGTGCGTACGAGTTCGACGGTGCGGGCGTGCGGATGCTGATGGACGCCGATCCCGCCTTCGGATCGGCGATCGGCCACTGGGTCGGCCGGGTGCTCGCCCTGCGGCTCCAGCAGACCCGTACCCGGCTCCTGGAGCTGTACGCCCCGCGCGCCTCGGCGGGCTAGCCCCGTACCGCGGCGGGGGGGGGGGGGGGCCGGTCGCCGGGCGGCCCCCCCCCCCCCCGGGGCGCCCCCCCCCCCGCGGCGGGGGGGGGGGGGGGGGGGGGGGGGGCCCCCCCCCCCGGGAGCGGTGGCGCGCCCGGTCAACGGGGCGGGGGTTGCCCGGCCCGGGGCGGGGGGGGGGTGGGCCGGTTCGCCCGGCCGGGCCCCCGCCCGCCGGCCTTGCGTGCCTACCCCCGTCAGGCGCGCAGGGCCTCCACCGTCGGAACCACGAGGCCGAACACGTCGGTGATGGTGGTCAGGGCGGCGGCCCGGAGCGCGGAGGCGGGCACGACCGTGCCGTCCGGGGCGGCCAGGGCGCGGGTGGCGGTGGCCTCGGCGACGACCGTGGGCCGGTAGCCGCGGTGGAAGGCGCCCTCCGCGGTGAAGGTGACGCACATGTGCGTCATGAACCCGGCCAGTACCAGGTCCTTGCCGCTGCCCGGTGCGAAGCCCAGGTCGGCCAGGGTCTTCTCCAGCTCGGTGCCGTGGAAGGAATTCGGGACCTGCTTGACCACGACCGGCTCGCCCTCCGCCGGCGCGACCTCGTCGCTGATGGAGCCGATGTGGGCGCGGATGTCGTACGGGGTGTTCTCGCCGCCGCCGTGCATGACGTGGATCACCGGGGTGCCCGCGGCGCGGGCACGCTCCAGCAGGCGGGCGCCGGCGGCGAGGGCCTCCTCGGCGCCCTCCAGGGCCATGACGCCGGTGCGGTAGGTGTTCTGGAAGTCGATCAGGATCAGGGCGGAGTCGGCGAGCCGCGGCGGCTCGTTGTCCTGTCCGCTCACGTCGCGCAGGGTCTTGGACGCGGTGTTCGTGCTCATCGGATGCCTCTCATCGGTGAAAAGGGCAGGGCGAAGCCGTCCGCCTCGCTCGTGCCGGGGGAAAAGGGTGGTCGGGGGTGCTGTGCGGCCGGTCAGCCGGCCTGGGTGCGGAACCGGCGGCGGTAGGCCGCCGGGGTGGTGGCCAGCTGCCGGCGGAACGCCCGGTGCAGGGTCTCCGCGGAACCGAGGCCCGCGGCGGCCGCGATCCGGTCGAGCCGGCCGTCGGTGGTCTCCAGCAGGCGCCGCGCCACCTCGATGCGGGCCGCCTCCACGTAGGCGGCGGGGCTGGTGCCCGTCTCCTGGGTGAAGACGCGGGCGAAGTGCCGTTCGCTGAGGCACATCCGTGCGGCCAGGGCCGGCGCGGAGAGGTCCTCGTCGAGGTTTTCGGCGATCCACAGCCGCAGCTCGTCGATGTCCCGGCGCTCGGCGGCCGGGCGGCTGAGCGGGACGGAGAACTGGCTCTGGCCGCCCTGCCGCTTGAGGTACATCACCAGCTGCCGGGCGACGGAGAGGGCCGTCTGCTCGCCGAGGTCCTCGGCGACCAGGGCCAGGGCCAGGTCCAGACAGGCGCTGATCCCGGCCCCGGTCCACACCCGGCCGCGGTCGGTCCGGACGAAGATCGGGTCCGGGTCGACGGTGACCTGCGGGTGGTCGGCGGCGAGCTGTGCGGCGGTCGACCAGTGGGTGGTGGCCGTCTTCCCGTCCAGCAGGCCGGCCGCGGCCAGCAGGTGCGCGCCCACGCACACCGAGGCGACCCGCCGGGCGTGCGGCGCGGTCTCCTTCACCCACGCCACGACGGTGTCGTCGATGCGGGCGACCGGGCCGTCATCGGTGATGTCGACCGCGCCCGGCACCAGCAGGGTGTCCACCTCCCCGCCGACCTCGTCGAAGGCCAGGTCGGTGAGGAGCCGTACACCCGCCGACGTACGGACCGCTCCGGCGACCGGCCCGGCGAGGCGGACCTCGTAGCCGGCGCGGCCCGCGGTCTCCCGGTTGGCCAGCGAGAAGACCTCGGCAGGGCCGGTGACGTCGAGGAGGTCGACATCGGGGAAGACCGCGATGACGACTCGGTGCGAAGTGGGCATGAACCGATCTTCCACGGCCACGCCCCATGGCCGCAATGACGATTCCCTGTCACATTCGGACACGCCGGCCGCGCCCGTAGGCCCTCCGCAAAGGTTTCGCGCACGTCTCCCGGTCGGTGTTCGGCCGATTCGGCGGCCCGCTCCCCCACTGGTCAGAGGCCCCCGGCCCGCTGCGGTCTGCGCTCATCCGTACACGATCGGTGACGAAAAACGGTGGTGCGAACGGGCGTTCACGGCTCGTGTCGGCAAGACTCTGTCCGCTATCCGAAACACCAACCCAGAGGAGTGTTCGCAATGCGGTCCATCGCAAAGGGTCTCGGGCTCGGTTCCGCCGCCATGGCGCTCACCGCGCTCACCGCGCTGGCCTGGCCGGGAACGGCCGGAGCCGCGCCGTCCGGGGCCTCCAGCCTCTACGCGCCCTCCGCGCTCGTGCTCAGCGTGAGCGCCGGTGACGACGCCGACGCGGGCACGGTGATGCGCGCCGTGACGCTGGTGTGCGCGCCGACGCCGGGCGGTACGCACCCGAACCCGGCCGCCGCCTGTGCCGACTTACGGGCGAACGCGGCGGAGCTGGACGCCGTCGCGGCGCCCGGTGCCGGAACCGCGTGTACCAGGGAGTGGAACCCGATGACGGTGACGGCCGACGGCGTGTGGCAGGGCCGCCGGCTGAACTACTCGTACACCTTCGCCAACCCGTGCGGTCTGCGGCACACCGCGGGCGCGCTGTTCGGCTTCTGACGCCCCGTCCGGCGAACGGAGCGGGCCGGGCGGCGCGCCGACCGCCGCCCGGCGGCCCGCCGGGGCCGGGACGGACTCCCGGCCCCGTCAGCCGAGTTCGAGGCTGGTGACCCCGTAGATCCCGGCCAGTTCCACCTCGGGGGCCGGCCCCGTGTACATCCGGGCGGCCTCGAACGTGGGGGCGAGGCCGAGGCCGGTGAACAGCCCGACGGCGTCCGGGTTGGCATCCGGCGCATCCACCGAGACCAGTCCGTCCGGTGCGTGCTCGGCGAGCCGCCGCAGCAGGCCGGCCGCCACGCCGGGGGTGGCGGCGTAGAGCGGGCCGATCCGGGAGGCGCCGCTGCACGGGCGGATGACGCCGAGCCCCTCGATCCGGCCGTCGCGGACCGCGGCCAGCGCCGTCCGGCCGGGCAGCGCCGTCCAGGCGGAGAGGAAGGCGTCCCGCGCGGCGGGGAAGAACCGCCGGTCATAGGCGGCGAGTTGCCCGAAGGGCAGGGTCGCCGCGTCCACCACCTCGAAGTCCTCGGCGGCCGCGTCCCCGCCGCGCGGCACTCCCTCGTGGCGGATGTTGTTCCAGGCCGAACGGAATCCGGACTTGCGGTAGTTGTCCTGCTGGTCGACGACCCCGTCCAGGCCGATCAGCCGCCCGTGGAGCCGGTCCATCCCGGCGTGCCACAGCCGGATGCCGTAACCCTGGCCGCGGACGGCGGGGCGGGCGATGTAGAAGCCGATGAAGCCGAAGCCCGCGCCGTAGCGGACGGCGGAGATGCTGGCCACCGGTTCACCGTCGAGCCGGCCGACGAGGAAGCCCTCCGGGTCGGCGACCGCGAAGGCGAACCGGTCCGAGTCCCCGGGGTTCCAGCCCTCCTCGTCGGCCCAGCCGCGGATCAGTTCCATGTCGGCGGCGCTCGCGCCGGTGATCTCGAATCCCGTCATGCCCCGTGTTGTACCAGACGGGGCGGGAGCCCCACAGCAGCGCCTGATCAGCCGTCAAGACCCGTACGGATGGGCCGCGATGGAGCTCCGCCGACGGCACGCGCCCCGCGGGGCGTCAGCCCGCGCAGATCACGTCGTCCAGGTGGATGGGCTGGGAGTCGAGGCGCACGTACGCGGTGAAGGTGTCTGTGGTGCCGGAATCCCAGGTGGTGGTCACGGTGGCCCAGCCGACCCCGGCCGCGGGGGCGACGGTGACCGGGCCGATGGAGATGTCCTGCGGTGCGTTCCGGGAGCAGAGGAGGACGTCGGCGTCCGCTCTTTCCAGCTGCCTGTCCTTGAGCAGCTGCGAGACCCGGTTCGCCCGGTCGTAGTCGGTCGGGCCGTGATGGCCGTAGAAACCGGTGAGGAAGGTACTGATCTTGGTGGCGTCGTGCGGCTGCGGGGCCACGGGGGCACGGGCGGGGGCCGGGGCGGCATGTGCGGCGGCGACGGACAGCGGGGCTGGCCCGGCGAGCAGGGTCAGGAGCAGGGCGCCGAGGCGGTACGTCATGAGCTTCATGTCCGTTTTGTACCCGCCCACCCGGCCCCTCGGGAGGGCGGGCGGGCGGATCTCACTCCTGTGGGGGTCGGGATTCACCGCAGAAACGACCCTCCGCCGCCGCCCGGACCCGGTCCCACCGGCACCCGCCCCTCGTGGTGTGACCGGCGGAAGACGATCGTGACCCGCGGGACCGAACGAGTGAAGGAGCGGTTCGGGGCGAGACCGGAAGACCGGCCCGCCGCGCCCGCAGGGGCCGCCGGCCGCGGAGCGCCGGAATTCGTTCGCGGACGGAGTGCTCCGGTGCGTACGGTCGGATCATGGGAAAGCCGCTCGTCGCAGTGTTCAGTGGGGCAGGAATGTCCACCGATTCGGGGATTCCGGACTACCGGGGGCCGCAGGGGCTCTGGCGTCGGGAACCCGACGCCGAGAAGCTCGTGACCTACGCGTACTACATGGCGGATCCGGAGATCCGCCGCCGGTCCTGGCTCATGCGGGCCGAGCTCGGCGCCCTCGGGGCCCGGCCCAACACCGCGCACCTCGCCGTGGCCGAACTGGAGCGCGGCGGCACCCCGGTCCGGGTCATCACGCAGAACGTGGACGGGCTGCACCAGCTCGCCGGGATGCCCGCGCGCAAGGTGTTCGAGCTGCACGGCAGCGCGAGGTCGGTGGTGTGCACCGCCTGCCACGCCCGCTCCGCCATGGACGAGGCCCTGGCCCGGGTCGCCGCCGGGGAGCCGGATCCCGCCTGCCTGGCGTGCGGCGGGATCCTGAAGGCGGCGACGGTGATGTTCGGCGAGCGGCTCGACCCCGTGGTGCTGGGGCAGGCGATGGCCGTGGCCAAGGGCTGCCAGGTCTTCATCGCCGTCGGCTCCACCCTCCAGGTGCAGCCCGCGGCCTCCCTGGCCGGGATGGCCGCGGAGGCCGGGGCCCGGCTGATCATCGTGAACGCGGAGGAGACCCCGTACGACTCCCTCGCCGACGAGGTCGTCCGCGAGCCGATCGGGACCGCCCTGCCGGCGCTCCTGGCCGGGATCGCCGCGCAGCCGGAGGCGCTCTAGCCGGAGAACCCGTCGGCGGCGCGCCGCATCTCCGCCACGTCCAGCTTCTTCATCTTCATCATGGCGGCGGTGGCGCGCGCGGCCCGCTCCGGGTCCGGGTCGCTGACCAGATCGATGGCCCCGGGCGGGATGACCTGCCAGGACAGCCCGAACTTGTCCTTGACCCAGCCGCAGGCGGACTCCTGGCCGCCGTCCCTGGTCAGCGCGTCGTAGTAGTAGTCCGCCTCGGGTTCGTCGGCGCAGTGGATCTGGAAGGAGACCGCCTCGGTGAAGGGGAACTGCGGTCCGCCGTTGAGGCCGGTGAACTTCTGGCCGTTGATCTCGAACTCGACGATCATCACCGAGCCCGCCCGCCCGGGCCCCGCATCCGTGTAGCGGCCGATCCGGCCGATCCTGCCGTCCTTGAAGACGGACACGTAGTGGTGGGCGGCCTCTTCCGCGTTGCCGTCGAACCACAGACACGTGGTGAAACCGTTGCCGCTCATCTCTGCCTCCTGGCCGGTGTGGGGACGGTGGTCACCGTTCCTCACATACAGACCGGCCCCGGGCCCGAAATTCATCGGTGGGCCCGGGGCCGGTCCGCTTTCAGCCGGGATTTCGCCCGTACGGGCTACTTCGCGGGGCCTGCTCCCAGCTCCAGCATGCGGTCGACGACGCGCTCGGTGGCGTGGCCGTCGTCCAGGTCGCAGAACTCCTCGCGCCAGGCCGCGCGTGCCTGCGCGTACTGCTCGCCGAGGGCGTCGGCGTTGCGCACCGCCTCGATCAGGCTCGCCGAGTCCGACAGCATCGGGCCGGGCGCCTTCGCCTCGAGGTCGAAGTTGAAGCCGCGCAGGGTGCCCTTGTAGTGCTCCAGGTCGTACGTGAAGAGCAGGATCGGCCGGTCCGTCAGCGCGAAGTCGAAGAGCGCGGAGGAGTAGTCCGAGATCAGCACGTCGGCGACGAGCAGCAGGTCCGCCGCGTCGGGCCAGCGGGACACGTCGACGACGAAGCCGTCGCGGACGCCCTCGCGGACCTGCTCGCCCACGTGGTGGTGGCCGCGGACCAGCAGGACGTGGTCCTCGCCGAGCTCCCGGCGCGCCGCGTCCAGGTCGATCCGCAGGTCGAGCTTGTAGCCCCCGGACCAGCCTTCGCAGTTCTCGCGCCACGTCGGCATGTAGAGGACGACCTTCTTGCCCTCGGGGATGCCGAGCCGCCGCCGGACCTCGGCGACGCGCTGCGCGTCGGGCCGTACGAGGGCGTCCGTACGCGGGCTGCCCGCCTCGATGACCTCGCCGTCGTACCCGAGGGCGCGCTTGAGGAGGGGCGTGGCGTACGAGCTCGGGGAGGCGAGGAGGGACCACTGGGCGCTGTCGTGCGCCAGGCCCTCCAGGATCTCGGGGCTCGTGTAGTAGTCGTGCACGAAGTCGTGGCCGATCTGCTTGACCGGCGTGCCGTGCCACGTCTGGACGACGACCTGCCCGGTCCGGCGGTCGAAGCGCCGGGGCACGTTGTCGTTGGTCACGAAGTAGCGGGCGCGGGCCAGCACGTCCCAGGACTCCACGCTGCCGTACTGCACGGCGCGTGCGGTCGCCGGGACCTCGGCGCGGCCGTCGTTGACCAGCCAGATGTGCTCCAGCTTCTCGCCGCGGCGCACCAGCTCCTCGTGGATGGCCCGGGGGGAGTCCCCGGCGCCGTTCCCCTGGAAGGTGTCGTAGACGACCATGTCCTTGACCGGCAGGGCGCGCTGCGCCGGGTAGGTCTCGAAGCGGGCGACGCGCTGGGCGTAGTTGGAACGGTCGTGCGGGCTGAGCAGCGGGTCGGCGACCAGGGCCATGCGGTCGTGGAAGCGGGTCTCGACGCGCATCCGGCGGCCCTGGACGGTGACGTTGTGCGGCCCCGAGAAGAGGAGGCCGGGGCCCATCTGCACGGGGGCGCCTCGGTCGACGCCGAGCAGGCCGGCGGTGGTTCCGCCCTGGGCGGCCGGGCGCAGCGTGGGCCACCAGCGGCCCTCGGGGAGCGTGGTCCTGCCGGCGTAGGCCTCGGGAAGCACCGGCGCGAAGGCGGCCTCGAAGGTGTCGCCGTCGCGGGTGACGGGGTAGCTGAACTCCACGCCGTGCACGTTGTGCAGCACGAGCTCGTACGGCTCGTCGGTGGGAGCGACGAACCGGCCCCGCAGGGTCACGGTGCCGTCCTCGGTGTCGACGGAGTCGATCAGCGGCGGCGAAGGCTGGACGGAGAGGGTCAGGTGTCCGGTGTTGCCGCGCTTGGCGAAGAGGGTGCGGCCGGCGTCCTCGCCGGGCAGGCGCACGACGAGGCCTTCGAACCCGGCGCGCTCGTCGTGGACGAGGCGGTGCTCGGTGCCGTCCGCGCCGATCACGGACAGGCTCCAGGGCTCCGGGGTCCACTCGCCGGGCTCGCAGGGAGCGTCCGGTACGGCGGCCAGCTCGGCCAGCGGGACGCGGGCGGTGAAGGGGATCCGCCCGGCGGTGGCCGTGCCGGTCTCCAGCGGGATGCCGACCAGGGTGCCGGTGGTGACGTGGACGGCCTGGAGGGAGGCGGCGCCTGCGATCTCGGCGGAGAGCTCACCGGTGATCTCGACGGCGTCGTCGCCGGCGGGCCGCACGTCCAGGGCGCGGGCGCGGACGAGCTCCACCTGGATGGTGAGGGATCCTGCGACGGTGGGCACGATCCGGACGTCCGGGGCCACCCAGTGCGGGGGCGGGTTCTGGCCGGTGTCGTGCTCACCGCCCCTGAGGCGGGCGCGGTGCAGGCCGCCGGCGCCGGTGACGGCGATGGAGGTGGTCCATATCCCCTCGTGCCACTTGCCGCCCGACTGGAAGATCGAGGGGTCGACGACGGCGGTGAAGCCGGCCCAGTCGGCGTGCCGCAGGGCGAGGTGCGGGGACTTCACGGTGGCCATCGGGGAGGCGACCGTACGGGTGCCGACGACCGAGCGGCGGCGCTTGCCGCCCTCGCGGAAGACGAGCATCTTGCGGGAGCCGAGGCGGCTCTCGGCGCCGAGGTGGCCGGGGAGCGCGTAGCCGCGCAGGAGCAGCTTGCCGTCGGCCCAGGCCGCCTGCTCCAGGCGGCTGACGACGCGGCGCTCGCGCGGACCGAGGGTGAGGATCTTGGCGGGGACCGGCGGGCGGCCCTGGAGGAAGGGGTAGTCCGCCTGCGGGCGGGCGAGCCCCTTGACCGGCACGCTGTAGTGGTAGTCGCGCTGGTGGTGCTGGAGGGCGATGAAGTCCTCGACGCGGCCTTCGCCGGCCAGGTACGCCTTGAGGCGGTCGGCGACGGTCAGGTCCGACCAGGGGCCGGTGCCGATCTCCCGGATGAGGCCGCCGACCTCCTTGACGAACGCGGCGCGGAACTCGGGGCCGCCCTCGCCGACGTACTTGTAGATGAGCGGGAGCTCCTCGCTCAGCACGTTGTAGTCGTAGTCGCGCAGGTAGCGGGTGTACTTGGCGCCCTGCTTGGCCTTGAGGGACTCGCGGACCAGGCGTACGGAGGTGACGCGGTCGATGAGGGAGACCGGGTCGGTGGAGCGCTGGGTGATGGAGCGCTCGCCGGTCTCGCGCACGCGCCAGTGGTAGACGCAGTCGCTGATGATGTCGACGCTGGAGGCGAAGTAGTGCGCCGGGATGCTGACCGGGGCGTCCTCGTAGAGGATGCCCTCGGGGTACTGGAAGCCGTGCTCGTCCCAGAAGGTGCGCCGGTAGACCTTGTTCCACGCGGTGCGGTCGGTGACCAGCGCCGGGAACTTGGAGATGTGGGTCTTCAGCTGCGTCTTGGCGAAGGCCGCCCGGTGTCCCCAGGACTGCTGCATGCCGACGGAGCGGAAGCGCTTCACGTTGCCGCCGGCGAAGTCCGAGCCGGTCTCGTCGAGCGCGCCGATGAGCCGCTCGTACGCGTAGTCCGGCATGGTGTCGTCGCTGTCGACAAAGGCCAGGTACTCGCTGTCCGGGTGGGCGTGCCGGGCGCCCACGTTGCGGGCGGCGCCGAGGCCGGCGTTCTCCTGCATCACCACCCGGAAGCGCTTGTCCCGCGCGGCGAACGCCTTGGCGATGACGGCGCTGGTGTCCGTGGACCCGTCGTCCACGAGGATGACCTCGAAGTCGTCGAAGGTCTGAGCGGCGATGGATTCCAGGCACTCGTCGAGGTAGAGCTCGACGTTGTAGACGGGGACGACGATGCTCAGGCGCGGTGGCATGGGTGGCGGGTTCTCCAGCGTTTTATGCTTTATCGATGATCAGCTACTCACAGCATCTTACTCTGTAGCAGAATCATGAACTCCCCTCATTCCGGACATACCAGAGCTCATCGCCGAGGCGGACGGCAAAGAATTAAGCCGCCCGCCACCTCGACGATCCCCGGTCAGACCTCCAGCTCGGCTTCGATCTTCTTCAACTGGTGGCGCGCCATCGCGAGGTTGGCCCGCTGCTTGTCGAGGGCCAGGTAGAGGAAGAATCCCGAGGCGCCCCGGCCCCTCAGCAGACGGATCAGGTGGTACTGGCCGCCGAGGGTGATCAGGATGTCCTCGATCTCGTCCTTGAGGCCGAGCATCTCCATCGTGCGGACCTTGGCGCGCACCACGTCCGTGTTCCCGGCGGCCGCGACGGTGAGGTCGAGGTCCTTGCCGCCGCCGATGGTTCCGAGGGCCATGCCACTGCCGTAGTCGACCAGGGCGGCACCGATCGCGCCGTCGATCGTGGTGGTGGCTTCCTTGAGGGCGGTCTCGACGTTTGCCATGAGGGGTTCCTCTTTCTTCCGGTCCTGTTTTCGGTTCGGTCCTGCCGGGTTGGCTGTACGGGGTTCAGGCGGGCGGGACGTCGGCGCCCCGCCGCCCGAGGGTGTGGTCGATGAGCTCGGCTATGCGCAGGCTGGAGCGCCGGGCCTCCAGGTGGAGGCGCCCCACGTTCACGCGCGGCTCGGCGGTCAGCGTGAGGACGGCCGCCTCGCCCGCGGCGTAGGTGGCGACGTATCCGTTTTCGCCGCGCACCAGCAGCTCCCGGAATCCGCCCTGGCCGGTGCTGTCGCTCAGCCGCTGGGCGACCCCGAGGGCGGCCGCGGTCAGGGCGGCGACGGTCTCGGCTTCGGAGGCGGCACTGTCCTGGGCGAGCACCAGGCCGTCGGCGCTGGCGGCGAGGGCGCCGGTGAGCTGGGGTACCCGGGCCCGCAGCCTGCGGAGCTCGGCGAGTATCTCGGCCTCCGCCTCGGCGGGCACCGTGCTCATGTCGGCCTTTCTCCTTTCGGGCTGCCTCCGCTCGGAGCGGTCGGCGCGCAGGGCCGGTCGCAGCGGGAGCCTCACAGGCTTGCCTCCAGTGCGTCGCGTAAGCGGCGGAGCAGCGCCACGTCCGGTGATTGGGTCTGGGTCATCCAGTCGGGCAGGGGTTCCGCGGCCGGCGGCGGGGCCGGGGCGTGCGGGGTCTCGACCAGTCCGGCCGCCGCGAGGCGCCGTACGTCGAGCAGCGTGTGGAAGGCGGGGCGGCCCAGGGTCCACGCGAGGTCCGCCGGGGTGCGGACGCCGTCGGCCCGGCCCAGCAGGATCCGCTGCCGGGCGGTGACCGTCTGGCCCGGCGCGGCGGGCCGCGGCACCACCGGCGCGGTGTCGAGCTGCGGGTACGGCCAGACCGCGTCGAGCAGCTCCCGGCGGCGGCGGGTCTCGCGTTCCACAGCGGCGGCCGGGACGGAACGGACGGAGCCGATCCAGTGGGTGGCGCCGCGGCGGAAACGGGAGGGGCCGCTGCCCGGGGACAGGGCGAAGAAGGCGGCGTCGAAGATCGCGGCGAGGTGGCAGATCTCCAGCTCGCCGCCGGCGAGGCCGCCGCTGTCCACGAGGAAGCGGGCCACCTGGCGGCGGGCGCCGGCCCGGTCCACGGCCTCGCGCCAGCGTTCGGGGGCGAGGGCGCCGCCGGTGGTGAGCAGGACGTCGAGGCCGGGGGTGGCCGGGCTCTCGGCGTGCACGATGCGGCCGTCCTCGAGGAAGAGGGTGCCCCGGTCGCGCAGCAGGGCGCCGGTGGCGCGTTCGGCGGCGAGCCGGGTGAGGAGGGGGGAGACGGCGGCGGAGGCGGTCGCGCCGCGGGCCGTGGCGGGGTCGGTCATCTGAGTACCAGCCCCTCGGCGAGGGCCCGGAGTTTGTGGCGGGCGAGGGCGAGGTTGCCGTCGGCGCGGTCGAGCCAGAGGTGCAGGAAGACGCTGCTGTCGAAGCTCGTCTCGACGAAGCGGAGCACGTGGTAGCCGGTGCGGGTGGTGACGATCAGGTCCTCGACGGGCGGGCCGGCGGCGTCACCCCGTAAGGGGGCGTCGTCCGCCGGGGCGAAGGATTCGTACTCGGCGGCCGCCCGGGCCAGCTCGGCGGTCTCGGCGGCGGTGGTCTCGTGGTCCCCGACGGGCGAGTCCCCGGCGGTGCCGAGGGCCAGCCCGCTGCTCCAGTCGACCAGCGCGGCCCCCCGCGCACCAGGCAGGGCCATGGCTTCGAGCAGGCATTCGTCGATCCCGGGCACGCGGGCTCCCCTCCCGGCCGGACGTGCTGGGTGCACGGTCGTACGGCGCGACAGGAGGGAACTTACTCAACTTCCACAGTGCGGAAGGGGGTTCTGGCATTTTCCGCTGGAACATGCGCGGAACCACGCGGCTGCGTGGCCGGAACCCGTCGACTTTTGATCACGAAGCGAGCGGAAGATCGTCCGCGAGCCGGAACGACCCGCCCTCGCGCTGGACGTAGCCCTCGTGGCTCAGGGTGCGCAGCAGGTGGTAGACGGTGGGCAGCGGAATGCCGGTGAGCCGGGCGAGCCGCTTGGCGGTGGCCCCGCCCTCGGCGTACATCGCTTCCACGAGGCGCAGTGCGCGCTGCACGGAACCGATCAGGGTGGGTGTGCTGTCCTTCTGGCTGTCGTCGCTGCCCATGAGTAGTCCCCCTGCTCCGGTACGAGGCCTGGCAAACCCATCAAAGTCGCTCACCGGCCGCAAAACCAGCTGACTCGCGTAAACCTGAGCATAAGATCACCGCACCCGCCCCGACCGCCCCGGATACGGGGCCGCCGCCTATCCTGCCCCGACCGCGGATCCATGAGGATCGCGGCAGGAGGGGATCGTGGAGATCAGCAGTGAGGTGGCCGCCTCGGCGACGCGGGAGTGCCCGGAGTGCGGGGGCGCCGTGCCCGTCGACGAGCGGTACGCCGAGTGGTGCGCGGCCTGCGACTGGAACGTGGACCCGGGCGCGCCGGACCCGCAGCCCGGGCGGATCGCGGCCGCACGGCGGCGCCTCGCCCAGCAGTACGGGGATGAGCTGGCGGCCGAGATGGAACGCGCGGCGGACGGCGGGGCGGCTCCGGTGCGGGGCACGGCGACCGTGCTGGCCTGCGCCGTGTCCCTGCTCGTGCACGGGGTGACCGCGCTCCTGGTGCTGGCCGGGGTGCTGTTGATCGTCCTGGGCTGGGAGACCGGGGTGCAGCCGGTGATCGGCTTCCTGCTGCTCGGTATCGCGTCGGTGCTGCGGCCGAGGCCGATGCGGCTGCCGAAGGACGCGCCGGTGCTGTACCGGGCGGACGCGCCGCGGCTGTTCGAGTTGATCGACGAGGTCGGGGCCTCGATCGGGACCACCGGGGTGGACGCCGTGGTGGTCGAGCCGAACGCCGGTGCGGCCGTGACCGTTTACGGGCTGCGACAGCGGCGGATGCTGCTCCTGGGGCTCGGACTGTGGGAGATCCTGCCGCCGCAGGAGCGCGTGGCGCTCCTCGGACACGAGCTGGGCCACTTCGCCCACGGCGACCTCCGGCGCTCGCGGCTCACGCACGGGGCGCTGCACTCCTTGTCGGTCTGGCTCCACGTGCTCGCGCCGACGCCCGCACGGCGGTTGCAGGACCGGTTCGTGAACGCGGCGACCTTCGTGCCCCGTTGGGCCGCGTACGGACTGCTCCTGCTGCTCGACCGGCTCACCCTGCGCGCTTCGCAGCGGGCCGAGTACCTGGCCGACGCGAGCGCGGTCCGTGCCGGATCCACGGCGGCGGCCGTCGGTCTGCTGGACCGGCTCCTGATCCTGCGCGCGATGGAGGCGGAACTGCGCCGGGAGTCGGTGGCGGCGCAGGTGCGGGGCGGGCGCGCCGGGCGCGAGGCGCGCGACCGCGCGGAGCAGGGTCTGTGGGAACGGCTCGCCCGGCATGCCGGCGCCGTGCCCGAGCGGGAGTACGAGCGGCTGCGCCGGGTCGCCGCCCGGCGGGGGCACCATGTGGACAGCACCCACCCGCCGACCCACCTGCGCCGCCGCGTCGCCGCCGCGGGCGAACCGCACCCGGCGCAGGTCGTCTGCGAGGACTCCAGGACAGCCGCGATCGCAGCGGAACTGGCTCCGGCGCGCACCGTCCTGGCCCGCCGGGTGATCCGCGAGATGGCCGGCTGAGCGGCGGCCGCGGCGTCAGCTCGTGGGGTGGTGCGGGAGGAGGCGCTCGACCATGGCGGCGATGAGGGCCTGCTCCGGGTAGCCGTCCAGCATGGTGGGAGCCGTCAGGTCGTCCACGATCAGGCCCAGCATCGCGAGGTAGAGCAGCACCACGCCCTGGGGGTCGCCCGGCAGGCCCGCGTCCAGGTGCCAGGCGACGTTCGCGTCGAGTTCCGCGCGCTGGAAGCCGGCCAGCTCCGCCTGGAGTTCGGGGCGGCGGGTGCCTTCCAGGCGGAGTTCCAGCATCGCGATGTGCACGCTGCGCTCGCGGCGCATGCGCTCCAGGAGCCGGCCGAGGAGCACCTTGGTGTCCAGCGGGCCGGTCAGGTCGGCGGGGTCGGGGGTCAGCCGCTCCCGGGTGCGGTGCAGGATCTGGACGAGCAGCTGGGCCCGGTTGGCGAAGTAGTTGGAGGCGGTGCCCGTCGGGACGCCCGCCTCCGCGTCCACCGCGCGCAGGGTCAGGCCGCGTGAGCCCTCGCGCGCCAGGACTTCGATCGCGGCGTCGAGGAGCGCGGCGCGGCGCTGCGGGTTCTGGCGCATGGGCGGGTCCCTGGGGAGTGGAGGTGGGCGGCTCATCACCTGGGGGCCATGGCCGGTGAGTACTACAGGTGCAGTGCTTCGCTCACCGTAGCGGATGCGGTGGGTCCGGTCCTCGCCGAGGTGCCGTCCCCCGCATCAGGCTGCCGGGCCCGCTACTCACGGCCCGCCGACTCCAGCAGGTACGGCACGTCGATCACCGCCACCCCCGGCGTGAACAGCAGCCGCGCCTTCAGCCGCAGCGCGTTCTGGTTGTGCAGGGGCTGCTCCCACCAGTGGCCCACCACGTACTCCGGGATCACCACCGACAGCACGTCCGTCGAGCTGTCCGCGGCCAGTTCCTGGATGTGGGCGAGGATCGGGCCCACCACCTCCCGGTACGGCGAGTGCAGGATCTTCAGCGGGAGGCCCGGGTCGTGCTCGGCCCACTCCTCGCGCAGCCGGGCCCCTTCCTCCTCGTCCGCCGCGACGGTGACCGCCGTCAGCGTGTCCGGGCGCAGGGCCTGCGCGTAGCCGATGGCCTTGAGCGTCGGGGCGTGCACGGAGGAGACGAGGACCAGGACCTCGTGGCGGGCGGGCCTGCGCGGTTTGGCACGGGGGTCGACGGCGACCTGCCGGGCCACCTGGTCGTAGTGGCGGCGCACCCCCTTCATCCCGAGGAACAGCAGCGGCATGGCGATGACGACCAGCCAGGCCCCGTGCGTGAACTTGGTGATGAGGACGATGACCAGCACCAGGGCGGTCAGGGTGGCGCCGACGGCGTTGATGGCGAGCCGGCGGTGGATGTGCACGCGCTCCTCCCGCGGGGTGGCCGGCGAGGCGAGCTCTTTGCGCCAGTGGTGGACCATGCCGGCCTGGGAGAGGGTGAAGGAGACGAAGACGCCGATGATGTAGAGCTGGATGAGGCGGGTCAGTTCGGCGTCGAAGGCGACGATGAGGGCGATGGCGGTCAGGGCCAGCAGGACAACGCCGTTGGAGTAGACGAGCCGGTCTCCGCGGTTGAAGAGCTGGCGGGGCGCGTAGCGGTCCTTGGCCAGGATCGAGGCGAGCATCGGGAAGCCGTTGAAGGCGGTGTTGGCGGCGAGGACCAGCACGCCGGCGGTGACGGCCTGGAGCAGGTAGAAGAGGAAGTGCCAGCTCCCGAAGGTGGCGCGGCCGATCTGGGCGAGCGCGGTGGACATCGGGGTGCCGGGGGCCAGGCCCAGTTCGGTGGGGTCGGCCGCGACGTGCACCTTGTACGCCATGGCGAGAGCGGTGATGCCCATGAACATGGTCACGGAGAGCACGCCCATCGCGGCGAGCGTGGTCGCCGCGTTCTTGGCCTTGGGCTTCTGGAAGGCGGGGACGCCGTTGCTGATCGCCTCGACGCCGGTGAGCGCGGTACAGCCGGAGGCGAAGGCGCGCATCGCGAGGAGGACGACGGCGAGGCCGGTGTAGGTGCCGGCCGCGGTGATCGGCAGGTGGGCGGATTCGGCGCGGATGGTCTCGCCGGTGGCCAGCCGTACCGCGGCGAAGGCGAACATGAGGTAGATGACCAGGACGAAGCCGTAGGTGGGGATGGCGAAGACGCGGCCCGACTCGCGGACACCGCGCAGGTTCATCAGGGTCAGCAGCACCACGAACCCCACCGACATGGCCACTTCGTGGTCGCTCAGCGAGGGGATGGCGGAGGTGATGGCGGCGACTCCGGAGACGACGGAGACCGCGACGGTCATCACGTAGTCGATGAGCAGCGCGCTGGCGGCGGTGAGAGCGGCGGTGGGACCGAGGTTCTCGGAGCTGACCACGTACGCGCCGCCGCCGCCCGGGTAGGCGTGGCAGGTCTGCCGGTACGAGGCGACGACCACCACCAGCAGGAAGACGATCGCGGCGGCCGCGTACCAGGTGAGGTGGAGCAGCGCGACGCCGCCGAGGGCGAGGATCAGCAGGATCTCCTCGGTGGCGTAGGCCACCGAGGAGAGCGGGTCGCTGCAGAAGATCGGCAGCGCGAGCCGCTTGGGCAGCAGGGTCTCGCCCAGGCGCGCGGTGTCGAGGGCTTCACCGACCAGCACGCGTTTCACATTGATACGCCTCATTGGGGCATGATCGTGCACCATCTACCCCATTCGCCCCTTTTTGGCGCTGTGTCACCCGGCGAGCTCCTCGGCCCGGTGGGCGAGCCACAGGTCGTGGCGGGCGCTCGGGGACTGGAGCAGGGAGCGTTCCAGCAGCGCTTCGACGCGGGTCAGCCGCTTGCGGGCGCCGGGGACGGAGATGCCGAGCGCCGCGGCGGCCGGGGCGAGTTGGGCGTCGTGGGCCAGCCAGGTGCGGACGGTCTCGCGGGCGCCCGGCGGGGCACCGGGTCCGCTCAGCGGGCGCAGGTGGGCGCGGGCCCAGGCGGTCAGGCGGGGATCGCTCAGGACGGCGTCGAGGTGCGGGAGGCCCCGGCCCGGGGCATCGGCGTTCCGAGCCGCGCCGCCGCCCGGGGTCAGGCGCAGGGCGAGGGACAGGGCCGCCTGGTCGCCGAGGCGCGTCAGGTCCAGGTCCAGTACGGACTCGACCAGCCGGAGCCGGGCGGCCAGGGTGTTGCGGTGGACCTTCAGCAGCCTTGTCGCGTACGAGGTGAAGTTCAGCCAGGCGTGCGCGGTCGCCCGCAGCCCCTGCCCGCCGGGATCCTGCGGGCGCCGCGGCTCGTACGCGTGCAGCGGCGCCAGGAGCGCCCGCGCCCAGCCGGCGCCCGCCCCGTGTGCGGCGAGCTCCAGCTCGGGGCCGGGCCCGAACCGGGCGTGGCGTTCGGCGCGGCCCCGGGCCACGGCCAGCGCGTGGAAGGCCTGCGTATAGGCGGCCGGCGCCTCCCGCAGGCGCATCTGCCCGCTGACCCCGACCGTGCAGTCGGGGGCCACCCCGGCCAGCGCCCCGGCCAGCGGGTCGTGGTCGCCCGGCGCGTCCGCCGCGCCCGCCGGTACGAGCACGATGAGGTGGCGTACGTAGACCGGGCAGCGCACGATCCAGGCCCGGCCGCCCGTCAGCTCCTCGCACAGCCGGGACACTTCGGCGCGCTGCCCGGCCCGGCACTCGACGACGTACATCCGCATCGGCTCGGGCAGCGACGGGCCGAGCGCCTCGGCGATCTGGTGCGCGGTGGACGTCCGCCCGTTCATCAGCAGGTGCAGCACCGCCTCGCGGGCCCGCGCCTCCGCGAGAGCGGCCCGCTCCTCGCGCCGTACGGCCTCCTCCGCCCGCAGTACGAGGGCGAGCGGCACGGCGGCGTCCGCGAGCAGGGCGGCCGCCCCCGGGTGGTGCGGGGTCGGCAGCACGGCGGCCAGTGTGCGCCGGCCGTCGAGCGCGAACAGCAGGGTGGCCGGGCCGCCGCCCTGCAGCACGGCCGACCGTACGCCGCGGGCCCGCATCTCGGCGGCGCCCCGTACGGCCTGTTCCGGCCCCCGCTCCTCCTCCGCGTCCACCACGCCGGTCCATCCGCCCAGCCGGGCGGCGAGCCACTCCAGCAGCGCGGCCGACCCGCCGGTGTGGGCGAGCCGGTGGACCTTGAGGACGTCGTCGGACCGGGACACCGCCGCATTCAACCACCGGCCGCACACTGTGCGCTGTGAAACCGGTCTCGGCCCGTCACTGGGCGGAGCGAACCCTGCGGGCGGGCGCGCACCCGCATAGATTTGCCCACGAGCGGCCGATCCCGGCGCGGCCCAGTCGCTGGGCACGGGGGAAGCACCGGGATCCGCCGCCGTTCGCCCCCTACATTCTCGCCGCCGCGCTGCGGATGGCCTCGCGGATGCGGAAGTAGGTTCCGCAGCGGCAGATGTTGGCGATGGCGTCGATGTCCTCGTCCGTGGGCTCGCTCGTCCGCTTCAGCAGGGCGACGGCCGCCATGATCTGACCGGGCTGGCAGAAACCGCACTGGGCGACGTCCTGTTCGAGCCAGGCCTCCTGGACCGGGTGCAGGTCGTCCCCGTCCGCCAGCCCCTCGATGGTGGTCACCGACCTGCCCGCGCAGGCGGAGACGGGCACCACGCACGGCCGGATGTCGGAGCCGTCGAGGTGGCTGGTGCAGGCCTTGCAGACGTCGACGCCGCAGCCGTACTTGGGGCCGCGGACCCCGAGCATGTCGCGGAGCACCCACAGCAGGGGCAGGTCGTCGGGCGCGTCCACGGTGACGCTCTGCCCGTTGACGGTGAAGGTGTGCGAGGGCACGGCGTACTCCTGGATCCGGGGTTATCGGGGGTAGGGGGTGAAGTCGACGTCGAAGTCGAGCGGGAAGCTGCGGGGTTTGGAACCGGTGGCCCGGGCCCAGGCGTTGGCGATCGCGCCGACCGCCGCCGGGACGCCGAGCTCGCCCGCGCCGCCGGGCTCCTCGCCGGTGGCCGGCAGGACGAAGACCCGGAGGTCGCGCGGCGTGTCCCGCTGCTTCGCCCAGTGGAACTGGCTGTAACTGCCCTCCAGCGGTAGCCCCTTGTCGATGTGGATGCCCGCGCGCAGGGTGGTGGAGATGGCGTCGGTGAGGCCGCCGATCATCTGTGCCTCCAGCCCGCGCGGGTTGACCGGCAGGCCCACGTCCACGGCGATGACGGCCTTGGTGACGCGGACGTGCTCCGGATCGCGGGTGTCGATCTCGACCAGGCACGCGGTGCGGGACTTGTACTCCTCGTGGAAGGCGATGCCCTGCGCGCACCCGGGCGGCATCGGCCGCCCCCACTCCCCTTCCTGCGCCGCCTTGTCGAGGACGGCGCGCTGGGCGTCGGTCTTCAGGAAGGTGCGCCGGAAGCGGTACGGGTCCTTGCCGGTCGCGGCGGCGAGTTCGTCGACCACGATCTCCTCGGCGCCGCGCGTGTTGGCGGAGTACACCGAGCGCCAGGAGCCGGTGGGGATGCCGGTGGGCACCTCCGTGAGGGCCTGGGTGGTCAGGCCGAAGTGGTACGGGGACTTCACCGTGGTCAGGAACAGGGTCTGGGCGAGCGTCGCGTTGCCGATGCCGAGCGGCAGGTGCGCCGCGGTGGCGGTGATGATCTCGCCGAGGCCGTGCCGGAAGTCCGTCTCGGCGGCGGCGACCCGGTGCTCGAAGCTGAGCACCTCGCCGAGGAGATGGGTGGCCCGGATCCTGTGGTGGGTGGCGGGGCGCATGCGGCCGTGCCGGGTGTCGTCGACGCGGGTCCACATCAGGCGGACCGGGCGGCGGCAGGCCTTGGAGATCCGGGCGGCCTCCAGGGCGGCGTCGAAGAAGAGGCGCCGGCCGAAGGAGCCGCCGGCCTGGACCACGTGCACCTTCACCTTGTCCAGCGGCAGGCCGAGGTCGGCGGCGATGGTCTCGCGGGCGACGATCGGGGACTTGAGGCCGGACCAGATCTCGGCGCGGTCGTCCCGTACGTCGGCTATGGCGGAGTTGGTTTCCATCGGGGCGTGGCTGACGAAGGCGAAGTCGAACTCGGCGTCGACGTACGGGGTCAGCAGCGGCGGCACGAGCAGCGGCGGGGTGGCGGCGCGCAGCTTCGTGCGGATCTGCGCGTCGGAGAGCTGGTCCGCGGGACCGGGGCCCCAGGTGACCTGGAGGGCGGCCTTGGCGTCGAGGGCCTGGCCGAAGGTCTCGGCGACGACGGCGACCCCGGTCGGGACGGTCACCACGTGCAGGACGCCCGGCATGGCCCTGACGGCGGCGAGGTTGGCGACGGTGCGGACGCTGCCGCCGAGGGTGGGCGGTCGGCGCACCACGCAGGGCTTGGCGCCGGGCACGTCGAGGTCGAGGGTGTAGCGCTGGGCGCCGGTGACCATGGCGCGGGCGTCCACGCGGCCGGTCGGCTTGCCCACGAGGGTGTGCTTGGCCGTCTTCTTGGGGGCGGCGCCTAGGACGACGAGGCCCGGGTCGGCGGCGGCCGCGGCGAGGCCGCCGTAGTCGGCGGTGCGGCCGTCGGGGGCGCGGACGGCGCCGTTCGCGGTGGCCAGCACGGCCGGGGCGAGGCCCCAGCGGGCCGCGGCGGCCGCGACGAGGCGGGCCCGGGCGGTGGCGGCGCACTGGCGTACGGGCCCGTAGAGGGAGCGGATGGAGTTGGAGGATCCGGTGAGCTGGTTGAAGAGCAGTTCGGGCCGCGCGTCGTCCAGCTCCACCCGTACGCGGGCCAGTGGCGCGTCGAGTTCCTCCGCGACCAGCATGGCCACGGCGGTGGTGAGGCCCTGGCCGACCTCCTCGCGCGGCAGCCGGAAGCGGATGGTGCCGTCCGCCTCGACGGCGAGGGCGAGCAGGGCCGAGGTGGGCGCGCCGGCCAGGATGAACAGGTCCCCGAGGTCGATCACGTCGGCGATGGCGGGCAGTGTCGGCACCACGGCGTGGGCGGGCTGCGGCGCCAGCACGTCGGTGCCGGCTCGGGTGACGAGGGCGAGGGTCGGCGCCGCGACGAGGTAGGTGAGGAAGGAGCGGCGGCTGTGCCCCTCCGGGTGGTGCTGCCCGGTCATGTCTTCGTGTCCCCACCCTGCGCGGGCCCGCTCTCGTGCGGGCCTCCCCCGGCTCGTTACCGGCACGTAGGGTAGCGATCGGGGGGTGACGTGGGAAGACCGGGGAGCGGGCCCAACGTCCGAGCGGAGTCCTTCGTTCGAGGGTATCGAGGTGTACCGCCTTGATTCGGTCTTCGCGCGGGTACGGAGGCTGCGGCCCCTCGTACACCTCGGCCGTACGATCGATCCGGCTCCGCCGAAAGGCCGGTTTCCGGCCGCGGGCGGACGATGGAGGAAACGGAAGGAGGTGCCCCGAGATGGCCACCTTCATGGATGTCCACACGGGCATGAAAGGCATCACCGCCGAACAGCTGATGGAAGCGCACCGCGCCGACCTGGCGATCGAGTCCGAAGAGGGCGTGCACTTCGAGAAGGCGTGGGCAGACCCCGAGGCGGGCACGGTCTACTGCCTGTCGACGGGACCGTCCGCCGACGCGGTCCGGCGCATCCACGAGCGGACCGGGCACCCGGCGGACGAGATCCACCCGGTGCCCCTCAGCGTGTAGTTACAGCCGCTGACCGGATTCATTCGCACACAAAAGGGAGGTCCTGGAGGCCTACGGCATATGCCAGAAGCAAGACCGTTACGGATGTTGCCAAACGCCTTACACGCCGTCGCCGCCTGTGCAACAGTCGTAACCGGTCCTTCCTTCAGACTTGGCCGTGCCGCGCCTGTATCGGAGTTCTCATGCCGTCCCACCTGTTCGCGGACCGTCCCGCGCAGCCTCCAGAGCCAG
Source organism: Streptomyces sp. NPDC057010 (assembly GCF_042673805.1). Lineage (NCBI taxonomy): Bacteria > Bacillati > Actinomycetota > Actinomycetes > Kitasatosporales > Streptomycetaceae > Streptomyces > Streptomyces sp. NPDC057010. Next base: position 76,682 of record NZ_JBHUSC010000009.1, on the reverse strand, counting down.
GGTCGGTGGACGCGCTGATCTCTCAGACCCGTCGGCTGCGGGGAGAAGTGGACGCGGTCCGCCGCGACACCGTCGTGGACGACGACGACGCCCAGGGCCGCTGGCAGCGCGCGCTGTGCGACCTCGCCGTGCACCACCTCGACGACCTCCGCGAACACCTGGGCCAGCTCAAGGAGGGGCTGCCGCCGGCGCCCGAGGCCATCGAGCTGCCGCAGGCGGCCCCCGAGGCCGGACCCGAGGCACAGACGCGCGTCGGCAGTGCCGAATGGAACCTGCTGACCGACGAGGTCAGCTGGTCCGACGAACTGTTCCAGATCTTCGGCCGGTCCCCCGAGGCGGGCGCGCTCCCCCTCGACGAACTGGGCTCGACCCTGTTCTCCGAGGACCAGCCGCTGCTCACCGCCTGGGTCACCGCCTGCCTCGTCGACGGCAAGGCGATCGACGGCGAGTTCCGCATCGTCCGGGCCGACGGCCGGGTCCGGACGCTGCACATGAGGGGCGAGCCGGTCCTCGACTCCGACGGCTGCACCGCCTCGATGTGGGCCGTGCTGCGGGACGTGAGTGAACTGCGCAGGAGCCAGCGGGCGGTGCGCGAGTCCCGTGACTCGCTCCAGCGCCAGCGGGAGATCGCGCAGACCGAGCACCGGCTGGCGGTCGAGCTGCAGGAAGCCGTGCTCCCCCCGTGGCGCGGCTCCCTGCGGTTCCCGCACAGCAATACCGGCACGCTGGACGTGGCCGCGCACTACCTGCCGTCCGCCACCAGCGCGCTGATCGGCGGCGACTGGTACGACGCGCTCGAACTCCCCGACGGCCGCTCGATGCTGACCGTCGGCGACCTGACCGGCCACGGCGTGACCGCCACCTCCGGCATGGCGATGATGCTCGGCGCCCTGCGCGGCATGGCCATGGCCGGTATCGAGCCGGGCCCGCTGATGGGCTGGCTCAACCAGCTGCTGGAGACCTCCGTACAGCCCGCGCTCGGCTCGGCCGTGTGCTGCCGCTACGATCCCGCGCGCCGGGTCCTGTCCTGGGCGCAGGCCGGACACCCGGCCCCCCTGCTGTTCCGCCACGGGTCCGGCCGCTCCCTGCTGCCGCCGGAGGGCGTCCTGCTGGGCGCCACCTCCGGGGCCTCGTACGGGCAGGCCGAGGAACGGCTCGAAGCGGGCGACGTACTCGTCCTGCACACGGACGGACTGACGCCGCGCAGCATCGAGTTCAGCCGGGCGGACGGCACCGAGCGACTGCTGGCGCTGGCGCCGCGGTTCTCGGCGGCGCGGACGGCGCAGGACTGCGTACGGATGGTCATCGAGGAGTTCGGCGAGAGCGAGCGCGAGGACGACGCGTGCGTGCTGGTCGCACGGGTCGGCGGTTGAGGCCGAGCTCGGGGTCGGGGTCGGGGTCGCACCGCTCGGGATGAGGACCGCAGGCCGCCCGGACGTTCGGGAGCCGACCGGTAGGGGGCCAAGGGCCGCGCCATGGGGCGCGGCCTTTCCCGTGTGTGTGCCGTGCCGTCTCCGGCCGGGTCAGATGGCGGCGCCCCGGGCCCGTGGCGCGGGGCTGTCGGGCAGGGCCAGCTTGATCTCCTCGCGCAGGTCCTCGATGCGCGCGTAGCCGGCGTACTGGCCGGTGAGCCGGTACATCTCGCGCAGCCGGTCCCATGTCCGGTGTGAGGAGGTCTCGTTCATCGACACGAGGGCCAGGCGGGCGTAGCGGTCGGCCTGTTCCGGATCGTCGGCGATGAAGCAGGCCGAGGCCATGGAGATGTAGTCGAAGATCTGCGAGCGCTGGTAGCCGTCGCCGCGCAGCCGCAGGGCCTCCCTGGCATGGCGCGCGGCGACCGGAGCCGCCGTGGCGTCGTGGTCGGCGAGGGTGCGGTAGGCGAGCGCCTGCATGCCGTGCAGGTCCGCCTCGTCGAAGTGCTGCATCCAACTCGGCGGCGGGACATCGCCCTTGTCGGAGACGAAGAGTTCCTCCGCCTCGCCCAGGGTGCGCCGCATGGCCTGGCCCTTGCCCATGGCGGCCTGCGCCCAGGCCTCGATGGTGTGCAGCATGGCGCGGGTGCGCGGCAGGGTCTGCTCGCCGGAGCCGGACTGCGCCAGCTTCATCAGGTCCAGGGCCTCGTTGGGCTTGCCCAGGTGGACCATCTGGCGGGCCGCGCGGGACAGCGCCTCACCGGCGCGCGGCCGGTCGCCGCCCTCGCGGGCCGCGTGCGCGGCGATGACGAAGTACTTCTGCGCGGTGGGTTCGAGGCCCACGTCGTGGGACATCCAGCCCGCGAGCACCGCGAGGTTGGCCGCCACCCCCCACAGCCTGCGCTGGAGGTGGTCGGGGTGGTGGTAGGCGAGCATCCCGCCCACCTCGTTCAGCTGGCCGACGACGGCCTTGCGCTGCAGCCCACCGCCTCTGGAGGCGTCCCAGGCGCGGAACACCTCGACGGAACGCTCGAGGGCCTCGATCTCCTGCGAGCCGATCGGGGCCGCCTCGTAGCGGTCGTAGCCCGCCGGGTCGGCCTGGAAGGCGTCGCCGAAGCGCTGTGCCTCCTTGGCGGGGGCGGGGTCGGTGTGGAGCCAGTCGTACATGGCGTTGCTGAGGGCGGAGCCGGCGGTGAGCACGGCGCCCGCGCCCATCAGACCGCGTCGGTTGAGCATGAGGTCCATTCCCGTGAATTCGGTGAGGACCGCGGCTGTGCGTTCGGGCGCCCAGGGCATTCCGTCGGGGTTCTGCCGATCCCCGTCCGGCTGTCGTTTGGAGGCGCGCCGCTGCCGTACGAACCCGAGGTCCTCGATGGTCACGACACGACCGAGCCGCTCGGTGAACAGTGCTGCCAGTACCGTGGGCACCGGTTCGCGCGGGGTCTCCCCCATGTCGATCCAGCGCCGCACCCGCGAGGTGTCGGTGGCCAGCTGGGGGTGGCCCATGGCCGCCGCCTGCCGGTTGACCATCCTCGCCAGCTCGCCTTTCGACCAGCCGGCCAGGCCGAACAGGTCGTTGAGGCGGGTGTTCGGACCTTTGCTCACGTCAAGCCCCCAGGTTCTCGGCTGATTTGACAGTAGCCCGCCGTCAGTGGCCCCGCGCATATTCGCCAGGCTTCGCCAGGGCACGCTCGATAGTCCGCCACCCACAACCGGGTGTCAGGTAGGAATGCGCCTCCCCGACCCGGTCACCGGCGGAACTCCCCAGGGTGAAGTACGGGATCGGCGGGGCGGCGTACGCAACTCGTCGGCGCACGAAGGGATCCGTAACTCCATGTACGCATCAACGTCCTCCGTGTCCGCCCCGGTCCGGCCGCACCGCACGCTCCAGGCGGGCGGGGGCCCCTACCTCGAACCCGGCCGCCCCGCGGCTCCGGCGCAGGGCGCCGTACGGGCGCGGCGGATGCCGGGTGTTGGTTCACAGCCGCTCAGCGGAAGAATCGACCTCTCGGGGCCGCAGGGAGCGCAACTGCGCACCGCGCTCGCCTCGGTGCAGCGCATCTGTCCCGAGTTCGCGCCCGTCCAGGTGCTGCGGCGCAGCGGCCGCTCGGTCCTCCTCGTGGGGACGACGGGTCGGATGACCGCCGTCGCGAAGGTTTTACTGGACCACTCGCCGGAATGGCGCGAGCGCTACCGGCACGAAATAGGAGCGTACCGGACCTTCGTCCGGCACCGCCCGCCCGTCCGGGTGCCCCGGCTGATCGCCGCCGACCCGGAGAACTGCGTACTGGTCGTCGAGCGGATGGCGGGCCGGGTCGCCGCACTCCAGCGGCACCCGGTCGAGGCCCCGCCGCGGGTCGACCTGCGGGCGGCCCTGGGCGCGGTGTGCCGGGTCAACCAATGGCGTCCGCCGGCCGAGCTGTTCGGGACCCCGCTGAACTACGCCCGGCGGATCGCCCGTGACTACGAGCTGGGTCTGCTGACCGACCGGGACCTCGGAGACCTCCAGAAGCTGCTGCACGGGGTGAAGCTGTCGGGCACCCCGCTCCAGTTCAACCACGGTGACGCGCTCCTGTCGAACCTGCTGCTGTCCCCGGCCGGGCCGGTCCTGCTCGACTGGGAACACGCCGGCTGGTACCTGCCCGGCTACGACCTGGCCACGCTGTGGACGGTGCTGGGCGACGCCCCGGCCGCGCGGAGCCAGATCAGCCGGCTCGCCCAGTCGGCCGGTCCTGCCGTACGGGACTCCTTCCTGATCAACCTGATGCTGGTGCTCACCCGGGAGATCCGGATGTCGGAGACGGCCGTCCAGCGCTCCATGCTGGCGACCGCCCCGGCCCAGCCCCTGCCGGCGGGGGCCCTGTCCTCGGGCGAGGAGCAGCGGCTGCTGCTGCGCCGCCTGCACGACGACGCCGGTATGGCCCGCAGAGCGGTCCGCGCGGCGGTCGGCACCCGCTGACCCCGACGCCCCCCGAAGCGCGAAGTCCCGTGGCTCCCACCGCCACGGGACTTCGCTCGTGCGGGGGCGGGGGGCGAGCGCGGGGAGTGGGCCTCAGGGCTGATGGGTCTCCCCCGTACGGGGGGTGGGGTCCCCCCGCGCGGGGGATCCGCGGCGCCGGGGTGGCTGCGATCTTCGAAGGAGACCGGGCAATCCGTGCCCGCGGCTCCGGAGGAAGCCATGTTCGTGCACGTCGAGACCCGTTCGCCCGTGAGGGGGATGCGCGCCGCCTGGAAGGCCGCGCACGAGCCGGTCGCGGGAGTTCCGCGCTGGGCGCGGATCGCCGCGTACGCGATTCCCTTCACCGTCCTGCCGTCCGGGCTCTGGCGGCTGGGCCTCCTCTTCGTCGACCACGCCGGGGCGGACACCGGGCAGTTGCCGGAGTGGTTGCCGATCGAGGTGTATGTCGTCATCCTCTCGGTCGTGTCCGAGCTGCTGGCCTTCACCGCCGTGGGGCTGGTCGCGGCGTGGGGAGAGGTGGTTCCCCGATGGATCCCGGTCCTGGGTGGCCGGCGGGTCCCGAGGGCGGCCGCCGCCGTCCCCGCCGCGCTCGGCGCCCTCGCGCTGACCGCGCTGTGGACCGTCCTCGCGGCGGTGACGCAGGTGGCCGGGACCACCCTGCTGGGCGATCCGATACCCGCTGACTTCCCCAGCGAGGTGGGCGGCTGGACGGCCCTGTGGTTCTACGTCTGCTACGCCCCGCTGGTGCTGTGGGGTCCGCTGCTGGGCGTGGTGACGGTGGCGTACTGGAGGCGGCGGCGCCGGATGCCTTGACATCACATGATCCCCCGAACACTTTTCTGACTCAGCATCAGACGTGCTGGAGCCATCCCCCGCCCTCCCCACACCGCTGGAGCCTGCCCATGTCCGCAAGCGCTTCACGCACTGCCCCCTCCCCCCAGGGCCTCCCGTCCAGGCGTACCGTCCTCGCCGGAACGGGGGCCGGGGTGCTCGCCGCCACCGTGCTGCCGGCCGCGGCGGCGCGCGCCGCCGGCGCCCAGGAGGGGCCCCTGCTCGGCGAGTACGACGTGGTCGTCGTCGGATCGGGGGCCTCCGGGATGACCGCCGCGCTCACCGCCGCCCAACGCGGCCTGAGCGTGCTGGTGGTGGAGAAGGCGCCCACCTTCGGCGGGTCCGCGGCGCGTTCGGGGGCCGGGATCTGGCTGCCCAACAACTCGGTGATCCTCGGTGCGGGCGTGCCCGACACCCCGCAGAAGGCGGCGGCGTACCTGGCGGCCGTCGTGGGCTCCGAGGTGCCGGCCGACCGTCAGGCGGCGTTCCTGGCCAACGGGCCCCGGATGCTGGACTTCGTCATGGCCAACAGCCCGCTCAGGTTCCGGTTCATGGAGGGGTACAGCGACTACTACCCCAACCTGCCGGGCGGGCTGCCGAACGGCCGCTCCATCGAGCCGGACCAGATCGACGGGAACGTCCTCGGCGCCGAACTGGCCCGGCTCAACCCGGCGTACATGCCCGTCCCGGCCGGGATGGTGGTCTTCAGCTCGGACTACAAGTGGCTGAACCTGGCGGCGGTGTCCGCCAAGGGCCTGGCCGTGTCCACCGAGTGCCTGGCGCGCGGCACGAAAGCGGCGCTGCTCGGTCAGAAGCCGCTGACGATGGGCCAGGCCCTTGCGGCCGGGCTGCGGGCCGGTCTGATGCGGGCCGGGGTCCCGGTCTGGCTGAACAGCCCGCTGGTCGACCTGGTGCAGGAGGCCGGGGCGGTCACCGGCGTCGTGGTGGAGAAGGAGGGCGTACGGGGCACCGTACGGGCCCGGCGCGGGGTGATCGTCGGGTCGGGCGGCTTCGAGCACAACGCGTCGATGCGGGCCCAGTACCAGCAGCAGCCGATCGGCACGCAGTGGTCGGTGGGCGCGAAGGAGAACACGGGCGACGGCATCCGGGCGGGGCAGCGGGCGGGTGCGGCGCTGGCGCTGATGGAGGACGCGTGGTGGGGTCCGTCGATCCCGCTGCCCGGGGAGCCGTACTTCTGCCTCGCCGAACGGACCCTGCCGGGCGGGCTGATCGTGAACGCGAACGGCGCGCGGTTCGTCAACGAGGCGGCTCCGTACAGCGATGTCGTGCACGTGATGTACGAGAAGGACCGGGGTGCGGTCGGCTCGCACATCCCGGCCTGGCTGATCGTGGATCAGAACTACCGCAACAAGTACCTGTTCAAGGACGTCCTGCCGACGATCGTCTTCCCCGACTCCTGGTACGAGGCGGGGGCGGCGAAGAAGGCGTGGACGTGGGACGCGCTGGCCGGCCAGATCGGGGTCCCGGCCGCCGCGCTGCGCGCGACCCTCAACCGGTTCAACGCGCAGTCGTGGAATGGGACCGACGCGGACTTCCACCGGGGCGACACCGCGTACGACCACTACTACACGGACCCGAACGTACAGCCGAACTCGTGCCTGGCGCCGATCTGGGCTCCACCGTTCTACGCCTTCAAGATCGTGCCGGGCGACCTCGGGACGAAGGGCGGCATCGTGACGGACGCACGGGCCCGGGCGCTGCGCCCGGACGGCTCGGTGATCCGGGGTCTGTACGCGGCGGGCAACGCGAGCGCGGCCGTGATGGGCCACAGCTACGCGGGGGCCGGATCGACGATCGGCCCCGCGATGACGTTCGGCTATGTGGCGGCGAACGACATCGCGGACACCGCGTAGGGTCGCCTAGCCCTGCTGGAAGAGCTCGGCGGGGAGCGGCTTCAGGAGGGCATAGAGGTCATCGGTGATCGGGCGGTCCCAGCTGGCGATGGTGACCAGCACGTTGTCGCTGCGGTCGAACTGCACGCAGGAGATACGGGACTCCGACAGCTTGATCTTCCGGACGATGAGGAGGTTGTCGCCCTGCATGACGGGGCAGTCCTCGGCGCCGGTGACCTCGACGTCCTCGTCGTTCTCGAGGGCGTCGAGGAGCTGGGCCACCTCGAAGGGGACCTGCCCCTCGGAGAGGTCCCGGGCGGGGGAGCCCTCGGGGAGGTTGCCGATGATCATCGCGGGGCCGCGTCCACCGAACAGGTCGTAGCGGAGGAAGACGCCCTGGCAGCTGCCGTCGGACGCGGGCAGCAGCCCGGCCCCGAGATTGCCCGGCCAGTCCCCCGGGTCCATGGCCAGGACGTCGAAGTCCGGGCCGGCGGGTGTGGCGGCGCGGTGGCGGCGGAGGAAGGACATGCCGCCATGGTACGTGGCCGGAGGGGTTTTCCGGCCCGGGGGCCCCCTCATGGCGGCTGCCGGGGCGCCGACCCGTGCGGGCGGCCCGGCGCGGCCGCTCCTGTCGGCGGGGCCCGTCAGATCGGCGGGACCAGCGTGAACCAGTGCGGCAGCAGGCCGGCGTCGCCCGTGACGTGCAGGGCCCGGGGTGGCAGGCGGCGCCAGAGGAAGAGCGCGAGGTCGGAGGCGGGGGCCGCGGCCTCGACGTCCGCCGGGCCGGTGGAACCGGGCTCCAGGAGGAGTTCCCCGGCCGTGCAGGTGACCGTCCAGGATTCGGGGCCGTCGGTGCGCCGGAAGCGGAACCGCTCCCCCGTTCCGGGCGGGGCCTGCTGCCGGGAGCGGGCGGCGGGAGCCATCACCTCGAAGGTCTGGGTGACGGCATCGGCCGCCAGCGCCGGGGCGAGGGGGCCGGGGGTGCCGGTCGCGGACTGCGCGTCCCAGCGGTGGACGGCCAGCTCGATGGTCTGCATCCGCAGCCAGAAGCCCGAGCTCTGCTCGTCCGCCCAGGTCCACACCGGTACGTCGGGCCCGAGCTCGCGGAAGAGCCCGGCCAGCGCCCGCGCGCCCTGTGCGTACCAGGAGGTCAGCGCGTCGGGCGCCGCTGCGCGGTTCGGCGCCCCCTCGGGCCGCGGCCAGGCGGCGAGCACGTCCGGGTCGGCCGGGAGCCCGTACAGGGTGGGGTCGCCCGGGTCCGGGGCGTCGGTGAGGCGCTCCCGCAGGATGTGGACGACGTAGCGCTGCACTCCCCCCAGATGCCCGATGAGGTCCGAGACCGACCAGCCGGGGCACGAGGGGACCAGCGGCGCCGGCCGGCCCGGGGGGAGGGCGCGGCGGGCGGCGCGTTCAAAGGCCGATGCCTCGGCGCGGAAGTGGGCGATGCGCTCGGTGTGGTCCATGGGGATCACCCTTCCCGCGGCGCGACGGTCCCTCCCGCCTCGGACGCGTGAGAGCGGCAGGCCTACGGCGCGTACGCGTCGAGGGCGGCCGGGAGGCCGGCGAGGTCGGTGCCGAGCTTGCGGCAGGCCGCGGACAGGTCCTGCTCCGCGGCGCCACCTCCCTGGCGGACCGCCTCGCGCGCCGCCCGGAGCTCCTGCTCCGTGAGGCCGCCTTCCCCGGAGGACCGGCAGGGCAGCTCGCCACCGAGGCCCAGCAGGGTTTCGGTGGCCTGCGCCGCCAGACCGTCGGCGCCGCAGTCGCGGGCCGTCACCACGGCCCGCGCCAGCAGTCCGTGGTCCCCGAGCTCCGCCCCCAGTGCGGCGAGCGCGCGGGCGAGTTCGTATCCCGCCGGGGAGGCCGACAGCAGCGCCACCGCCTCCCGCAGCAGTCCGGCCCGGTCGGCGGGCTCCGCGACCTCCGCCGCCACGCGCAGCGCCTGGCCGATGCCCGACGGGGCGCCGAACACGCGGGCCCGCCGTACGGCGTCCGCGGCCAGCTCCCTCGCCCGCCCGGGGTCGTCCCCGGACACCGCGCGGGCCAGGTGGAGCTGCCACGGGCACCACGCCGGGTTCTGGATGCCGCGCGGGGTCAGCCGGCGGTCCACCGCCTCCAGTTCGACCGCGGCCGCCTTGACGTCTCCCCGGGCCAGGAGCAGTTCGGCGTATACGGTCTGGGAGTCCGGGAAGACCACGGCCGCCGGGAAGGGCTGACCGTACTCGTGCTCCCGGGCCAGCTCCCAGGCCTCGTCCACCCGTCCGCGCGCCAGCAGGGTGGTGATGAGGATGGCGATGGCGTACCAGTGCACGGGCGTGCGCCGGCCCACCCGTTCGGCGAGGGTCAGTCCGGCCCTGGCCAGCTCCTCGGCCTCGGCGAGCCGGCCGCGCCGGTGGCGGATGTAGGCGCGCAGGCTGTACGCGAAGGAGAGGTGCGCCCCGCGCCAGCCCTGCCGCTCGAACTCGGCGGTGCCCGCGTCGAACAGCTCCTCGGCCCGCCACGGCCGGTCGGCGTACATGTGGGTCAGCGCGACCAGCACCGGTACCTCGAAGCCGCGGTCCTCGTGCGCCCAGCTGAGCGAGTCCCCCAGGGCACGGGCCGCGTGGCCGAGGACCACGTCGACCGGTTCGCCGCGCAGGGTCGCGTCCCAGGCGCGCAGCCCGATGACGTACCGCTCGGTGAGGTCGCGGCCGGTCAGCCGGCCGGCGAGCTGGGCCAGCCGGCGGGAGCGGGCCGGAGAGTCGGGCTCGGCGGCGTTGAAGGCGTCCCACATGAACTGTTCGGACTGCAGGCGCAGCCGGGCGCGCGCGTCCCGGGTGCGCGGGATCTCGCGCGCCAGCGCCGCGGAGGCCTCGGCGAGGTGGTCGGTGTGGGCGAGCACCTGAGCGAGCCGGATGACGATGCCCTGGCGCAGTGCGGGGTCGTCCACGGGCTCGGCGAGGGCGTCGCGCAGGTGGTTGACGGTGTTGGCGGGCTCGGTGAGCAGGGAGGCGCAGCCGAGTTCGTAGAGGACGGCGGCGCGTTCGTCGAATCCCGGGGGCTCGCGCAGTGCGCGGGCGAGCTGGCGGCGGGCGGCCTCGGGGGCGCCGGCCCGGAGGTTCTCGCCGGCGGCCTCGCGCAGGGTGCGTACGACCCAGGGGTCGTTCTCGGGGTGGGTCTCCAGCAGGTGGCGGGCGGCGGCGGAGGATCCGAGCCCGGCGTCGACGACGGCTGCGGCGGCCTTGCCGTGCAGGGCGACGCGGAGCGCGTCGGGGATGGCGCGGTATATGGCGGTGGCGATGAGCGGGTGGACGAACTCCAGCCCCGCGCCGGGTTCTTCGGTAGCCGCGGACAGGATGCGGGCGTCCCGCAGCCGGGCGGTGGCGTGGACGGCTTCCTCGGCACCGAGCGCGGCGACCCGGGCGGCGAGCTCCTGCGGGATCGCGGTGCCGAGGACGGCGCAGGCCCAGGCGAAGCGGACGGTGGAGGGGCCGAGGCGTTCGAGGCGGGCGACGAGTCCGCTGCCGCGCTGGGCGGCGGCGAGGTCGCGCAGCAGCGGGGCGCTCGCCTCGACCGGGGCCAGGCCCTTCTCCCGGACCTTGGCGGTGAGTTCGACGGCCTCGAAGGGGTTGCCGGCGGTGACCGTCCAGGCCTCGCGGCAGAAGGCCTCGTCGGCGTGGCGGCCGACCGCCTCGCGCACCAGGGCGGCGACGGCGGGCGGGGTCAGCGGCGCGAGCGTCAGGGGACGGTGTCCCGCGCGGCCGGGCAGCGTACGGAAGGCATCGGCGTGCGCGGGCAGTTCGTCGGGACGGTACGCGACGACGAGGAGCAGCGGGAGGTGCTCGGCGCGCGGGGCGAACGCGGCGAGCCAGCCGAGGGATTCGGGGTCGGCCCAGTGGGCGTCGTCGAGCACGAGGGTGACGGGGGCGCGCTGGGCCACCAGATGGGCGAGGACCCAGTCGAGTCCGTCGCGCAGACCCTGGGGGTCCGGCGGGGCGCCCTGTTCGGGGGCGCACAGTCCGAGGGCCGGGCCGACGATGGAGTACCAGCTTCCGAGGACGGCGCGCAGTTCCCGCTCGGAGGCGCCGGCCAGCTGGGGTTGGACGAGCTGGCGGGCCACGTGGAACGGCTGGCTCTGCTCCTGTTCACCGCCGCGGGCGGCGAGGACGGTGCAGGAACGGGCGTGGGCCCGGCGGCGCACTTCGGCGAGGAGGGTGGTCTTGCCGAGTCCGGCGGGGCCGGAGAAGGCGAGCAGCCCGCCGCCCTCGTCCTGCGCGGGACCGGTGAGCCGGCCCAGGGTCTCCTCGACGACGGCGAGTTCGGCCTCGCGCTCGACCATGGTGCGCCGCGCACGGGTCCGGCGGTCCGTCATGACTGGTACCCCCCAGACCTGTTCGGAGCACCAGCGTACGCCCGCGCACGGGTGGCGAAGCCCGGTACGACGAAAGATTCCGATCTTCTTTACGGGCCCGGCCCCGACGGTTTCGGCGGGGCCGGGTGTGTGCCGGGGCGCCCCGCAGGGCGCCGAACACTGTTCCGCGGAACTGTCCGTCCCCGGCGCCACGTTCGGCGCCCGAGGAGGTGCCCCGGCGCGCGCCCGGCCCCACCGACACCGGCCCCACCCGGCGCCGGGTCCCACCGGAACCGGCGCCTGGCGGCTTCGCCGCGGGGAGCTCCGCCGCGCGGCCCCGCAGGGGTTACGTCAGGTCGAACTCCCCGCCCCGGGCGTTCAGCACGAACTTGCGCCACTCGTCCGGCGCGAAGATCAGCGAAGGGCTCTCCGGCCGCGAACTGTTGCGCATCGCGATGAAGCCCTCGACGAAGGCGATCTGGACGTCCCCCGCTCCCCTGCTGCTCGACTGCCAGTCCGCCTCGGTGAGATCGAGGTCCGGCTTGCCCCAGCCGGCGAGGGGTTGTGAAGTCATGCTCTCGGCCACGTGCGTGCTCCTCCCGGTACGTCGTCCGGGGGCAAGGTTAACCACCGCAGCGGGTGCCGCACAGGCCACGGTGAGTCACCCGTGACCGGTCCGGCACCCCGGCACCCCCGCCTCGGGGGGACGGTTCCGTCAGGAGGCGGGCGGCTGCGCCCCCACCAGCCACATGGCGAAGAACTGCGCGCCGCCGCCGTACGCGTGCCCCATGGCCCGCCGGGCGTCCGAGACCTGGTGTTCCCCTGCCTGGCCCCGGACCTGGAGCGCCGCCTCCGCGAAGCGGATCATGCCGGAGGCGCCGATCGGGTTGGTGGACAGCACCCCGCCGGACGGGTTCACGGGCAGGTCCCCGTCGAGTTCGGTCACCCCCGCCTCGGTGAGCTTCCAGCCCTCGCCCTCCTCCGCGAAGCCCAGGTTCTCCAGCCACATGGGCTCGTACCAGGAGAACGGCACGTACATCTCCACCGCGTCGATCTCCCGCCGCGGGTCGGTGATCCCGGCCTGTCGGTAGACGTCGGCCGCGCAGTCCTTGCCCGCCTGCGGCGACACGAAGTCCTTGCCCGCGAAGAGCGTCGGCTCGCTCCGCATCGCCCCGCCGTGCACCCAGGCCGGCGGCTTCGGCGAACGGGCCGCGCCCTCCCGGTCGGTGAGGATCATCGCGCAGGCCCCGTCCGAGGAGGGGCAGGTCTCGGAGTACCGGATCGGGTCCCACAGCATCGGCGAGGCCTGGACCTTCTCCAGGGTGATGTCGTGCTCGTGGAGGTGCGCGTACGGGTTCTTCAGCGCGTTGCGCCGGTCCTTGTACGCGACCAGCGATCCCACCGTGTCCGGCGCGCCGGTGCGCCGCATGTACGCGCGTACGTGCGGGGCGAAGAACCCGCCCGCGCCCGCCAGCAGCGGCTGCTGGAAGGGGACGGGCAGCGAGAGCCCCCACATGGCGTTCGACTCGGACTGCTTCTCGAAGGCCAGGGTGAGGACGGTCCGGTGGACGCGCGCCGCGACGAGGTTGGAGGCGACCAGCGCGGTGGATCCGCCGACCGAGCCGGCGGTGTGCACGCGCAGCATCGGCTTGCCGACCGCCCCGAGCGCGTCCGCCAGGTACAGCTCCGGCATCATCACGCCCTCGAAGAAGTCGGGGGCCTTGCCGATGACGACCGCGTCGATGTCCGCCCAGGTCAGCTCGGCGTCGGCGAGGGCGCGCGCCGCCGCCTCCCGGACCAGTCCGGCGATGGAGACGTCGTGGCGGGCGGCGACGTGCTTGGTCTGGCCGATCCCGACGACGGCGACCGGCTCCTTGCCCGTGGTGCTCATACGGGGTCCCCTTCCAGGACGGCGACCAGGTTCTGCTGGAGGCAGGGGCCGGAGGTGGCGTGGGCGACGGCCCGGTCGGACTCGCCGCGGTGGATGCGGGCGGCGGCCTCGCCGATGCGGATCAGGCCGGCGGCCATGACGGGGTTGGCGGCGAGGGCGCCGCCGGAGGGGTTCACGGCCACGCCCTCGCCGAGGCCGAGGGCCTTGCGGAGCACGACTTCCTGGGAGGAGAACGGCGCGTGCAGTTCCGCCGTGTCCACCGGGGCGTCGAAGACCCCCGCGTGCTGCGCCGCGATCCGGGTGGACGGCGAGTCGGTGAGGTCGCGCAGGCCCAGGCCGTGCGCCTCGATGCGGTGGTCGATGCCGGTGATCCAGGCGGGGCGCTCGCACAGCCGCCGCGCGGTGTCGCCCGCGGCCAGGATCACCGCGGCCGCGCCGTCGCCGATGGGCGGGCAGTCCCCGGTGCGCAGGGGGCGGACCTGGTAGTCGCCCTGGGGCACCGGTCCGCTGAGCTGGGCGTGCGGGTTGGCCTCGGCGGCGGCGCGGCTGCGGGCTCCGATGGCGGCCAGCGCGGGCTCGTCCGTCTCGCCCGCGTCGATGAGGGCCTGGGCCTGGAGGGCGGCCAGGGCCACGGAGTCGGGCCAGAGGGGGGCGAGGTAGTAGGGGTCGAGCTGCCGGGTCAGCACGTCGCGTACCGGTCCCGGCGAGGACTTCCCGTACGAGTAGACGAGCGCGGTGTCGGCCTCGCCGGTCTGGATCTTGACCCAGGCTTCGTAGAGGGCCCAGGCCCCGTCCATCTCGACGTGTGACTCGGAGATGGGGGGCCAGGCGCCGACCCCGTCGAGGGTCATGGTGAAGGAGAAGGCGCGGCCGGCCAGGTAGTCGCTGGAGCCGGAGCAGGTGAAGCCGATCTCGCCGGCCTTGAGGCCGGTCTGGGCCAGCACCTGGTGGAGCACCGGCATGACCATCTCGACTTCGCTGAGTTCGTCGGTGCGGCGCAGGTGGTCGCTCTGCGCGAAGGCGACGACCGCGACCTCACGGGCGTATCGGGCCATCAGATGAGCTCCTTGTACGCGTCGTAGTCGGCGTCCGGTTCGCCGGTGGGGCGGTAGTGGTCGGGGTAGCGGCCGCCTTCGGTCCACACGGGTTCGACGCGCAGGCCCATGCGGACCTGGTCGTACGGGATGCCGCCGATCCGGCCGTGGAGTGCGAGGCCGGCGCCGTCGAGGGCGATGTGGGCGTAGACGTACGGGACCTCGATGTCGAGGTTCTTGGCCTTGATGTTGACGATGCAGAAGGTGGTGACCGTACCGGCCGGGCCGACCTCGACCTGGTCGGTGGTGGCGACTCCGCAGGTGGGGCAGGCGCCGCGCGGCGGGACGTACACCTTGTGGCAGGAGGGGCAGCGCTCGCCGACGTTCTTCCGCTCGGAGAGGGCGTTGATGTAGGCGGTCTGGGCGCGGCCGGGGCTGTACGTGTAGTCGAGCCGGGCGGGGGCGACGATGCCGGTGACGGCGTCGGTGAACTCCCCGTCGTGCGGGGCGGCTGCGCCGGTCGCCGGCCCGTCGTACGGCTCGAAGCAGGCGATGTCGGTGATGGCCCCGTGCCGCTCGGCGGCCCACCGCACCCGCACGCGCATGCCGGTGCGGACGGCGTCGGGGGAGAGTGCGTCGAGGGCGTGCAGCAGGGCGGTGTCGGCTCCGTCGAGCCTGACCAGCACCCAGGCGAACGGGGTGCCGAGCGGCTGGTTGGGGCGGGGGTGATCGTTCCAGGCCCAGGTGGTGACGGTGCCAGTGGCGGCGACCTCGACGAGCTCGCGGATCTCCTCGGCGGTGACGGGGTCGTACTCGAGGGGCGGGACCATCACCCTGCCGTCGGTGGTCTTGACGCCGAGCACGACGCCTTCGCGCAGCCCGGTGAGGAACGCGGATTGAACGGGCCCCAGGGACCGGGTGAAGGGGAACTCGACGACGAGAGGCGCACGGAGCACCTCCGGTGGGGGTGCAGCTGTCATGGGCGACTCTCCGATTCTCGGTTCGGCGGACGAACGGGTCCAACTCCTCAACCCTCCCGCCCGACCACTTCCAGCCTCGGCCAAGGCACTTCCAGCCCCGACCCGACCACTTCCAGCCCCGCCGGGGCGCATGCCCAACCCCGCCAGGGGCATTTCCAGCCCGGCCAGGGCTCTTCCAGCCCCCGGCAGGGGCACGTCCAGCCCGGCCAGGGCTCTTTTCCAGCCCTGGCAGGGGCACGTCCAGCCCGGCCAGGGCTCTTTTCCAGCCCTGGCCGGGGCGCTTCCAGCCTCGGCCGGGGCTCTTTTCCGCCCTGGCAGGGGCGCTTCCAGCCTCGGCCAAGACACTTCCAGCCCCGCCAGGGCGCATGTCCAACCCCACCAGGGCGCTTTTCCAGCCCGGCTGGGGCGCATTTCCAGTCCTGGCAGGGGCACTTCCAGCCCGGCCAGGGCACTTCCAGCCCCCGGCAGGGGCACTTCCCAGGCCCAGGCTCTGGACCTGGCTTGTCCCGCCTCGCCGGGGCGCATCCGGCGTCGGGAGGCAACTCCAGCCTCGCCGGCGTTTGAGGCGCGGGGTCTGGGGCGGAGCCCCAGGTCTCTCAGCCCGACCCCGGGCACCGATCCACCCCCGGCCGGGGAAAATCCAGCCCCGCCGGCGATTGAGGCGCGGGGGCCGGGGGCGGCGCCCCCAGCGCCGGCCGGGCAGCGCGCGGCCTACTCCCGGCGGTACACCGCGGCCCGCTTCTCGGCAAAGGCACGCGCC
Source organism: Streptomyces sp. NPDC057010 (assembly GCF_042673805.1). Lineage (NCBI taxonomy): Bacteria > Bacillati > Actinomycetota > Actinomycetes > Kitasatosporales > Streptomycetaceae > Streptomyces > Streptomyces sp. NPDC057010. Next base: position 60,635 of record NZ_JBHUSC010000009.1, on the reverse strand, counting down.
CCCTCCTTCGCGTCCGCGGTGTCGAAGATCGGCCACCCCCGCAGGAGTTCGGACGCCAGCCCCTCCGACTCCGTCAGCCCGGCGGTCTCGTACACGGAGGCCTTCACCGCCTCCACCGCCAACGGCCCGCACTCATTGATCCGCTCCGCGATCTCCAGGGCCGCCTCCAGCGCCGTCCCCTCCGGCACGACCCGCCCGACCAGCCCGATCCGCGCCGCCTCCTCCGCGGAGTAGGGCCGCCCGGTCAGCAGCATCTCCAGCGCGTGCGTCCGCGGGATCTGGCGCGGCAGCCGAACCGTGGAGCCCCCGATCGGGAAGAGGCCCCGCTTGACCTCGAACAGTCCGAAGGTGGCCCCCTCCCCCGCCACCCGGATGTCCGTGCCCTGCAGGATCTCCGTCCCGCCGGCCACGCAGTACCCCTCCACCGCCGCGATCACCGGCTTGCGCGGCCGGTGGTGCCGGAGCATCGCCTTCCAGTGCAGGTCGGGGTCGGCCTTGAGGCGGTCCCGGTACTGGTCGCCCCCCATCCCCTTCCCGGCCAGCGCCTTGAGGTCCATTCCGGCACAGAAGTCCCCGCCCGCGCCGGTCAGCACCACGGACCGGATCCCGTCGTCGGCGTCCGCCTCCAGCCACCCGTCGTACAGCCCCACCAGCAGCGGCAGCGAGAGCGCGTTCTTCGCCTCGGGCCTGTTCATGGTGAGCACCAGCGTGGCGCCGTGGCGTTCCACGGTCAGGTGTTCCGTCCCACCCATTGCCGTCCTCCCGTCTCAAGACCTAGAACAGGTTGCAGTAGGGGGCGGGTGCAGTTCAATAGTTTTCTGACACCCAGTCAGATTTCTTGGGCTGCTCCCTTCCCACTTGCGGTCGGCGGCGCTCTAATACCGCCGGAGCAGACCAGCCATGGGCATTTTTCGGGGTCAGGAGGAATGGTGGAGTACAACCTTGCCGACCTGTTCGAATCGGTCGTGGACGTGGTTCCGGACCGCGAGGCCCTCGTGTACGTGGACCACCCGGGGACCGGCGCCGAGCGCCGCCTCACGTACGCGGAGCTGGACACGGCGGCGAACCGCGTCGCGCACCACCTGCTGGACAGCGGGCTCAAGCCCGGTGAGCACGTAGGCCTGCACCTCTACAACGGGATCGAGTACCTCCAGACGGTCCTGGCGTGCCTGAAGGCCCGGCTGGTCCCGGTGAACGTCAACTACCGGTACGTGGAGGAGGAACTGGTCTACCTCTACAACGACGCCGACCTCGCCGCGCTCGTCTTCGAGGGCGAGTTCACCGAGCGGGTGGCCGCCGCCCTGCCGCAGACGACGAAGCTCCGCCACCTGATCCGCGTCGGGCCGACCCCCGAGGCGGCGCCGGAGCCCTCGATCCCGCCCGTCGCGTACGCGGACGCCGAGGCGGCCGGCTCGCCTGAGCGCGGGTTCGCGCCCCGCTCCCCCGACGACCTGTTCATCATCTACACCGGCGGCACGACCGGCATGCCCAAGGGCGTGATGTGGCGCGCGGAGGACCTGTTCTTCGCCGGGCTCTTCGGCGGCGAGCCGTCGGGCGAGCCGGTCAAGCGGCCGGAGGAGCTGGCGGAGCGGGTCGCGTCGAAGGGCGCCGGGCTCACCTTCTTCCCGGCCCCGCCGCTGATGCACGGCACGTCCACCCTCACCTCGTTCATCGCCTTCAACTACGGCCAGCGGGTGGTCATCCACCGCAAGTACGCGCCGGAGGAGGTGCTCCGTACGATCGAGAAGGAGAAGGTCTCCAGCGTGTCGCTGGTGGGCGACGCGATGCTGCGGCCGCTCATCGACGCCCTGAACGGCCCGCTGAAGGGCACGGACCTGTCCTCCCTCTTCAGCGTCTCCTCCTCCGGCGCGATCATGTCGGAGACGGTGCGCGCCGAATTCCAGCGCCTCGTTCCGAACGTGCTGCTCCTGAACAACTTCGGGTCGTCGGAGTCCGGCTCCAACGGTCGCGCGACGAACGACTCGAGCCCGGAGAAGGGCTTCCGCCTGGAGGTCAACGACCGTACGCAGGTGGTGGACCCGGTGACGCACGAGCCGGTGGCGGTGGGCGTACCGGGGCGGCTCGCGCAGCGGGGGCACGTTCCGCTCGGCTACTACAACGACCCGGCGAAGACCGCCGAGACCTTCTTCCAGAAGGGCACGGAGCGGTGGGTGCTGCTCGGTGACATGGCCACGGTGGACGAGGCGGGCATCGTCACCGTGCTCGGGCGGGGCTCGCAGTGCATCAACACCGGTGGCGAGAAGGTGTATCCGGAGGAGGTCGAGCAGGCGCTGAAGTCTCACCCGGACGTCTACGACGCCCTGGTCGCGGGCGTCCCGGACCCGACGTGGGGCAGCCACGTGGCGGCGGTGGTCCAACTCCGCGCCGGCGCCCCGACCCCCACCCTGGACGAGATCCAGACCCACTGCCGCACCCGCCTGGCGGGCTACAAGATCCCCCGCCAGCTGGTCATCACCCCCACCATCCAACGCTCCCCCAGCGGCAAGGCGGACTACCGGTGGGCGAAGACGGTGGCGACGGAGGCCAACACCTAACCCCCGCGTGGCGCCCGGCCGGGCCTACCGCCACCCCGCGAACCCGACCCCGACCCCCTGCCCGGGGGCCCGGCCAATCCCCTGGCGGAGGCGGGCCCCTGCCCGGGGGCCCGGCCTGGCCTTGGCGGTGGATTCGCAGGGTCGGGGCCGCGACGGGAAAATCCAGCCCGGGCAGGCACATGCAGACTGGCCGCGCACACTTCAGCCTCGCCGGCGTTTGAGGCGCGGGGCACGGGGCGGAGCCCAGGTCTTTGACCCGCACCCGACCCAGCCGCGGCGAGCCAAATCCAGCCCCTCCGGCGTTTGAGGAGCGGGACACGGGGCGGAGCCCCGAATCGTTGACCCGCGCCCAGAGCAGCCACGCCAGCCCAGCCCAGCCCCTCCGGCGATTGAGGAACGGGGGGCCGGGGGCGGAGCCCATGGTTTCGGGAAGGGGGGGTGGGGGAACGGCTCCGCGCAGCGGCAGCCCACCGCTCAGGACCCGGGCCTCCGCCGCAACCCCCCGCCGCGCGGCCCGGGTGACGCCCGGCTCGAAGGCCCCCGCCCCCGCGCGCTCGCCTCGGCACCCGCCAAGAGCCCCGTACGCGGACAGGCCCACGGGCCGCCACAACAGACGATCACTCGTTCGAGTCATTGATTACCCCGTCGGAGCCTGGCAATCTACCGAATGATCGGTCGGTTCTCCACGATGAGGTGACGGGCATGGCGGCTTACGCGGATCTCCACGACGAAGGCGAACGGCTCGGCCGCGACGAGCTGGCCGCCCTCCAGCTGACGCGGCTGCGCGCGACCTTGCACCGCGCCTACGACCGGGTGCCGTTCTACCGGGAGACCTTCGACAAGGCCGGTGTGCATCCCGACGACTGCCGCTCCCTCTCCGATCTCGCCCTGTTCCCCTTCACCACCAAAGCCGACCTCCGCGACCAGTACCCCTTCGGGATGTTCGCCGTCCCCCGCGCGGAGGTGCGCCGCATCCATGCCTCCAGCGGCACCACGGGACGCCCCACGGTCGTGGGATACACCGAGCGGGACCTCTCGACGTGGGCGGACGTCGTCGCCCGGTCCATACGGGCGGCGGGCGGCCGGCCCGGCCAGATCGTCCACATCGCCTACGGCTACGGACTGTTCACCGGGGGCCTCGGCGCGCACTACGGGGCCGAGCGCCTGGGCTGTACGGTCGTGCCCGCCTCGGGCGGGATGACGGACCGGCAGGTCCGGCTCATCCAGGACTTCCGGCCGGAGGTCATCATGGTGACCCCGTCGTACATGCTGACCCTGCTGGACGAGATGGAGCGCCAGGGGATCGACCCGCGGGCCACCTCGCTCAGAACGGGCATATTCGGCGCGGAGCCGTGGACCGAGGAGATGCGCCGGGAGATCGAGGAGCGGCTCGGCATCGACGCCGTGGACATCTACGGGCTGTCCGAGGTGATGGGGCCGGGCGTGGCCCAGGAGTTCGCCTCCACCAAGGACGGGCTCCACATCTGGGAGGACCACTTCTACCCCGAGGTGGTCGATCCGCTGACGGGCACGGTCCTGCCGGAGGGCGAGCCCGGCGAGCTGGTGTTCACCTCCCTCACCAAGGAGGCCATGCCCGTCATCCGCTACCGCACCCGGGATCTGACGCGGCTGCTGCCGGGGACGGCCCGGCCGGCCTTCCGCCGGATGGAGAAGATCACGGGCCGCAGCGACGACATGATCATCCTGCGCGGGGTGAACATGTATCCGACCCAGATCGAGGAGATCCTCCTGAAGACCGCCGGTCTGGCTCCCCATTTCCAGCTACGGCTGACGAAGGAGGGCCGGATGGACGCCCTGACGGTACGGGTGGAGGCGCGCCGGGAGGCGGATGCCGCCCGGCGGGAGGCCGCGGCCGCCGCCGTGGTCCGGGCCGTCAAGCAGGGGATCGGGGTCTCCGTCAACGTCGAGGTGGTCGATCCGGAGACGCTGGAACGGTCCGTGGGGAAGATCAAGCGGCTGGTGGACCTCCGCGGGGGCGGAGAGGGAGGAGACACGCTTGCGGGCGGCTGAAACCACCCCTTCGGGCCTATTTCGGCGCGGCTTCCGGGAGCCGGTGGGCCCAGCCGGGTAGTGCATGAGACGTGATCTCCCTCATCCGGCAGCTGTACGACCGCCTCCAGGGCTCCCCCGCAGGGCTGGCCTGGAGCCGCGGCCGGGAGATGGAGCTGATGCACCGGGCGATGGGCTTCGCCGCCCTCGGGTTCCTCACCCTCGTGCCGCTGCTGGTGGTCGTGGCGGCCGCCGCGCCGGGCAGCGGCTCCGGGTTCGGCCGCTGGCTCGGGCAGGCCCTGGGGGTGGCGGCGTCCTCGCGCGCCCGCGTCGAGATGCTGTTCAGCGCGGCGGACCTGGCGCTGGAGCGGACCACCGCCTTCGGCCTCGCGGCGCTGGCCGTCTTCGGCCTGACCTTCGGTTCGGCGGTGCAGACCGGCTACGAGAAGGTCTGGGACCTGCCGACCGCGCGCTGGCACACCATGTGGCGGCACGTCGTCTGGCTCGCCCTGCTGGTCTGCTACCTCGCCCTGCTCGTCGAGATCCCCGCTCCTTCGAACGACGCCATCGGCACGGTCCTGGGCACCCTCGGCGACCTCGTCGGCACCTGCCTGTTCTTCTGGGGCTCGCAGCGGCTGCTGCTGGGCGGCCGGGTCCGGTGGCGGGCCCTGGTCCCGGGGGCCGTGGCCACCAGCGTGGGGCTGCTCGGGCTGCGGATCTTCTCGCAGCTGGTGTTCTCTCCGCTGATCGCCTCGAACGCCGTCACGTACGGCCCCTTCGGAACGCTGCTGGTCGTCCAGTCCTGGCTGGTCGGCGTCGGGTTCGTGGTCTACGGAGGAGCCCTCGTCGGCCGGCTCCTGCACGAGCACCTCACCCTGCGCCGCCTGCGCCACAGCGGAATCTTTCCCCCCGACGACTCCTCTTCTCATGATCCGGGAACGGGCTGACCGAACCGGTCCGGCGATGCCAGGATGTGCGGGCACCGCCGATCAACTTCGCGTCATTACAGGGGGATTGATGACTGCACAGCACCAGGGGCCCGACACCGCGGGCCGAGTATGGCTGATCACGGGGGCTTCGTCGGGCTTCGGCCGGACCCTCGCCGAGGCCGCGCTCGCGGCCGGGGACACCGTCGTGGCGGCCGCCCGCCGCCCCGAGTCGCTCGGCGAGCTGGCGGCCGCGCACCCGGGGCGCGTCGTGCCCCTCGCGGTGGACCTGACGGACACGGCCCGCGCAGGGGAGGTCGTCGCCGAGGTGGTGGACCGCTTCGGCCGCATCGACGTCCTCGTCAACAACGCCGGGCGGGGTCTGATCGGCGCCGTGGAGGAGACCTCCGACGCCGAACTCCGCGCCCTGATGGAGCTGCACTTCTTCGCCCCGGCGGCGCTCACGCGGGCCGCGCTGCCGCACATGCGGGCCCGGAAGTCGGGCGCGGTGGTGCAGATGAGCAGCATGGGCGGGCGGCTCGCCTTCGCCGGCGTGGGGGCGTACTGCGCGACGAAGTTCGCCCTGGAGGGCCTGACCGAGGCGCTCGCCGCCGAGGTCGCCGGCTTCGGCATCAAGGCCCTGATCGTGGAGCCCGGCTCGTTCCGCACGGGCTTCGCGGGCGGCAACGCGCTGCAGCTCAGCGAGGCGCTGCCCGCCTACGAGGACGTGGTCGGCCCGGTGCGGGGCGGGCTGCCGGACAGCGACGGCCTTCAGCCGGGCGACCCGGTGAAGGCGGTCGCCGCGATCCTCGCGGCGCTGGACGCCGAGAACACGCCGCTGCGGCTGGTGCTGGGCAACGACGCGGTCGACGCCATCGCGGCCCACGCGGAAGCCGGCCGCGAGGAGGCCCTCGCCTGGGAGTCGGTCAGCCGCGGCACGGACTTCGACCCCACCCCGACCCCGACCCCGACCCCGACCCCGACGCAGTAGCCCACACCCCGGGCCCGGAGCCAGCGCGTCACGCGCGCAGGCGCCGCCCTGAAAGCTCGACCGATGCAGGCCGTTCCGCCCCCGCCGCCGGTTTCGGCGGGGGCGGGTGTGTGCCAGGGCGCCCCCACAGGGCGCCGAACACTGTCCCGCGGCCACTCCGGCCGGAACCGGCCCTCGGAGGTCAGTGGCCGGAAGCCGGGGGCTCCGCGAAGCGGTCGCGGAGTTCGCGCTTGAGGATCTTGCCGCTCGCGTTGCGCGGCAGGGCCGGCACGAACAGGATCCGCTTCGGGGCCTTGAAGTGGGCCAGCTTCTCCCGCGCGTACGTCATCAGCTCCGCCTCCGTCACCTCCCCGCGCGGGACCACCACCGCCGTCACCGCCTCGATCCACCGCTCGTCGGGCAGCCCGACCACCGCCGCCTCCGCCACCCCCGGATGGGTGTACAGCACGTCCTCCACCTGCCGTGACGCGACCAGTACGCCCCCCGAGTTGATGACGTCCTTCACCCGGTCCACGACCGTGAAGTAGCCCTCCGCGTCCCGTACCGCCAGGTCCCCCGAGCGGAACCACCCGTCCCGGAAGGCCTTCTCCGTCGCCTCGGCGTCGTTCCAGTACCCCAGGCACAGCTGCGGCGACCGGTACACCACCTCGCCCGCCGTGCCGTCCGGAACGTCCTTGCCCTCCTCGTCGACGACCTTCGCCTCGACGTGGCGTACCGGACGCCCGCAGGAGTCCATCCGCCCCTCGTGCTCCGCCGGCCCCAGCACCGTGGCCAGCGGCCCGATCTCGCTCTGCCCGAAGCAGTTGTAGAACCCGAGACCCGGCAGCCGGCTCCGCAGCCGCTCCAGGACCGGCACGGGCATGATCGAGGCCCCGTAGTACGCCTTGCGCAGCGCGCCCAGGTCGCGCCGCCCGAAGTCCGGGTGGTTGGCCAGGGCGATCCAGACCGTCGGCGGGGCGAAGAGGCTGTCCGCCCGGCCGGCCTCCACCAGGTCGAAGACCTGCTCGGGGACCGGCGCGTCCAGGATCGTGTTCTCCGCCCCCACCGCCAGGTACGGCAGCAGGAAGACGTGCATCTGCGCCGAGTGGTACAGCGGCAGCGAGTGCACCGGCCGGTCCCCTTCGGCCAGGTCCAGGGCCTCGATCGCGCTCTCGTACTCGTGGACGAGGGCCTTGTGCGTCATCATCGCGCCCTTGGGCAGGGCCGTGGTCCCGGAGGTGTAGAGCAGCTGCACCACCGTCTCCCGGTCGCCGGTGCCCTCGTACGGCATCTGCGGCGCCTGCGGATCCGCGAGCGCCCGCAGCGGGCCCACCTCGTACCCCGCCGGCACCCGGTCCGCCAGTTCCGGGTCGGCGAGCACCAGGGAGCTCCCCGAGTTCCGCAGGATGAACTCGAGGTCCTCGCCGGTCAGGTTCTGGTTGACCGGGACGTGGACGAGCCCGGCGCGGGCGCAGGCGAGGTACGCGATCAGGTAGGCGTCGGAGTTGTGCGCGAAGGTGGCGACCCGGTCGCCGGCGGCCAGCCCGTGGTGCCCCCTCAGCAGGGCCGCGGCGGTGGACACGGCCGAGTCGAGCCGGGCGTAGCTCCAGCTCCGGTCCCGGTAGCGGACCGCCGTCCGGTCGGGGATCCGCCGCGCACTGTCCCGCACCAGTCCGTCGACCGTGTTGAGCCGCACTTCCTTCATGACGCGAACCTCGTCTCCCCCGTGGGATACCAAACGGGATGTTGACAGATCATCCGATCACCTGCATGAGTGTGGGGCAACCCGAGCACCACCGGTTTCACGAGCAACCATGCTCGATCGCAGGCCACTTGGGAGACATGTTGCGCCCCTTCGATGCACACCGGTCCACCCGTCCTGTACTCCGCCGCGTCGCCCTGCTGGGCGCCGCCCTGCTCGCCGCCGGCGCCGCGACACCTCCGGCCGCGGCGGCCACCGACGACAGCACGGCCGCCTCCGACGGCAGGCTCTCGGCGGTCATCCGCTACACCGAGAACGGCATACCCCACATACTCGCCCGGGACTACGCGCACCTCGGCTTCGGCACCGGCTGGGCGCAGGCCGCCGACCAGGTGTGCGTCCTGGCCGACGGGTTCGTGACCGTCGCCGGTGAGCGCTCACGCTGGTTCGGTGCCGACGCCGCGCCCGACGGCTCGCTCTCCTCCGCCACCGGGAACCTCTCCAGCGACCTGTACTTCAAGGGCGTACGGGAGTCCGGGACGGTAGAGCGGCTGCTCGCCACCCCCGCTCCGGCCGGTCCCAGCACGGACCTGAAGGAGCTGATGCGCGGCTGGGCCGCCGGCTACAACGCCTGGCTCGCCCAGAACCGGATCACCGACCCGGCCTGCAAGGGCGCCGCCTGGGTGCGCCCGGTCACCGCCGCCGACGTGGCCGCCCGCGGCTTCGCGGTCTCGGTCCTCGGCGGCCAGGGGCGCGGCATCGACGGCATCACGGGAGCGCAGCCGCCGGTCACGCTGCCGCCCGGAGTCCAGGCACCGCGCGAGGTCGATCCGGCCACCGCGGCCGAGGCCGCGCGGGAGTTCTTCGACACCGCCCGCTACGACATGGGCTCCAACGCGGTGGCCTTCGCCGGCTCCACCACGGCGAGCGGCGGCGGCCTGCTGCTCGGCAACCCGCACTACCCCTGGCAGGGCGGGCGCCGCTTCTGGCAGTCGCAGCAGACCATCCCGGGCGAGCTGAACGTCTCGGGCGGCTCCCTGCTCGGCACCGCCGTAGTCAACATCGGCTTCAACGAGAAGGTGGCCTGGAGCCACACGGTGGCCACCGGCACCCCCGTCAACCTGCACCAGCTCACCCTCGACCCGGCCGATCCGACCGCCTACCTGGTCGACGGGAAGCCGGAGAGGATGACCCGGCGGACCGTCACCGTCCCCGTCGCGAAGGGCGATCCGGTCACCCGCACCCAGTGGTGGACCCGCTACGGTCCCGTGATCACGGCCCTCGGCCCGGGCCTGCCCCTGCCCTGGACGGCGGGGACCGCGTACGCGCTGAACGACCCCAACGCGGCGAACCTGCGCGGTTCCGACTCCGCTCTCGCGATGGGCAAGGCCCGCTCGGTAGCGGGCATCCAGGACGCCCTGCGCCGCACTCAGGGCCTGCCCTGGGTCAACACGGTGGCCGCGGACTCCGCCGGCGGCACCCTCTTCACCCAGTCCCAGGTGCTCCCCCGCATCACCGACGAGCTCGCCGCCCGCTGCTCCACCCCGCTGGGCCGGGCCACGTATCCGGCCTCGGGGCTGGCGGTGCTGGACGGTTCGCGCGGTGACTGCGCGCCGGGCTCGGACCCGGACGCCGTGCAGCCGGGCGTGTTCGGGCCGGGGAAGGCGCCGACGCTGCGCGACGCCCCGTACGCCGAGAACTCCAACGACAGCGCCTGGCTGGCCAATGCCGACCGGCCGCTGACCGGCTACGAGCGCGTCTGGGGCACTGTCTCCACCCCGCGCTCGATGCGTACGCGCGGCGCCGTCGAGGACGTGTCGGCGATGGCCGCCAGGGGCCGGCTGACCGTGGCCGACCTGCAGGAGCAGCAGTTCGCGAACCGGGCGCCGGCCGGTGGGCTGGCGGCGGCCGACGCGGCGCGGGCCTGCGCCGCCCTGCCCGGTGGTGCGGCGACGGCGAGCGACGGCAGCACCGTGGACGTTTCGGCGGCCTGCGGGGTGCTGGCGGGCTGGGACCGCACGGTCGACGGCTCCAGCCGGGGCGCGCTGCCCTTCGACCGGTTCTGGCGCAGGCTGACGGCGTCGACCCCGGCCAAGGAGCTGTGGCTGGTGCCGTTCTCGGCGGCCGATCCCATCCGCACGCCCCGTACGCTCAACCAGGCCGCGCCCGGCGTCGGGCGGTCCCTCGCGGACGCGGTCGCCGAGCTGAGGGCGGCCGGGATCGCGCTGGACGCGCCGCTCGGCGAGCACCAGTTCGTGGTCCGCGGCGGGCAGCGGCTGCCGGTGGGCGGTGGCACGGAGGCGCTCGGCGTCTGGAACAAGATCGAGGCGCCGTGGAACGCGGCGGCCGGCGGCTACCCGGAGGTCGTGCACGGCTCCAGCCACATCCAGGCGGTGGGCTGGGACGGCGGGCGCTGCCCGGTGGCGCGCACGCTGCTGACGTACAGCCAGTCGTCCAACCCGGACTCGCCGTACCACGCGGACCAGACCCGGTTGTTCTCGCAGGAGCGCTGGGTGACGTCGAGGTTCTGCGAGCGGGACATCCTCGGCTCGCCGCGGCTGAAGGTGGTGTGGCCGCGCGAGCGAGGGTGACCCGTGACCGCTTCCTGGCCGTGGCCCTCAGGGGCTGACGGCCAGGAAGAGGTACGCGGCCAGCAGGACGAGGTGCACCCCGCCCTGGAGCAGCGTGGCGCGGCCGGGGGCGAGGGTGAGGGCGCTGACGACGACGGTCAGGGCGAGCAGCACCATGTGGGTCGGGCCGAGGCCCAGGGTCAGCGGACCGGAGAGCCAGACCGAGGCCAGGGCGATGGCCGGGATGGTCAGGCCGATGCTGGCGATGGCGGAGCCGTAACCCAGGTTGAGACTGGTCTGGACGCGGTCGCGGCGGGCCGCGCGGACGGCGGCGAGGGTCTCGGGGGCCAGCACGAGCAGGGCGATGATCACACCGACGACGGCGCCCGGCAGGCCGGCGTCGGCCACGCCCTTCTCGATGGTCGGGGAGACGGCCTTGGCGTTGCCGACCACCGCGACGAGCGCGACCAGCAGCAGGCCGAGGCTCACGAGGGCGGCGCGGGCGGTGGGGGGTTCGGCGTGGTCGTCGTGCTCGTCGGGGCCCCGCCCGGTGTCCACGGGCAGGAAGTAGTCGCGGTGGCGGACGGTCTGGACGGCGATGAACAGGCCGTAGAGCGCGAGCGAGGCGACGGCGGCGAAGGTCAGCTGGGCGGTGGAGAACTCGGGGCCGGGCTTGGAGGTGGTGAAGGTCGGCAGGACGAGGCTGAGGACGGCGAGGGTCGCGACGGTGGCGAGGGCCGCGCCGGAACCCTCGGCGTTGAAGACGGCGACGCGGTTGCGCAGGGCGCCGACGAGCAGCGACAGGCCCACGATGCCGTTGCAGGTGATCATGACGGCGGCGAAGACGGTGTCGCGGGCGAGCGAGGCGGTCTTGTCGCCGCCGTCGGCCATCAGGGTGACGATGAGCGCCACTTCGATGACGGTGACGGCGACGGCCAGCACGAGGGAGCCGAAGGGTTCGCCGACGCGGTGGGCGACGACCTCGGCGTGGTGGACGGCCGCCAGCACCGCGCCCGCGAGGCAGAGCGAGACCAGTGCCACCGCGGGGCCGGGCAGATCGCGCCCCCAGCTGAGGACGAGCGCCACGAGCGCCACCACGGGGACCAGGAGGGTCCAGTCGGTCAGGGGGGAGGTGCGCGTTGCCGTACTCATGTCAGCCAAGTTGCCAGAACTGTTCGTCCGGTGCGGCGCGACGCACGCCTCCGGGGCGCCGGCGTGGTACTTCTCACGAAATATCCGGGCGTGGCGGGGCATCGGGCGGCCGGGTGCGCCCGCGCCGGGGGCTTCCGTGCCGTCGCCCGTGTGTTGCATGATCCAAACATGGTGAATCCGAGGAAGAGAGCGGAGTTCTTTGCCGGCTCCGGGGACGACGGCCGGTTCAGCGGCCCGGCCACCGGGGACGAACGGCCGATGCTCGTCGCCGTGCTGGCCGCCCAGCGCGCGACCCTGGAGCTGAAGTGCTCGGGGCTCGAGGCCGAGTTGTCGCAGCGGTCCGTGGAGCCGTCGACGCTCTCGCTGCTGGGCCTGGTGCGGCACCTCGCCGATGTGGAGCGCCGCTGGTTCCGGCAGGTGCTGGCCGGGCAGGAGGTGCCGGGGCTCTTCTCCTCGCCGGCCGATCCGGACGGGGCCTTCGACGGCGCCGCGTCCGGTCCCGCGGCCGTGAAGGAGGCCTGGGAGGCGTGGCGCGCCGAGGTGGCGTTCGCCGAGCGCTTCACCGCGGAGGCGCCGCACCTGGACGTCGAGGGCGCGGACGCGTGGCGGGGGACGGTCTCGCTGCGCTGGGTGCTCATCCACATGGTCGAGGAGTACGCACGGCACAACGGCCACGCCGACCTGCTCAGGGAGCGGATCGACGGGGCCGTCGGCGTCTAGGCTGCCTCACATCGCGCGGTCGTGTCCCTGCCAGTACGGGTCGCGCAGGCGCCGCTTGTACAGCTTGCCGTTGGGGTCGCGGGGCATCGTCTCGATGAAGTCGACCGTCTTGGGGCGCTTGTAGCCGGCGAGCTGCCGCTCGCAGTGGTGCAGGATCTCGGCGGCCAGCGCGTCGCCCGCCTCGAATCCCTCGGCCGGCTCGATGACGGCCTTGACCTCCTCGCCCCAGTCGGCGTGCGGGATGCCGAAGGCGGCGGCGTCGGCGACCGCCGGATGGGTGAGGAGGGCCGACTCGATCTCGGCGGGGTAGATGTTGACCCCGCCCGAGATGATCATGTCGATCTTGCGGTCGCGCAGGAAGAGGTACCCCTCCTCGTCCATGAGGCCCAGGTCTCCGACGGTGAAGAAGTCGCCGATGCGGTTCTTCTTCGTCTTGCCCTCGTCCTTGTGGTAGCTGAAGCCGCCGGTGTTCATCTTCAGGTAGACGGTGCCCAGTTCCCCGGGGGGCAGCCGGTTGCCGTCGTCGTCGAAGATGGCGAGTTCGCTGATCGGCCAGGCCCTGCCCACGGTTCCCGGCTTCTTCAGCCAGTCCTCGGCGGTGGCGAAGGCCCCGCCTCCCTCGCTCGCGGCGTAGTACTCCTCCACGCACCGGCCCCACCAGTCGATCATGGCCCGCTTGACGTGGTCGGGGCAGGGTGCAGCGCCGTGGATGGCGTGGCGCATCGAGGAGACGTCGTACGCGTCCTTCGTCTCCTGCGGCAGCGCGAGGAGCCGGTGGAACTGGGTGGGGACCATGTGGGTGTGCGTACAGGCGTGTTGGTCGATCAGCCTCAGCATTTCCTGCGGGGTCCACTTGTCCATCAGGACGAGCGGGTGCCCGATGTGCAGGGCGGCGCCCGCGAACTGCAGGACCGCGGTGTGGTAGAGCGGCGAGCAGACCAGGTGCACGTTGTCGTCGAAGGGGCGGATGCCGAAGATGCCGAGGAACCCGCCGAGGTACGTTTCCTCCGGGAGCTTGCCGGGCAGCGGGCGCCGGATGCCGCGCGGGCGGCCGGTGGTGCCGGAGGTGTAGTTCATGACCCAGCCGAGGGTGCGCCCCTCGGGGGGTGTGCCGGGCTGCCCGTCGAGGAGTTCCCCGTACGGCCGGAAGCCCGGGACCGCTCCGACGGCGTAGCGGTGGCTCGCGGGCAGGCCCGCCTCGTCGGCGGCGGCGAGGGCGGCGTCGGCGAAGCGCTCGTGGGCGATGAGGACCTTGGCGCCGGAGTCGGAGACGATCCAGGCGATCTCGGGGCCGACGAGGTGGTGGTTGACGGGGACGAGGTAGAAGCCGGCCTGGGCGGCGGCGAGGTAGGCGGTGAAGAACTCGACGCCGTTGGGGAGGACGACGGCGAAGACGTCGCCCTGCTCCAGCCCGGCGGCGCGCAGACCGTGGACGAGGCGGTTGACGTCGGCGTGCAGCCGGCCGGCGCTCCACTCCTCGCCCTCGGGGGTGACCAGGACGGTGCGTTCGGGGTCGGCGGCGGCCTGCGCCCAGAAACCGTTGGGCCTTTCGGTCATGCTGCTCACACCTCTCTCAGGCTCGGCCGGCGATGCGGTTGATGCGGTCGATGGCACGCTCGAAGCCGCTGGTCAGGTCGTCGAAGACGGCCTGGACGCTGCGTTCGGTGTTCATCCGGCCGACGATCTGGCCGACGGGGGTGCCGAGCAGCGGCTGGACCTCGTACTTCTGGATCCGGGAGACGGCCTCGGCGACGAGCAGGCCCTGGAGGGGCATGGGGAGCGCGCCGGGCCCCTCGGGGTCGTCCCAGGCGTCGGTCCACTCGGTGCGCAGCTGGCGGGCGGGTTTGCCGGTGAGGGCGCGGGAGCGGACGGTGTCGCCGGAACCGGCGGCGAGCAGTTTCTCGGTGAGCGCGCGGGAGTGCAGGTCGGCTTCGGTGGTGGTGAGCCAGAGGGAGCCGAGCCAGGCGCCCTGGGCGCCGAGGGCGAGCCCGGCGGCGATCTGCTCACCGCTGCCGATGCCGCCGGCGGCGAGGACCGGGAGCGGGGCGACGGCCTCGGCGATCTCGGGGACCAGGACCATGGTCGCGATGTCGCCGGTGTGGCCTCCGGCCTCGTAGCCCTGGGCGACGACGATGTCGATGCCGGCTTCGGCGTGGCGGCGGGCGTGTTTGGCGCTGCCGGCGAGGGCGGCGACGAGGACGCCGTGGTCGTGGGCGCGCGCGATGACGTCGGCGGGCGGGGAACCGAGGGCGTTCGCCAGGAGTTTGATGGGGTAGTCGAAGGCGACGTCGAGCTGGTTGCGGGCGACCTGCTCCATCCAGCCGGTGATCCGCCAGCCGGAGGCCTCGCCCTCGGCGAGCTCGGGCACGTGGTGTTTGGCGAGGGTGTCGCGGACGAAGTCGCGGTGCCCGGCCGGGATCATCGCCTCGATGTCGGCTTCGCTGATGCCGTCGACGGCCTTCTTGGCGGGCATGACGACGTCGAGGCCGTAGGGCTTGCCGTCGGTGTGCGCCTGCATCCAGTCGAGGTCGCCTTTGAGATCGTCGGGCGCGGTGTAGCGGACCGCGCCGAGCACGCCGAATCCGCCCGCCCTGGTGATGGCGGCGGCGACCGCGGGGAAGGGCGTGAAGCCGAAGATGGCGTGTTCGACTCCGAGTTTCTTGCTCAGCTCCGTCTCCATGGGCGGCAGGATGCCGCAGCCCGGCATGCGAGGGAAGAGGTTTTCTGATGCAGTGTCAGATTCTTTACGAGCCCACGCGTGCGGGGGGTGACCGGCGGGCGGGCAGATACCCACTAGCGTGCGGCGCAGTCGGCCGGCACACCCGCCCCCGCCGTGATGGGGCCGGGGTCCGGAGCCCCGCGTTGAAACGGACGGGGCGGGCACATCCAGCCCCGCCGACGTTTGAGGCGCGGGGGTCCGGGGGCAGCGCCCCCGGCAACGGCGCCGCAGGCCGGCCAGGACAGTGGACAGGAGGGTCGGACATGGCAGCAGGCACGGGGGCTGACGAGGTGACAGCGGGGGCGGCGAAGGAACGGCCGGGCGCCGCGGGCAAAGGGCTGACCCGGCGCCGCCTGGGGGCCCGGCTCCTGGCCCTCGGCGGGGTGCTCGTACTGCACGCCGCACTCCCCGGCAGCGCCGGGGCGGCGGCCGGCAACCCGGCGGAGCGCCGCGCGCTCCAGGGGCTGCGGCTGCGGTACGGATCCGCCCGCCAGGCCGGGCTCGTGGAACGCCACCTGGAGGCGGTGGCGCAGGAGGCGCGGCGGTTCCTGGGCCCTTCCCCGGAGCACCCCTACTACGCGGGGGCGGTGGTCCTCGCCGGCCGCGGCCGCACGATCGCCCTGCACCGGGCCATGGGCGAGGCGGTGCGGTACGCCGACTACGACGGGCGGACCGACCGGGTGCGGGAGTTCCCGGCGGCCGAGCGGATCGCGATGGCCGAGGACACCGTCTTCGACCTGGCGTCGCTGACCAAGCTGTTCACCTCCCTCCTGGCCGTGCAGCAGATGGAACGGGGCCGGCTGGAGCTGGAGGCCCCGGTGGTGCGGTACCTGCCCGAGTTCACCGGCGGCGGGAAGGAGCTGATCACGGTCCGTCAGCTGCTCACGCACACCTCGGGGCTGCGCTCGTGGGCGCCCTTCTACCGGGAGTCCACGCCCGAGGGCCGGCTGCGGCTGCTGTGGTCGGTACAGCCGCAGGACACTCCCGGAACGGTCTACCGGTACTCCGACCTGAACCTGATCACCCTCCAACTGCTCCTGGAACGGATCACCGCCCGCACCCTCGACACCCTGCTCCACGACGAGATCACCGCTCCGCTGGGGATGCACCGCACTCGGTACAACCCCCCGCGCTCCTGGCGCCGGGTCACCGCCGCCACCGAGGTGCAGCGCCCGCCCTGGTCCGGCCTGGACCGCGGGCTGGTCTGGGGCGAGGTCCACGACGAGAACGCCCACGCCCTCGGCGGGGTGGCCGGCCACGCCGGGGTCTTCGGCACCGCCTGGGACCTCGCCGTCCTCGCCCGCGCCCTCCTCGACGGCGGGTCCTACGCGGGCCGGCGCATCCTGCGCCCCGCCTCCGTCGAGCTGCTCTTCACCGACTTCAACACCGCCTTCCCCGGCGACGACCACGGCCTCGGCTTCGAGCTCTACCAGCACTGGTACATGGGCGCCATGGCCACCCCGCACTCGGCGGGCCACACCGGCTTCACCGGTACCTCCCTCGTCCTGGACCCCTCCACCGACTCCTTCCTGATCCTGCTCGGCAACTCCGTCCACCCCGTCCGCACCTGGCGGGCCGGCAGCGCGCCCCGCGTCGCCGTCGGCAACCGCTTCGCGCGCGCCGTCCCCGTCCGCACCCGGCACGGCGGCCCCGCCTGGTACTCGGGCATGGACACGGGCGGCTCGGGCACCCTGACCCTGCCGCCGCTCACCCCGGCCACGGGCTCCGCCCGGCTGCGCTGCGCCGTGTGGTGGGACACCGTGCCCGGCGAGGGCGCCTTCCACCTGGAGGCCTCGCCGGACGGGGTGAGCTGGGAGCCGCTGCCGTTCACCACGCTCCGCGCCACCGGCGGCGCCGCCGAATCCTGGCCGCGGGGTTCGGCGAGCGGGTGGTCCGGCCGCATCTGGCACCGCCTGGAGGCCCCCCTGACGCCCGCGCGGGCCGGCCGCGAGGTCCGGCTCCGCTTCCGCCACACCGCGACCGGCCGCTACGTGGGCCGCGGCGTCTACGTGGACGTCATCCGCGTCTCGGAACCGGCCCGCCTGCTCTTCGCGGACGACCGCCCCGCGGACGCCGCCCGCATCGAGGCGACCGGGTGGACGAGGTCGTCGGACTGACCCCGCCGTCCCGGGATGAAGACCGTGCCCGCGGGGTCAGTGGCCCAGCACCGCCATCGCCGCGTTGTGGCCGGGGACCCCGCTCACGCCGCCGCCCCGGACCGCCCCCGCACCGCACAGCAGCACGTTGCGGTGGGCGGTCTCCACGCCCCACCGGCCGCCCTGGCCCGCGTACGGCCACGACAGGTCCCGGTGGAAGATGTGGCCGCCGGGCAGCCGCAGGTCGCGTTCCAGCTCCAGCGGGGTCTTCGCCTCGATGCACGGGCGGCCGTCCGCGTCGAAGGCGAGGCAGTCGGTGAGCGGTTCGGCGAGGTGCGCGTCGAGCTGCGCCAGGGTGGCGGTCAGCAGCACCTCGCGCGCCTGCTGGTTGTCGTGTCCGAAGAGCCGGGCCGGGGTGTGCAGGCCGAAGAGGGTGAGCGTCTGGTAGCCCTGCTCCACCAGGTCCGGCCCGAGGATCGTGGGATCGGTCAGCGAGTGGCAGTAGATCTCCGAGGGCGGCACGGACGGCAGTTCGCCGGAGGCCGCCTCCGCGTAGGCCCGGGCCAGTTCGGCGTACCCCTCGGCGATGTGGAAGGTGCCGGCGAAGGCCTCGCGCGGGTCGACGCCGGTGTCCCGCAGCCGCGGCAGCCGCCGCAGCAGCATGTTGACCTTGAGCTGGGCGCCCTCGGGGGCCGGCTTTGCCTCCGGGGTCTCGCCGAGGAGTTCGGCCAGCGCCCGCGGCGAGGCGTTCACCAGCACCGTGCGCCCGACGACCCGCCCCTCCCCCACCGCGGTACGGAACACCACCTCGGCCGGCGCGATCCCGTCCGTGTCGATCCGCAGCACCTCGTGCCCGGTGGCGATCTCCGCCCCGGCCTCCCGGGCGGCCGCCGCGAGCGCGTCCGTGAGGGCGCCCATGCCGCCGACGGGGACGTCCCAGTCGCCGGTGCCGCCGCCGATGACGTGGTAGAGGAAGCAGCGGTTCTGCGCGAGCGAGGGGTCGTGGGCGTCGGCGAAGGTGCCGATCAGCCCGTCGGTGAGGACGACGCCCCGCACCAGGTCGTCGGCGAAGTGCGCCTCCACCGCCCGCCCGAGGGGCTCCTCGAACAGCATCCGCCATGCGGCGTCGTCGTCGATCCGGGCCCGCAGCTCCTCCCGGGTGGGCAGCGGCTCGGTGAGGGTCGGGAACACCCGTTCGGCGACCCGCCCGGTGGTCCCGTAGAAGGCGCGCCAGCTCTCGTACTCCCGCTCCGAGCCGGTCAGCCGCGCGAACGACTCCCGGGTGCGCGCCTCGCCGCCGCCGACGAGCAGCCCTCCGGGGCGGCCGCCGCGCTCGACGGGCGTGTACGAGGACACCGTGCGCCGCCGTACCGAGAAACGCAGCCCCAGGTCGCGCACGATCTTCGCGGGGAGCAGGGACACGAGGTAGGAGTACCGCGACAGGCGGGCGTCGAGCCCGGCGAACGGGCGGCTGGAGATCGCCGCCCCGCCGGTGTTCCCGAGCCTCTCCAGGACCAGGACCGAGCGGCCCGCCCGGGCCAGGTACGCGGCGGCGACCAGGCCGTTGTGCCCGCCGCCCACGATCACGTCGTCGTATACGTCGCGCCCGAAGGCACCGGAGCCCCGCATGGCTGTCATGGCTCTTGGTAGCACACCTGGCCGAGCCGCTCCAGACAGTGCGCCTCGTCGGCGTGGGCCAGGGCGGTCTCGGGGTGCTCGTCGCCGAGGGACCGTTCGCGGATGCCGGCGAGGTCCCGGTAGATGGGCAGCGCCTCGTCCCAGCGGCCCAGCCGGCCCAGTCCCGCGGCGAGTTCGCGGCGGCTGACCAGGGTGTCGGGGTGCTCGGCGCCCAGGGCCCTGGCCCGGGCGGCGCCCACCTGCCGGGCCTCGGTGACGGCCTCCTCCCAGCGGTCCAGGCGGCCCAGGTTGACGCCGAGGACGTGCCGGGCGCGGAGCGTCTCCGGGTCGGCGGCCCCGTAGGCCCGGGTGCGATCGCGGACCAGGGCCCGGAAGAGGTCCAGGGCCTGGGCGCTGTTGCCGGTGCGGCCGAGCGCGATGCCGACCTCGTAGCGTGCGGCGAGGGTGTCGGGGTGGTCGCGGCCGAGGACCCGCTCCCGTACGGCGGCGACCTCGCGGAAGCCGGCCAGGGCCTCCTCCCAGCGGTCGAGGCGTCCGAGCGCGTAGGCCACCTCGTAGCGGGTCAGGAGGGTGTCCGCGTGCTCGGCGCCGAGCACGGCGGCCCGGTCGGCGGCGACTTCGGCGGCCGCCTTGTGGGCCTCGGAGAAGCGGCCGAGGGCGCCCAGGGCGCAGGCCAGGTTGTGGCGGCAGCGCAGCGTGTCGGGGTGGCGGGGCCCCACGGTGCGCCGGCGGGCGGCGAGCACCGCGCCGTAGATGTCGTAGGCCTCCCGATAACGGCCGAGCCTGCCCAGTTCGTACGCCGCCTCCTGGCGGGCCGCGAGGGTGTCGGGGTGGTCCGGGCCGAGCACCCGGGCGCGCCCCTCGGCCACCCCTTCGTAGACGGCCAGGGCTTCCTCGGGGCGGCCGGCGCGGCTGAGGGCGAAGGCGCGGGTGTGACCGGCGGCGAGCGCGTCGGGCCCGGTTTCCCCGGGGCCGGGGACACGGGGCACCCCGTAGGGGGCGGTGAGCCGCGGGTCCTGGTCGGGGGCGGGGCGGACGATCCGCGGGCTGCCGGTGCGGGCGGCCGCCCAGGAGCCGGTGAGGACGGCCCATTCGCCGCTGGCGGGGCGGGCGTCGATGCCGGCCTTGCGCCCGGCGGTCATCCCGCGGGCCCAGGCCGGGAGCGGGGCCTGGGCGCCGGGCAGCCCGCCGGGGCCGAGGCGTGCCTCGACCAGGCGCCGGTGCAGGTGGCGGGCGTCGCCGGGGCGGTCCTCGGGGCGCTTGGCGAGGAGGTCGAGGACGAGCTCCTCGAAGTAGTCGGGCAGTTCGGGGCGGTGCTCGCGCGGCGGTACGGGCGCGGTGTCCCGGTGGCCGACCAGCACCGACCAGGAGTCGCCGAGGTCGAACGGCGGGGCGCCGGTGGCGATCTCGTAGAGGACGCAGCCGAGGGAGTAGAGGTCGCTGCGGTGGTCGACCTCGCCGCCCGCGATCTGCTCGGGCGACATGTAGTGCGGGGTGCCCATGGCCATGCCGCCGCCGGTGAGCTTGGCGGTGAAGCCGATGTCGTGGGCGAGGCGGGCGATGCCGAAGTCGCAGATCTTCACGGTGCCGTCGGAGAGCCGCATGATGTTGGCCGGCTTCAGGTCGCGGTGGACCACGCCCTGGTCGTGGGTGTAGCCGAGGGCGGCGGCCATCTGCTCCGCGATGTCGACGACCACGTCCACGGGGAGCGGGCGGGTCTCGTTGTCGGCGAGGAGCTGGCTGAGGTTGCGGCCTTCGAGCAGCTCCATGACGAGGTAGAGGGGGCCGCCCGCGGCGCTGTCGTCGCCGAAGTCGTGGACGACGGTGACGCCCCGGTGCTGGAGGGAGGCGGCGACGCGCGCCTCGCGGCGGAACCGCTCGCGCAGCACCTGGGTGAAGTGGGCGTCCTGTTCCGGTCCGAGCGGTTTGAGGCACTTCACTGCCACCTGCCGGCCCAGCGACTCGTCGCGGGCGCGCCACACCTCGCCCATGCCGCCGCGGCCGATCAGATCGAGCGACCGGTACCGGCCCTGGATCAGTCTGGACTCCGCCATGTCTTGAAGCCGCCCCCGTCGTCGTGCTACGCCCTCCCCGGCCGGTCCAGTATGGCCGCTGCCGCGCGCAGTGTGTACGGCGAGGGGCGACTCCCGGGGCCCATGCGACGCATCGCTTTCAAGATGTGACCTGGAGGCAGCTGCCAGCGCAGACCTGCGGGAATGCTGCGCAGCAGGCGTCCGGTGAGGCGCAGGCGCCGGGTGACGCTGCGCGGGGCCGGTGCGGGCCGCCCGTACAGCCGGTGCGCCCAGCCGGGGAGGGATCCGTAGGCGAGGCCGGCGAGCGGGCGCCACAGCAGGTTTCGGCCAGGTACGAGGAGCGGGTGGACGGGCGGGGCGCGCAGGAAGTCGTCCACGTCGTGGGCGTCGGGGCCGGCGGCGAGCTCGGGGCGGACCGTCTCGAAGTAGGCGGCGAGGGCTGCCGTGTCGGCCGGGACCCCGGCCGGGTCGAGGCCGACGAGACGGGCGTTGACGCGGTTCTCGTCGACGTAGCGGTCGGCCTGGGCGGGGGTGAGGGGGACGCCGGAGCGGCGCAGGACGTGCAGGAAGCTGTCGATCTGCGCGCAGTGCACCCACAGCAGGAGGTCCGGGTCGTCCACGGGGAAGCGCTCGCCGGTGTCCGGGTCGGTGGCGGACAGGGTGCGGTGGATCGCGCGGACCCGGGCGCCGGCGCGTTCGGCGGCGCCGGTGGTGCCGTAGGTGAGGGTGCCGACGAAGTCGGCGGTGCGCAGCAGCCGCCCCCAGGCGTCGTGTCTGCCCCTTCGACCTTGGAAAGCAGCGCTGTTCTCCATGACGCCGCGGACGGCGCGCGGGTGCAGGGCCTGGAGGTAGAGCGCGCGGACGCCGGCGATCCACATCATCGGGTCGCCGTGGCACTGCCAGGTGACGGAGCCGGGCCCGTACAGGCCGGGGTCGGGGGCGCGGGCGGGGGCCGTGCCGGTCCCGGCTCTCGTGGTGTCGTCCACCCCGCAGGCCTACCCGTAGTGCCCGTCAGTGATGCGTATGGACCGGGCCGTGCGGCGTCAAGGCCGCGTCAGGGGGTGGCGCGGAGGAGCCGCGCGGGGGCATAGCTTCGGCGTCACCAACCGAACGTCCAGGAGGCCCCGATGTGCCTGATCCAGTACGCCGACGATCCCGAGCCCGAGGAACGGACCCCGGCCGGACCGCTGTACGTGCCCGTCCGGCCGGGGACACCGCAGGTGGTGCTCCGGATGTTCCGCACCCCGCTGGGCGGGCGCACCGCCGTCGGGTTCACCCGTCCGGAGCGGCTGGCCGCCACCCTCGGGGCGGGGCAGCCCTGGATCCGACTGTCCGAGGCCGCGCTGCGCGCCCTGGCCGCGCCGCTCGGCGCGTACGCGCTCACGGTCGACCCGACGTTCTCGGCTCCCGCCGTCACTCCGGTGCCGGACGCGGCGGCCGCGCCGGCGCCGGTCCGCGCTCTCTGAGGGGACGATTCCATGACCATTGCCGTTCTTCCCGAGGTCGGGGCCGGTGCGCAGGACCTGTCCGTGTGGCCGGCGTCCACGGCCCGCCTCCCGCACGGTGGGCTGGCCGTCGGCGGGGTGCCGCTGACGGAGCTCGCCGAGCGCTTCGACACTCCCGTGTACGTCCTGGACGAGGGTGAGGTGCGGGCGCGGTGCCGGACGTACCGCGACGCGTTCCCCGACGCCGACGTGCTGTACGCGGCCAAGGCCTTCCTCTCCCGTGCCATGGTGCGGTGGATCGACGAGGAGGGGCTGGGGCTCGACGTGTGCTCGGCCGGCGAGCTCGAACTCGCCGTCACGGCGGGTTTCCTGCCCGAGCGGATCGTGCTGCACGGCAACGCGAAGTCGCCGCGTGACATCGAGGCGGCGCTGCGGCTCGGAGTGGGCCGTATCGTCATCGACGGTCCGTCGGAGATCGCGCGGCTGGCCGCCGCGGCGGTACCGGGCGGCCGCCAGAAGGTGCTGGTCAGGGTGGTACCCGGGATCTCGGCCGGGGGCCACGAGAAGATCCGTACGGGCACGGACGACCAGAAGTTCGGCCTGTCCCTGGCGGACGGCTCGGCCCAGCACGCGATCGCGCGGATACTCGGTCAGCCGCAGCTCGAACTGGTCGGCCTGCACTGCCACATCGGTTCGCAGATCACCGACGTCAAGCCGTACGCGACCGCCGTGCGCCGCATGGTGGGGCTGATGGCGCGGATCCGCGACGCCCACGGCGTCACGCTCCCCGAGCTCGACATGGGCGGCGGGCACGGGGTCGCCTACCGGCCCGGCGAGCCCGCGCTCGACCTGACGGCGCTGGCCGGCCGGCTGCGTACGGAACTGGCCCGGAGCTGCGCGGCGGCGGGGCTGCCCGTGCCCCGGCTGGCCGTCGAGCCGGGCCGGGCGATCGCGGGTCCGGCCGGGGTGGCGCTGTACCGGGTGCTGTCCGTCAAGCACGCCGTCGGGGGGCGGGTGTTCGTGGCCGTGGACGGGGGCATGAGCGACAATCCCCGGCCCGCCCTGTACGGGGTCCGCTACGCGCCCCGGCTCGTCGGCCGCGGCTCGACGGCGGAGCCCCGTACGGCCACGGTGGTGGGACGCCACTGCGAGGCGGGGGACGTCCTGGCCTCGGACGTCCTCCTTCCGGGTGATGTCCGCCCCGGCGACCTACTGGCCGTACCGGTGGCGGGCGCGTACCAGCTGTCCATGGCCTCCGGTTACAACCTCGTGGGCCGCCCGCCGGTGGTCGCGGTCCACGGGGGCGGGGCGCGGCTGCTGGTCCGGCGCGAGACCCTGGAGGACTTCCGCAGCCGCGACATCGGCGGGTAGGAGGTGTCCGCTCTTCACCCGGTGGGTGATGGCCTCTGTGCACATCACCAGGGCACTACGCCGGCGTCGTCGAAGAAGCGGCCGGTCGGGCCGTCGTCGGGCAGGGTCGCGAGTGTGATGGCGATCGCCGCGCCCTGCTCCGGGGTGCGCACACCGCGGAAGCCGTTGAGGTCGGTGGCGACGTAGCCCGGGCAGCCGGCGTTGATCAGGATGTTCGTGCCGCTCAGCTCTCGTGCGTACTGGAGGGTGACGGCGTTCAGGAACGACTTCGACGGCGCATACGCCACGGCCACCGGACCCGTCGTCTGTTCAGCAGCGGTTCCCGACTGCCGGGTGAGGGAGCCGACGCTGCTGGACATGTTCACGATCCGCGGTGAGGGGGAGCGGCGCAGCAGCGGCATCATCGCGTTGGTGACGCGGATGACGCCGATCACGTTGGTCTCCACGACCGTCCGGATGGTGGCGGGATCGACCCCGGTGGGCTCCTGCGGCATGCCACCGGTGATGGCGGCGTTGTTGACGAGCACGTCGAGGCGCCCGGCCCGTTCCTCGATCAGTCGTGCGGCGGCGGTCGCGCTCGCGTCGTCGGTCACGTCCAGCGGTACGCCGAACGCGTCGACGCCGGCCGCTCGCAGTCGCTCCACTGCGGCCTCACGGCGCTGTTCGTCGCGGGCGCCGACGCCGATGCTCCAGCCACGGGCGCCCAGGCCCGCGGCGATCTCGTAGCCGATTCCCTTGTTCGCGCCGGTGACCAGCGCAATCGTTCGTTCGCTCATGGGGACCATGCTGCCCTCGGACTCGGGCGGGAGGCCAAGACCGATCGGGTGGGCAGCCATACCGTCCGGGTATTGGTCCGGGGTCCGGGGTAGCGTGGCCGGATGGAGACCCGGGAACTGCGCTACTTCGTCGCGGTCGCTGAAGAGCTGCACTTCGGGCGCGCCGCGCAGCGGCTCGGGATCGCGCAGCCGCCCCTGTCACGGGCGATCCAGCAGCTCGAACGCCGGCTGGGGGTAACGCTGCTGGACCGGACCAGCCGCACCGTCACGCTGACCGAGGCCGGTTCGGTGCTGCTGGCCGAGGGCCGGGCGGCGCTCGACGCGGTCGACGCCGCCGAGCGGCGGACCCGCCGCGCTGCCCTTTCCGCGACCGGGCGTCCCGGTCTGGTCCTGGTCACGAAGGCCAGCGCGTCCCGCGAACTGCTGGCGAGACTGCTCGACGCGTACGCGGCCGAACCCGGTGCGGTCCCTGTCGACGTCATCCTGTGCGGGCCGGCCGAGCAGGAGCGACTCCTGCGCGAGGGCCGGGCCGACGTGGCGCTGCTGCACCGGCCGTTCGACTCGACGGCCGGGTTCGACACCGAAGAGCTCAGCACGGAGGGCCAGGTCGTGGTGCTGCCGGCCGGGCATCCGCTCACCGCCCGGGCCCGTGTGCACATGGCCGACATCACCGACCTGCCGGGCCTTCCTCTGCCCCGTTGGCCCGGCCCGGACGGCACCTACCCGCCCGGCCCCGGCCCGCGGGTCCGTGACCACGCGCAGTTGTTGCAGCTCGTCGCGCTCGGCCGGGCTTGCGCGGTCTCACCGGAGTCGTGCCGGGCCCAACTGCCCGATGACCTCGCCGCCGTGCCCGTGCCGGACGCGCCGAAAGTCACCACCGTGATCGCCTGGCCACCGCACAGTCGGTCCAGGGCCGTCGCCGACCTCGTCCGCACTGCGACACGTCTCCCGTAGTTCCGCCATCAGCGGCGGACGCGGGGCATGCCGAGGCCGATCCAGGAGATGATCTCGCGCTGGATCTCGTTGTTGCCGCCGCCGAAGGTGAAGATGACCGCGCTGCGGTAGCCGCGCTCGAGCTCGCCGTGCAGGACGGCGCCGGCCGAGCCGTCCTTCAGGGGGCCGGCCGCGCCGACGATCTCCATCAGCCAGGCGTACGCGTCCCTGCGCGCCTCGGAGCCGTAGACCTTGACGGCGGAGGCGTCCTGGGGGGTGAGCGTGCCGGCCTGGACGGCGTTCACCATCTGCCAGTTGAGCAGCTTCATGGCGTCGAGCCGGGCGTGGGTGCGGGCGAGGCGGCCACGGACCCAGGAGAGGTCGATGACGCGGCGGCCGTCGGCGAGTTTGGTCTCGGCGGCCCAGCGCTGGACGTCGTGCAGGGCCCGGATGGCCATGGTGCCGTGGGCGGCGAGGGTGACGCGCTCGTGGTTGAGCTGGTTGGTGATCAGGCGCCAGCCCTTGTTCTCCTGGCCGACGCGGCGGCTCGCGGGGACGCGGATGTTCTCGTAGTAGCTGGCGGTGGTGTCGTGGGAGGCGAGGGTGTTGATGAGGGTGCAGGAGTAGCCGGGGTCGGAGGTCGGCACGAGGAGCATGGTGATGCCCTTGTGGGCGGGGGCTTCCGGGTCGGTGCGGACGGCGAGCCAGACCCAGTCGGCGGTGTCGCCGTTGGTGGTCCAGATCTTCTGTCCGTTGACGACGTAGGTGCCGGTCTCCTCGTCGCCCTCGCGGACGGCCTTGCACTTGAGGGCGGCGAGGTCGGTGCCGGCGTCGGGCTCGCTGTAGCCGATGGCGAAGTCGATCTCGCCCGCGAGGATCCTGGGCAGGAAGTACGACTTCTGCTCGTCGGTGCCGAACTGCATGATGGTCGGCCCCACGGTGTTGAGCGCCATCAGGGGCAGCGGTACGACGGCCTGCGCGGCTTCGTCGAAGAAGATGAACTGGTCCATCGGGGACATGCCGCGGCCGCCGTACTCCTCGGGCCAGCCGACCCCGAGCCAGCCGTCGGCGCCGAGGCGTCGGATCGTCTCCCGGTAGAAGCGCTTCTGGGCGGCCGGGTCCTCGTAGCGGGCGTAGACGTCCTCGGGGACGAGCTCGGCGAAGTAGGCGCGCAGTTCGGTGCGCAACTGCTGCTGCTCAGGCGTGTATTCGAGGTGCACGGCCCCTCCGGGAGTCTCGCGGTCCAGCCGGTCGCTGTGTGGCGGCGGTCAGAGTAGAACCTGTTGCAAGAATCCGGAAGGGCCGGGACCCGGGCGCGAAGGGGCGGGCGCCGCCCGCCCCTTCGGTGGACGTGAGTCCGCTATCCGGCCTGGCGGCACTGTCCGGACCGGGGGCCGGTCACGGTGTTGCCCGTCTGGAGGAAGACCGGCTCGTTGCCGTTGCAGCGCAGCGGGCCGGTCACCGTGTTGGCCGACAGCTCGGTGCCGCCGGCGTTGGAGTCGACGGCCACCGGGCCGCGGAAGGTGTTGCCGCCGCAGGCCTCCGCCTCGCGGCCGGAGCCGATGAGCACCTGGCCGGTGCCCTTCTCCACGGTGACCGGGCCGGTGAGGTCGGACCGGCAGATGGTGAGGGCGCCGGCACCACTGGCCGACAGCGGGCCGGTGACCGTGGCGTCGGAGACGGCGAGCGCGCCGCCGGGCCGCACGGTGACCGGGCCGCTCTGGCTGCCGCCAGCCCCGATGCAGAGCGCCTCGTCGGAGGCGACGGTCAGGGGACCGGTGTGCGCCGTCGTGATGCAGGGGCTGCTGAACCCGACGGTGAGGTCGGTGGGCGCCGCCGTCCCGGCCGCCGTGAAGGCCGGGTCACCGCTGTAGCGCGCGGTGATCGGGTGGGCGGTGGGCTGGAGCGTGCCGGTACGGATGCTCGCCCGGCCGTCCTGGAGCTGGGCGGTGCCGATCGGGGTCGGCCCGTCGAAGAACGTCACCTGCCCGCCGGGGACGCCGGCGTCCGGGTTGGCCGGGGCGACGGTCGCGGTGAGGGTGACGGGCCGCCCGAAGAGCGGGGTGGCCGTGTCCGCGGCCACGGTGACCGAGGCCCCGTAGCGGAAGGAGACGACCGCCTTGCCGTTGCCGTGGTTGACGCCCTGGGCGAGGGTGACGCCGGTGGCCGTCGGCGCCGCGAAGCTGCTGCCCCCGCCGCCGCCCGCCCCGTAGATGTTGCCGGGCCTGCCGCCGCCGGAGCCGCCGCCACCGGCGAACCAGCCGCCGCCACCGCCACCCCCACCGTTGCCGCCCATGCCGCCGTTGCCGCCGGAGCCACCGCTCCCGGGGTTGGGCTTGCTGCCCCACGAGTCGATGTCGCTGCCCGGGGCTCCCGGAGCGCCGACGGAGTTGTTGCGGGGGCCGCCCGCCCCGTGGGCGGACTGGGTTCCGCCGCCACCCGCGAGGCCGGAGCCCTCCGGTCCGCCGCCCTGGCCGCCGGGTTCGGCTTCGAGCCCGCCGCCGTTGCCGCCGCGCAGCAGCGGCCCGCCGTTGCCCGCGCCACCGCCGCCGCCGGCCACCAGGACCCGGTCGGCCCCGCCGAAGGCGCCCGTACGCAGGTCGGTGGCGCCGCCGCCGGAACCGCCGCCGCCGTGGGCTCCGCCACCGCCGGAGCCGTGGCCGGTGCCGCCGGGCCGGGCGTACTCGCCGTGCCGGGAGGTGCCGGAGCTGCCGACTCCGCCGACGGTGATCTGGAGGTCCTGGCCCGGCGTGACGGCCAGGTTCGCGCGGGTCTCGCCGCCCAGACCGCCGGGCGCGCCCGCGTTCGGGGGAGCGGGGGCGACGAAGCCGGCCGCGCTGCCGCCCTCGGCGCCGAAGAGGTCGACCGTCACCTCGGTCACCCCCGCCGGGACGGTGAAGGTGTCCGTACCGACAGCGACATAGGTGCAGGTGGGCGTCGAAGCGGTGAAGACGCCGCCCGTGCCGCAGGGAGCGACGGCGGCCGGGGTCGCCGCATCGGCCGTCGCGGGGAGGGGCGCCATCGCGGCGGCCACGAGGCCGGCCGCACCGGCCGCCTTCAGGATCTTCGATCGGTACATGCTCAAGGGGGTTCCAAACGACGGTACTTGTGAGACGAGGCGTGCGGGGCCGCAGCCGGCCACGACCGTGGCCGGGGCTGCGGCAACCGTGCTACGGGTGGCTCAGACGCCGTCGTTGGCGCACAGCGCCCAGACGTCGGAGTAGGTGTTCGGCGAGGAGGGCGCGCCGGTGTGGGTGAAGGCCGACCAGTACGAGGCCGTGGTGGTCCCGTCCGTGACCGGGCTGCCCCCGGAGTCGCTGGGGTAGCTGCCGTTGAGGTGGTCGCCCGGGGAGCCCGGCCCGGTGAAGTTCGTGGTCGTGACGGAGCCCCCGCTGATCGCGGCGCCGCCGCTGACCAGCTTGCCGTCGTTCTGGCCACAGCCGACGGTGGTGGTCAGACCGGCGGTCCCCGCGGTCGGGCCGCTCACCTCGCTGAAGCGGACCTTGACGGTCGTACCGCTGATGTTGATGTTGTTGCCGCTGCAGATGGCGTAGGCGTACGTGGTGTTGCCGCTGTCGCCGCCGCCGCCGTTCCAGCCCACGGCGCTCCAGGAGTCGGGGTTGGTCTCACCATCGGCCGCGGCCTTCTGGCCGTAGCTGTGCGCGGAGTCGTTGAAGGTGGGGAAGCTGGCGATCGGCTTGAGGCTGCCGACGGAGGCCGGGGTGATGCGGGCCCCGCCGCCGAGCAGCCGGGTGCCCGACGGGCAGGTCGCGGTGACGAGACCCACCGTCGAGGCGGTGGTGGGGCCGGCGACCTTGTTCATCACCACCTGGGTGTGGTTGATCAGGTTGCTGCTGAAGCACATCGCGTACGGGGTGCTGGAGAAGGAGGCGTTGACCGCGCCGCCGCTCCCGCCGATGCCGAGCCAGTACGTGACGTCGGTGCCGACGACGCCGGTGGAGCCGGTGTACTCGGTGCTGCCGTCGGGGCTCGGCGAGGTGCCGTTGATCTTGTTGCCGTTCGACGAAGTGCCCGTGCCGATGGCCTGGTTGATGCCGCCGCCGGAGATGAGACCGCTGCTGCAGTGGGCGTTGGTCGAGATCTCGGAGAAGGCGCTGCCGGGTCCGGAGGTGGCGCCGGGGGTCTTCACCGTCACGGCGACGGTGTTGGCGTAGGCGATGCCCGGCGCGGCCATGGCGAGCAGGGCGCCCACGACCAGCGCCTTGCCTGCGACGGGGCGTCGCAGCAGGAACTTCCTCATCATT
The DNA here is from genome assembly GCF_042673805.1 of Streptomyces sp. NPDC057010. Taxonomy (NCBI): domain Bacteria; kingdom Bacillati; phylum Actinomycetota; class Actinomycetes; order Kitasatosporales; family Streptomycetaceae; genus Streptomyces; species Streptomyces sp. NPDC057010. The sequence continues at coordinate 30,754 of NZ_JBHUSC010000009.1, read as the reverse complement.
GTTCTCCTTTTCGGAGGTGGAGCTCGGGCAGGCGAAGCCACGCGCACGAGGGTCAAGGTGGCAGGCACGGCGCCGATGCGGCGCGGGCCGGTACCGCAGCGGGCTGTTCGCTCGATCGGCGGACGGATGGGCCGTGCGGACGTACGAAACCGCGCGCCCGGAGCGGGACGGACCAGGTCGTGGTCCGCCCCGCTCGTGTGACACGCGGATGGCACTTGCGGAATGTAGCAGTCAGATAAGCCTGCAAGTAAGGAGGGAATCTCATTTTTACCTAGCAAATGCGTACCTACGAGTAGCTCAGCTGTTCACCTTCCAGGCCCGGCCTGATCAGGACCTTGATGTGCTCCTCGGGGCGGCGCAGTGAGGCGAAGGCCGCGTCCAGGCCGCCGAACCCCGCCTCGCCCGTGACCAGTGCCGCCGGGTCGACGCGGCCGTCGGCGAGCCGGGCGAGGGTGGCGCCGAACTCCTGCGGCGGATAGGTCAGGCACATCCGGAGGGTGACGTCCTTGTAGATGCCGACGAGCGGGCGGATCACGTCCTCGGCCATCACCCCGCCGATCTGGAGGATTTCGGCGCCGCGCGGGACGGTGTGCAGGAGCCGGTTCAACAGGCCGGGCACGCCCACGCAGTTGACCACGACGGTGGGACGCGCTCCGGTCCCGGCCAGCTCCGCGCAGCGGGCCAGCGGGTCGTCGCCCGCGGCCGGGTCCACCACGGCGTGCGCGCCCAGCCGGGCCGCCGCCGCACGGCGCAGCGCCGAGGGGTCGGAGGCGACCACCGGCCCGGCGCCGCGCTCCAGGAGCGCCGCGACGGCGCCCAGCCCCACCGGGCCGCAGCCGATCACCGCGGCGGGGGTGCCCTCGGCGGCGGAGCTGCGGGCGATGTTGCCGAAGCCGACGGCCAGCGGTTCGGTGAGGGAGGCCAGTGCGAGGTCGAGGGAGGCCGGCACGGGCAGCAGCGCCTGCGCCTGTACGACGATCCGCTCGCCGAATCCGCCGGGGAACGCGTTGCTGTAGCCGACCGTACGGACCACTCCCCCGGCGTCGAGCGCCCAGGGCAGGCCGACCACCCCGGTCCCCGGCTCGGGCCCGCTCGCGCCGGGCCCGTAGGCGAGCACCCGGCCGGAGAACTCGTGGCCCATGACCAGGGGCCGGTCCGGGTCGAATTGGAAGCCGGTCGTGCCGCTGTCCCTGGACGCCCGGAGGAAGTCCTCGGTGTGTGCGACCGCGCTGAGGTCGGAGCCGCAGATGCCGCAGGCCACCGTCTCCACCAGGGCCTGCCCCGGCCCGGGCACGGGATCCGCGTACTCGCGTACGCGGAAGCGGCCGCCCTCCAGCACCGCGGCCCTCAACGGACCTCCCCCTTGCGTGCGATGGCCTCCAGGGTGGAGCGGCGCATGGCCCCGACGAACCGTTCGCTGTTGCGGGCCGCCCAGGCGAGGCCGGCCCGGCGGGCGTCGGCGGTGCCGGCGAGGGCCGGGACGACGCGTTCGGCGAAGAGCTCCAGGCTGCGCAGGGCGGCGGCGGGCTCGGCGAGGTCGAGCTGGAGGATCAGGAAGGTGCCGAAGCCGCCGGTCTTCTCGGCGAGTCGGCCGATCCGCTCGATCGCGTCCTCGGCGGTTCCGATGACGGCCCGGCCGAAGGTGGGCAGTCCCTCCGTGACCCAGCGGTCCACGGCATCGGCGGGCGTGGCGCAGCCTTCCGGCCGGGTCCCGCCGAGTGCCTCGATGTAGGCCACGAGGTCGGGGGTGCCGAATTCGGCCTCGCGCAGGGCCTGTTCGCGGGTCTCGGCGAGGTGCACGGGGGTGACCAGCCGCCAGGCGGAGCGGTCGGGCTGCCGGCCGGCCTCGGCGCAGGCCCGTTCGTGCGCGGCCCAGTTGGCGCCGAGGGCGGCGTAGCCGGCCGGGTCGGCGGCGGCCAGCGAGAGCATCCCGACCCCGTGCCGGCCGGCCAGGATTGCTCCGGTGGGCGAGACCGCCGAGGCCACGGCCACCTCCAACTCCCGCCCGCGGTAGGGCCCGAGCTGGAGCCTGGCCTCCTCCAGGGCGAACCAGTCGGTGGCGGCGGTCACCGTCTCGCCGCGGAGCAGCCGGGTGATGGCGTCGAGCGAGTCGGCCATCATCTCGCGCGATCGCAGCGGGTCGACACCCATCATGAAGGCGTCGGAGGGCAGTTGGCCGGGCCCGACCCCGAGCATGGCGCGGCCGCGGGACTGCTGGTCGAGCTGGCAGATCCGGTCGGCGAGGACGAACGGCTGGTGGTACGGGAGGGAGTTGACCCCCGTCCCCAGCCTGATCCGGCCGGTCCGCTCGGCGGCCGCCGCGAGGAACAACTCGGGCGAGGCGATGATCTCGTAGCCGGCCGAGTGGTGCTCCCCCACCCACACCTCGTCGTACCCGAGCCGGTCCAGGGCCGCGACGAGGTCGAGGTCGCGGCGGATCTGGAGGGCGGGGTCGCGGTCGGGCCGGTGGTAGGGGGCGAGGAACACCCCGTAGGAGGTGGGGAGGTACGGCTGGGGCATGGGCGGTGTCCTTCCGTCGCGGCTCGGCACGGTTGCCGTACGACGGAACACGGAGGGGGGCGCGCCTTCAATGCCGGTGCCGCTGCGCTCCCGCTCAGTGGGATTTCACCCCGCACCCCCGGGGCTCCGCCCCACACCCCGCGCCTCAAACGCCGGCGGGGCTGGAATGTGGCGCGCCTGAAAGGACCTGTGCGGCTCAACGATCGGGGCTCCGCCCCGTACCCCGCGCCTCAAACGCCGGCGGGGCTGGGGGTGGCGCGCCTGAGTGGGTACGTACGGGTTACGGGGGGCTCAGCCCGGGCAGCTGTGCTGGGCTGGATTGCCCGCAGGGCAATCTCAGCCTCGCCGGCGATTGAGGCGCGGGGTGCGGGGCAGAGCCCCGATCTTTCAGCTGCACCCGCCCAGCCAGGCCCGCCATGTCCAGCCCCGCCGGCGATTGAGGCGCGGGGGCGGGGCGGAGCATCAGGGGGCGTCAGGTCAGGGCGGTGATCATGGCCGCGGCCGTCGTGGTCATCGCCGTGCGGGCGGCCGTCAGGTAGGGGCGGGGGTCCGCCCCTGTGAGGTGATCGCGGATCGCCCCGGTCATCGCCACGTTCAGCGCGGTCCCGATGTTCACCTTGCGGATGCCGCCCGCAACGGCGGCCGCCAGCTCGGCGTCCGGCAGCCCGGACGAGCCGTGCAGGACGAGCGGGACCTCCACCGCCTTGGCCAGCCTGGCCAGCAGCGCGTGGTCGAGGGCGGCCGTCCGGCTGGTCATCGCGTGGCTGCTGCCGATCGCCACGGCCAGCGCGTCCACCCCGGAGTCGGCGACGAACCTCCGCGCCTCGTCGGGGTCGGTACGGGCGCCGGGCGCGTGCGGGTCCAGCGGGGCGGCGCCGTTCTTCCCGCCGACCTCGCCCAACTCGGCCTCGATCCACAGCCCGTTGGCGTGCGCCCAGTCCGCGGCCGAGCGCGTCGCCTCCAGGTTCTCGGCGTACGGGAGGTGCGCGGCGTCGTACATCACCGAGCCGTAGCCCGCGTCGCCGGCCTGGCGGAGCAGCTCGGAGCTCTTGACATGGTCGAGGTGCAGGCCGACCGGGACTCCCGCGGCCTCGGCGCAGGCGGCGGCCGCCCGGGAGATCGGCAGCAGCCGTCCGCCGCGGAACTTCACGGCGTTCTCGCTGAGCTGGAGGATGACCGGCAGCCCCACCTCCTCCGCTCCGGCGACGACCGCTTCGGCGTGCTCCAGCGTGATGATGTTGAAGGCGGCGACGGCGCGGCCCGCTGCGGCCGCCTCCCGGACGAGGCCGCCGGCGGGGACGAGGCTCATCGGACCGCCTCCTCGCCGGTGGTGAGGATCACCGAGCGGGTGAGGTGGCGGGGCGCGTCCGGATCCAGCCCCTGGTGGGCGGCGACGGCGAGCGCAAGGCGGTGCACCCGGACCAGTTCCGCGAGCGGGTCGAGCCGCCCGGCCACCCACTGGGCACCGGTGGCCCGCACCTGTTCGGCGAGCCCGTCGGGCGCCGCGTCGAGCGACCAGGTGACGGTGCCGGGCCCGGAGACGCTGATGGGCCCGTGCCGGTACTCCATCGCCGGATAGGACTCCGCCCAGGACAGGGAGGCCTCGCGCATCTTCAGCGCGGCTTCGTTGGCGAGGCCGACGCTCCAGCCGCGGCCGAGGAACGTGAACTGCCCGCGTCCCTCCAGCTCGGCGGGCAGCGGCTCGGTGAGCGCGGTGCGGGCGTCGGCGACGACGGCCGCGGTGTGCAGGCCCGCGTGGGCGCGCAGGAGGGTGAGGGCGGTGGTCGCGAAGCGGGTCTGGACGACGGACTGCTCGTCGGCGAAGTCCAGGACGACGACCTCGTCGGCGAGGGTCATCACCGGGGTCGCCGGATCCCCGATGACCGCGGTCGTGGGCACGCCCGCGTCGCGCAGCGCGCCCAGCAGGTCCAGCACCTCGGTGGTGGTCCCGGACCGGGTCAGCGCGACGACCCGGTCGTAGCGGCGGTGGCGCGGGAACTCCGATGCGGGGAAGGCGTCGGTCTCGCCCTGGCCCGCCTCCTCCCGCAACACGGCGGCCGCCTGGGCCATGTAGTACGAGGTCCCGCACCCCACGATCGCGGTACGCTCCCCCGCCTGCGGCAGCACCGCCCGCCGGGCCGGGGCCAGTTCGGCGGCCCGCTCCCAGCATGCGGGCTGCGTGCCCAATTCGTACGCGACGTGGCTCATACAGGCTCCCTCGGCGGGTCTGAATGCGTTTGCATGCGTTTTCCTGCAAGATAATCCCTCCTTTCGCGCAACTTCAAGCATTCCGGGCCGGAGCGCCTGAGTTAATGTCTGCGGGTAGGCCGAAGGTGAGCGGAAAGGGGGCGGCCATGACCCGCAAGGAGCGGTGGCAGACGCTGCTGGATCTGCTGGTGGAGCGGGGCGAGCTGGAGGTGGAGCCGGCCGCGGAGGCCCTCGGCGTGTCCGCCGCGACCATCCGGCGGGACCTCGACCAGCTCGCCGAGCAGCAGCTGCTGGTCCGCACGCGCGGCGGGGCGGTGCTCCACGGGGTCTCGTACGAACTCCCCCTGCGCTACCGCACCTCGCGCCGCGCCGCCGAGAAGGCCCGCATCAGCGAGGCGGTGGCGGGCCTGATCACCCCGGGCGAGGTGATCGGCCTGACGGGCGGCACCACGACCACCGAGGTGGCCCGCGCCCTGGCCGGCCGCCCGGACCTGGCCTCGGGCTCCCCGGCCCTGACGGTGGTCACCAACGCCCTCAACATCGCGGGCGAACTGGTGATCCGCCCCCAGTTCAAGATCGTGCTGACGGGCGGGGTGGCCCGCCCCCAGTCGTACGAGCTCACGGGCCCGCTGGCGGAACAGGTGCTCGGCCAGCTCGCGGTGGACACGGCGGTGGTCGGCGTGGACGGCTTCGACCCGGCGGACGGCGCGGCGACCCGCCACGAGGACGAGGCCTCGGTGAACCGCCTGCTGTGCGAACGGGCCCGCCGGGTGGTCATCGCGGCCGACTCCAGCAAGCTGGGCGTACGCGCCTTCGCCCGCATCTGCGCGACCTCGTCGGTGGACGTCCTGGTGACGGACACGGGCCTGACGGACTCGGTCACGCGGGAGTTCGAGGGGGCGGGGGTCGAAGTGTTGCGGGTGTAGCGGCTGGGGCCGCGCCTGGCTCGGACCGCCCCCGTCAATGCGCCGGCAGCCGCTCCGACTCCCGTACCAGCGCCGCCAGCACGGGTGCGATCAGCGGATGCGCCTCACCGCCGCGGCGCGTGGCCGCGAAGACCCGCCGGGTGGCGGCCGGGCCGGCGACCGGGCGGACCTGGACCTCCTTGAGGTCCATGCCCCGCAGTGCCGAGCGCGGTACGAGGGCCACCCCGGCGCCCGCGCCGACCAGCGCCGTCACCGCCCGGAAGTCGTCCGAGGAGTGCACGAACCGGGGCTGGAACCCCGCCAGTTCACACGCGAGCAGCGTGACGTCGTGGCACGGGTTGCCGGGGTACTGGCCCACCCAGTCCGCGTCGGACAGGTCCGCCAGCGACACCGCGGGCAGGTCGGCAAGCGGGTGCCCCGAGGGCAGCACCGCGTCGAAGGGCTCCGCGTACAGCGGGAGGACCGACAGCCGGGCGTCGTCGGCCCCCGGGCCGCCCCGGTACTCGACCGCCAGAGCCACGTCCGCCTCGCCGTCCAACAGCAGCGGCAGGCTCTGGTCGCCCTCCGCGTCCCGGACCCGCAGTGTGATCCCGGGGTGTTCGAGCGCGAGCCGCGCGATGGCCGGGGCCAGCACCTCCGCGATCCCGGTCGCGAAGGCGGCCACCGTGACCTCGCCGGCCGAGCCCCCCGCGTAGGCCGCGAGTTCCGCCTCCGCCCGCTCCAGCTGCGCCAGCACCTCGTGGGCGTGGCCGAGCAGGATCTCGCCGGCCGCCGTGAGCCGCACGCCCCGCCCGCTGCGGGTGAGCAGGGCATGGCCCGTCTCCTGTTCCAGCGCCGCGAGCTGCTGGGAGACGGCGGAGGGGGTGAGGTACAGGGCTGCGGCCGCGGCGGTCACCGTACGGTGGTCCGCCACGGCCCGCAGGATGCGCAGCCGGCGGGGGTCGATCACCCCTTCATTGTCTCAGCCTGCGGACGTGCCCAGCGCCGCCCGGGCGTCGGCGAAGGCCGCCACCGCGCGCTCCACGTCGGCCGTGGAGTGGGCCGCGGAGAGCTGCACGCGGATGCGCGCCGCGCCCATCGGGACCACCGGGTAGGAGAAGCCGATCACGTAGACCCCGCGCTCCAGGAGCAGCTCGGCCATGCGGGCCGCCTCCGCCGCGTCGCCGATCATCACGGGGGCGATGGCGTGGTCGCCGGGGAGGATCTCGAAGCCGGCCTCGGTCATCTTCGTACGGAAGAGGGCGGTGTTGGCGGCGAGCCGCTCCCGCAGGTCGTCCGCCGATTCGAGCAGGTCGAGGACCTTCAGCGAAGCGGCCGCGATGACCGGGGCGAGGGAGTTGGAGAAGAGGTACGGGCGCGAGCGCTGGCGCAGCAGCTCGACGATCTCGGCGCGCGCGGCGACGTAGCCGCCGGAGGCTCCGCCGAGGGCCTTGCCGAGGGTGCCGGTGATGATGTCGACGCGGTCCATGACCCCGTGCAGCTCGGGGGTGCCGCGGCCGCCGGGGCCGACGAAGCCGACGGCGTGCGAGTCGTCGACCATGACCATGGCGTCGTAGCGGTCGGCGAGGTCGCAGATCTCCTGGAGCGGGGCGACGTAGCCGTCCATGGAGAAGACGCCGTCGGTGACGATCAGCTTGCGGCGGGCGCCGCCCTCGGTGGCCTCCTTGAGCCGGGTCTCCAGCTCCGCCATGTCGCGGTTGGCGTAGCGGAAGCGGCGGGCCTTCGACAGGCGGATGCCGTCGATGATCGAGGCGTGGTTGAGGGCGTCGGAGATGACCGCGTCCTCGGCGCCGAGGAGGGTTTCGAAGACACCGCCGTTGGCGTCGAAGCAGGAGGAGTAGAGGATCGTGTCCTCCTGGCCGAGGAACGCCGACAGCCGCGCCTCCAGCTCCTTGTGGACCTCCTGCGTACCGCAGATGAAGCGGACGGAGGCCATGCCGTAGCCCCAGCGGTCGAGGGCGTCCTTCGCGGCGGCGACGACCTCGGGGTGGTCGGCCAGCCCCAGGTAGTTGTTGGCGCAGAAGTTGAGGACCTCACCGGGGGCTCCGCCCGCGGTGACGGCGACGGCCGCGCTCTGCGGGGTGCCGATGACGCGCTCGGGCTTGTGCAGGCCGGCGGCGCGGATCTCGTCGAGGGTGCTGCGCAGGTCCTCGCGTACGGACTCGAACATGGTGGGGCTCTCCTTGTGCGGTGTGCCGTCCGGCGGCCCGGAGGCGGACGGGAGGGGGCCGGACCCCGCGGAGGGGGGAGGGTGTGCGGGGCCCGGCCGGAGGGAGATGGTCTGCGGGGGGAGCGGACGGGCGGTTACGCCGTCCAGTCCAGGATGATCTTGCCGCTGCGGGCGGTGGACGCCTCGTCGAAGGCGGCCTGGAAGTCGCGGTGCGAGTAGCGGCCGGTGATGACCGGGGACAGGTCGAGGCCGCCCTCCAGCAGGACGGTCATCGCGTACCAGGTCTCGAACATCTCGCGGCCGTAGATGCCCTTGATGGTGATCATCGAGGTGACGACCTTGGCCCAGTCCACCGGGAACTCCTGCGCGGGCAGGCCCAGCATGGCGATCCGGCCGCCGTGCGTCATGTTGTCGATCATGTCGCGCATCGCCTCGGCGCGGCCGGACATCTCCAGGCCGATGTCGAAGCCCTCGCGCAGGCCGAGCTGCGCCTGCGCGTCGGCGATGGAGGTCTTCGCGACGTTGACCGCGAGCGTGGCGCCCGCCTTCCGGGCGATCTCGAGACGCTCGGGGCTGACGTCGGTGATGACCACGTTGCGCGCGCCGGCGTGCCGGGCCACGGCCGCCGCCATGATCCCGATCGGGCCGGCGCCGGTGATGAGCACGTCCTCGCCGACGAGCGGGAAGGACAGCGCCGTGTGCACGGCGTTGCCGAACGGGTCGAAGATCGCCGCCACGTCCAGGTCCACGGCGGTCCGGTGCACCCACACGTTCTGCGCGGGCAGGACGACGTACTCGGCGAAGGCGCCGTCGCGGCCGACTCCCAGTCCGATCGTGCTGCGGCACAGGTGGCGGCGACCGGCCAGGCAGTTGCGGCACTTGCCGCACACCAGGTGGCCCTCGCCGCTGACCAGCGCGCCAACCTCGATGTCCTGCACGTCCGCGCCGACCGCCGCGACCTCGCCGACGAACTCGTGGCCGAGGACGAGCGGGGTCTTGACCGCGCCCTGCGCCCAGCCGTCCCAGGCGCGGATGTGCAGGTCGGTTCCGCAGATGCCGGTGCGCAGCACCTTGATCAGCACGTCGCCGGGGCCGTGCTCGGGCTCGGGGACGTCCATGAGCCACAGCCCGGGCTCTGCCTTGTGCTTGACGAGTGCCTTCATGGGGGTGGCTCCAGGCTGCGGAAGGGGGCGCCGCGGGCGTGCGGGCCCGGACGGCGTCGGTGACGTGCACCAATCTGCCGAGCGGCGTGGTGATCAGTCCATCGAGACTTTCTTAAGCGGGTCGACAGCGCAGCTTCACGCCTATGCTCCTCACGTGACGGGGCCGGGAACCGGACCGGGGAGGTCCGGGGGGAATGGGGAGGTGAGGGGCGTGCCGAGTCTGCGCAGCAGGGCGCTGTCGGCGGCGCTGATCGCGGCGGGGCGGCGAAGACGGTTCGGGAGCGCCGAGGCGGTGCGGACGCGGGTGGCGCAGTCCGCGCGCCGGCCCGCTTCGCACCTGCCGCCGCGCTCGCTGGGCCGGGTCGCGGAGATCGCGCGGACGTTCGTCGGAGCCTGGCCCGTGTACGACGTGTCCCCGCTCGGCAGCGAGCCGACGTGTCAGGTGCTGTACGTGCACGGCGGCGGCTACATCGGCGAACTGGTCCGCCCGCACTGGGCGATGATCCGGACCTTGGTCACACAGGCGGGCGCGCGCGTGGTCGTCCCCGCGTACATCCTCGCCCCGCGCGGTACGGCCGACCGGACGGTCCCGGTCGCCGCCGACCTCCTCAGCGGTCTGATCGAGGGCGGCGGCGCGGGCGGGACGGTCCTCATAGGCGACTCGGCCGGAGCCGGGCTGGCGCTGGCCGCGGCGCAGCGGCTGCGCGACCGGACGGGGGCGCAGCCCTCCCGGATCGTGCTGATCTCGCCCTGGCTGGACGTGACCATGAGCCATCCGGACCAGGCCGGCATCGAGGCTGCCGATCCGCTGCTGGCCCGCCCGGGCCTGCGGGAGGCGGGGCGGCTGTACGCCGGGACCCTGGCCGCCGACGATCCGCGGGTGAGCCCGCTGCACGGGTCCTTCGGCGGGCTGGCGCCGCTGACGGTGTTCACCGGGACGCGGGACGTGCTGAGCACGGACAGCAGGGAGCTGCTGCGCCGGGCGCGGGCGGAGGGGACCGAGGTGGAGTTCCACGAGGAGGCCGGGCTGCCGCACGCCTATCCCCTGCTGCCGGTGCCGGAGGGGCGGGCGGCGCGCGAGCGGATCGTCGAGCTGGTCCGGGCGGCGGCGGAGCTGTGATCCCCCGGCGCCGGGATCCGGTCCACGGGCACCGCGCTACGCCGTGCAGGTCATCAGCGAGCTGATCGGCCAGGCGCGGTACGCCGTCCAGTACGCCTCGTCGCGCACGGCGTCGGCGGGCGGGGTGCGGTTGGGCTGCCAGCCGACGGTGGCGAAGCCCGCGTCGACGGCCGCTTCGGCCATGTCGGCGTGGGCCCATTCGCGGAACTCGAAGGGGACCGGCGGCTCGGTCAGGAAGTGCGCCTTCAGCAGCGGCGCGTCGCCTTCGGTGACGCGGTCGAGGATGCGGACCCCGTACGGGGACCAGTCCACGCGCGGGAACGCGCCCGCGTTGGGGACGATGGCGAGGAGTTTCCCGCCGGGGCGCAGGTTGGCGCGGGCGGAGCGGAACATCGCGTGCAGGGAGGCGCGGTCGGGCGCGTAGTTGAAGAGGTAGACGGCGGTGGCGAGGTCGAAGGGACCGAGGTCGGGGAGGCCCGCGGCGTCGGCGACGAGGTATTCGATACTGCCCGGCCGCTCCTCGGCGGCCTCGTGCTGCCGGGCGAGTCTGATCATCTCCTCCGAGATGTCGACGCCGACGGTGCGGCGGGCGCCGCCGCGGGCCAGCAGCCGGGTGTTGTAGCCGTACCCGCAGGCCAGGTCGAGGGTGTCGAGCCCTCGGACCCCGCCGAGCGCGTCGAGTGCGCCGAGGAGGGTGTGGGTGTCGGCCGCCGAGAAGGCGGCCGTGCTCTTGGACTCCGCGAAACGCTCGCCGATGGTGTCGTACTGGTACCGCATGCTCTGCCTTCCGGTGGCCTGCCGGGGGGTGGGACGCGTGCGTATGGTGCCCCGCGGCGCGTCGGGGGACGGCCCGTACGCCCGTGCGTCCCCCGGACGAGGGAAGCGGTCGGCCTATCGCCGCCGTTCCCGTACGGGGCTCAGCGTGATCAGCGCCGGGCGGGAAGGCCCGTCCGGGCAGGCGGTGGCACAGCCGCGGCCGGCGAAGAAGCACCCGTCGCATTCCGGAGCACCGATCTCCTCCCGCTTCAGGCGGCCCTTGCGGACCCAGTAGCCGGCCAGGTCGGCGGCCTCGGACGGGCTGATGCCCAGGCGGGCGGCGATCTGCGGCAGTCCCTCGCCCGGGGCGGCCTCCTCGAACTCCCTCAGCAGCCGGCGCAGCCTCCCGGGCCCGCTCACCACAGCAGCCGCGCGATCTGGAAGACCCCGGTGGCCAGCAGCCAGGCGGCTGCGAGCTGGAGCCCGAGCCCGATGAGGGTGAGCCGGGTGCCGATCTCGGCGCGCTGCGCGGCGACGGTGGCCATGCAGGGGGTGTAGGCGAGGACGAAGACGAGGAAGGCGAGCGCGGCGGCCTGCGGGTGCCCGCCGGAGGACTCCTCGAAGGTGGCGTGCAGGCGGGCGGCCAGGTCCGGTCCCCCGTCCTCCCCGGCCGCGTAGGTCTGGCCGAGGGTGGAGATCACGCCCTCCTTGGCGATGAGCCCGGTGGCGAGCGCGGCGGTGGCGTGCCAGTCGCCGAAGCCGGCCGGCGCCAGGAAGGGGGAGGCGGCCTCGGTGACGGTGCCGAAGACGCTCTGCTCGACGCCGACCTTCCCGAAGCCGGCGTCCGGAGCCGCGCCGGCCCCCGTGGCCGCGCCCGCCGGGATGGCCATGAGCAGCCAGACCCCGGCGGCGGTGGCCACGATGATGCCGCCCGCGGTCCGCAGGAAGGCGGCGAGCCGCTGCCGGACCTGGGCGCCGGTGACGCGGAGGGTGGGCAGCCGGTAGGGCGGCAGTTCCAGGACCAGCGGCTCCTCGCGCATGCCGGGGAAGAGCAGGGGTCGCAGCAGCAGCCCCATGCCGACGACCAGCAGCACGGAGGCCACGTAGAGGAAGAAGACGACGGTGCCGGAGTGCGAGCCGAAGAAGACGCCGGCGATCATCACGTAGACGGCGAGGCGGGCGGTGCAGCTCATGTACGGGATGAGCAGGCCGACGAGCAGCCGGTGCGGGCGGCGGCTGAGGATGCGGGTGCTCGCGAGGGCGGGGACGTTGCAGCCGAAGCCGACGACGAGCGGGAGGAAGGCGCGGCCGGGCAGCCGCAGGGTGCGCATGAGCCGGTCGGCGACGAAGGCGGCGCGGGAGAAGTAGCCGGAGTCCTCCAGCAGGGCCAGCAGCGCGAACATGATGACCATCAGCGGCACGAAGGTGAGCAGCTGGCCGACCCCGTTGATCAGGCCGTCCACCAGCAGCCCGGTGAGCCAGCCGGGGGCGTGCGCGGCCTCCAGCAGCCGGTGGGCGCCGCCGCTGACCGGGCCGGAGACGAGGTCGCCGAGGGCGTCCTGGAGGGGTTGGGCGAGGGTGGTGGTGGCCTGGAACACGCCCCACATCACGGCGAGGAAGAACGGGATGCCGAAGGAGCGGGACAGCAGCAGCCGGTCCACGCGGTCGGTGAGGGTGGGCCGGGTCTGCGCGGGCCGGGGCGCGGCGCGCTCGATGGCGGCGTGCGCCCAGTCGTAGCGGGCTTCGGCGACGAGGAGTTCGGCGTCGGCGCCTTCCCCGCCCCCGCTGTCCTCTTCCCCGGCGTGCGCGAGGCGTTCGGCGCTCTGCCGGGCGCACTCGGCGAGCTCCTGCGGCACCCCGGGCGGCCGTTCGCCGCAGAGCAGGCCGACGGCCAGCCAGCGTGCCGGGTACGGGTGCCGCGCCCGCGCTGCTTCCCGTACGAGCTCCTCCAGTTCGGCATCGAAGGGGGAACCGGCCGACCAGCGGGGAGCCTGCCGCGGACCGGGAGCGGCTCCCCGCAGGGCGTCGGCCACGGTGTCGGCGAGCAGACCGAGCCCGGCGCCGGCACGCGCCTCCACCGGTACGACGGGCAGCGCGAGTTCGCGGGCCAGGGCCTCGGGGTCGGGGGCCGTGCCGCGCCGGGCGGCGACATCGGTCATGGTGAGCGCGACGACGACGGGGATACGGGTGTCGAGGACCTGCGAGAGCAGATAGAGGTTGCGGGCCGGGTTGGCGGCGTCGAGCGCGAAGACGACCAGGTCGGGACGGTCCCCGGCCGGGGCGGTCAGTACGTCGCGGACCAGCGCCTCGTCCGGGGAGTCGGGCAGCAGGCTGTAGGAGCCGGGCAGGTCGGCGACGCGCAGCGGCGGGCGCCCGGGGGCGCGCCAGGTGCCCTGGGCGACGGAGACGGTCTTGCCGGGCCAGTTGCCGACGCGCTGGTGGGCTCCGGTCAGGGCGTTGAAGAGGGTCGACTTGCCGACATTGGGGTTCCCGACGAGGGCGACGAAGGGGTCCCGGACGGCCAAGGCGGTCACGGCCTCGGCCGCGGCCCCGTGGCAGCTCATCGCGCGCACCGCAGCCGCCCGGCCGTCCGGGAGTCCAGCGCCACGCGGGCCTCCCCCAGCCCGACGAGCACACCGCCGGTGGCGCCCCGTGCGATCACGGTGACGTCGGCGCCGGGTACGAAGCCGAACTCCAGGAGCCGTCTGCGGCTGCCGCCGCACTGGCCGGGATCGATCGCGGTGATCCGTACGGTGGTGCCGGGACGGCTGTCGTTGAGTGACGGCACGGGTGCGCGCCCTTCTTCGAGTTCTTCGGGGGTTCTTAGGTAACCCTAAGCAGCCCGGACCGCCTGGAACCGCCCTCAAAAGGCCTCGATGAGGCGGGACTTTCGGCACGCCCGAAGCGCCGGCGCGGCCCCCGGATGCACCCCACGCCACGGAGGGCGCATCCTGGCGGTGTGACGGCGAGACCGGACAACGACGGCCCCGTCCCCGACGCCACGGCCCAGGTGCTCGCCCGGGCCGCCGTCGATGCGGTGGCGGCCGTCGGCGGGTACGCGGGCGGGGTGTACCTGCGCTCCGGCACCGAGGGCCTGCTCCTGCTGGCCGCGGTCGCGGGGCTCCCGGTGCCCCTGTTCCGGCCCTGGGGGCGGATGCAGGTGAACCGCCCGTACCCGGTGGCCGAGGTCTACCGCTCCGGGCACTCGCTGTACCTGCCCGACGCGGAGTCGGCCATGGCCCGCTTCCCCCAGCTGATGGCCGGGCTGCCGTTCCCCTTCGGCTCGCTGTACGAGCCGGTCACCGCGGGCCGCGAGCGGTTCGGGGTGCTGTTCGTGCTGCGCCCGGCGACGCCCGGGCTGCCGGTGGGGGCCGCCGACCGCAAGCGGCTGCGCGAGACCGCGGACCGGCTGGCGCGGGGCCTGGCGGAGCTGACCGCGGCCGGCGCCGAGGTGATCTGGGAGGGTGCACCGCTGGCCGCGGACCCGCCGCCGGCGCCCGCCGGAGCGGACGCGTCCGCCGCGGGCGCCCGGGAGGCCGTCGACCGGCTGGCGCAGGCCGTGCTGTCCATGGACCGGCAGGGCAGGATCGGCTTCGTCAACGCCGCCGCCGAGGAGATGTTCGGCAGCAGCGCGGAGCAGTTGCGCGGGCAGGTGCTGTGGGAAGCGCTGCCCTGGCTCGGACACCCGGCGTACGAGGACCACTTCCGCGGGGTGTTCCTGTCCAGCGGGCCGGTGCGCTTCGCGGCCCGGCGCGGCCGGCACCCGCCCGGCGAGTGGCTGTCGGTGGACCTGCACCCGGGCCCCGGCGGGGTGACGGTGACGATCAGTGCGGCTCCGGAGCCGGGCTACGCGCCGCCGTCCGCGGTCCGCCCGGGCGCCGGGCTGGGCTCACCGGCCGACCGGGCCTCCGCGCTGTACCGGCCGGTGGCCCTGGCCATCGCGCTGACCGAGGCCGTCACGGCCCGCCAGGTGTCGGCGGTGGTCACCGACGAACTGCTGCCGGCCTTCGGCGGCCGGCAGCTGGCGATCTACCTGCTCGACGAGCGGCACCTGCACCTCGCCTGGGAGACCGGCTTCCCGAAGGGCTTCCTGGACCGCTTCGACGGGGTCGCGCTCGACGTGCGGCTGCCCGGCGTGGAGACCCTGACCTCGGGCCGGCCGATGTTCTTCGAGTCGATGGAGCACCTGGCCGCCGCCTATCCGGGCATCCCGCTGGACGCCTCCGAGGGCGCCCGTGCCTTCCTGCCTCTGATCGCCTCCGGCCGGCCGGTCGGCTCGTGCATCCTCGGCTTCGAGCAGCCGCGCGGCTTCAGCCCGGAGGAGCGTACGGTCCTGACCGCGCTGGCCGGGCTGATCGCGCAGGCCCTGGAGCGGGCGCGGCGCTACGACACCGAGGCGGCCCTCGCCCGGGGCCTCCAGTCCGCCCTGCTCCCGCACCGGCTGCCGGTGCGGGAGAACGTGGACACGGTGGGCCGCTACCTGCCCGGCACGGCGGGGATGGACGTCGGCGGCGACTGGTACGACGTCATCGAGACCGGCGGGGGTCTGCTGGCCCTGGTGATCGGTGACGTCCAGGGCCACGGGGTGCCGGCCGCCGCGACCATGGGCCAACTCCGCAGCGCCGTACGGGCCTTCGCGCTGAGCGGGAGCACACCGGAGCAGGTGGTGGCCGGCACGAACCAGCTGCTGATCGACCTGGATCCGGGCCAGTTCGCCAGCTGCTGCTACGTGCTGCTCGACCCGGCGTCGGGAGACACCCGGGCCGTCCGGGCCGGGCACCCCCAGCCGCTGCTGCGCCACCCCGACGGCCGGACCGAGGTGCTGGACCTGGCCGGCGGGGTGGTGCTGGGCATCGACCCGGAGGCCGTGTACCCGGTCACCGAACTGCGGCTGGCGCCGGGCTCGGTGCTCGCCCTGTACACGGACGGGCTGGTGGAGGTGCCGGGCACCGACATCGACCTCGGGGTGGAGCGGCTGCGGCTGTCGCTGGCCGAGACGGCCCCGGCGCCGCTGACCGAGACGGCGGACCGGCTGATCGGCGAGGCGGGCCGGGTCGCCGACCGGCCGGACGACATCGCCCTGCTCCTGGCATCCCGTACGGGAGGCCTCACCGGGCCGTAGATCACCGGATCCGCTCCGGCAAAGCGGAGGAAAATTCTTCGCCAGGCGGGCTGCGGTTCCCGCACACGCCCTTCGTGCAGCCTTAACACGGCCTTTACGTCGCGGATCGGGGCAGGCGGCCTCCCAGACGACGGAATCCGCAGGTGAACAGCTATTGACCTGCGGTTCTCGCGGAGATTGCATGTCGGCCCGGGAGCCACGGAACCACTTGCTCACCACCGCCTCGGAGGCGATACCGCTCCCCCGCTCATTCACCGCATCTGCCGATCGGAACTCCGCACCGATGACTGACACCATCAGCGCACCACAGGCCCTCTCCCCCGCCACCGGGCCCGTCCCCCAGAAGCTCAAGCGTTCCATCGGCGTCGTCGGAGGGACCCTGCTCACGCTGTCCTGCGTGACGCCCGCTTCGACCCTCTTCGTCGTCGTGCCCGATCTCTTCGCGGGCCTCGGCACCTGGACCGCCCTCACCATCGCCATCGGCTCGCTGCTCTGTATCGGCGTCGCGTTCTGCTACTCCGAGCTGGGCACGCTCATCCCCAGCGCGGGCGGCGAGTACGCGATGGTCTCGACGATGGCCGGCCGGCTCGCCGGGTGGCTGGTGTTCGTCCTGTCCCTGCTGGTCGTCATGATCGTGCCGCCCGTCATCGCCATGGGCACGGCCGACTACCTCGCCCCGGTGATCCACATACCGGCGCCGATCGCGGGCGGCGGCGTCATGCTGCTCGCCACGCTCGCCGGACTCCTCGACCTGCGGGCCAACGCCTGGATCACCGGCATCTTCCTGGTGCTCGAGGTCGTCGCCGCCGCAGTGGTCGCCGTGCTGGGCTTCGCGCACAGCGAGCGCGGCGCCGACGCGCTGGTGCACGGCACCGTCGCCGCCGAGGGCGGCGGCACCTCCGCGGTCACCGCGGGAATGGTCATCGCCGGACTCGCCATCGCCCTGTTCGTCACCCAGGGCTTCTCCACGGCCGTCTACCTCTCGGAGGAGCTGGAGAACCCGCGGCGCAACGTCGCCCGCACCGTGCTCCTGACGCTCGCCATCTCCACGGCCGTCATCCTCGTCCCGGTCATCGCCATCACCATGGGTTCCCCCGATCTGGACGCGCTGGCCGCCGGTGACCTCGGCGGGATGGTGACCGCCTGGTCCAACTCGGCCGTCGGCACCTTCGTGAGCCTGTGCGTGGCCCTCGCCATCATCAACGCGGGCATCGTCATGGTCATCCAGAACTCGCGCGTGCTCTTCGCCTCGGCCCGCGACAAGGCCTGGCCGACGCCGGTGAACAACGCCCTGTCCAAGCTGGGCCGCTTCGGCTCGCCGTGGGTGGCGACCCTGGTCGTCGGTGTCCCGGGCGCGGCGCTGTGCTTCGTCAACCTCGACACCCTGTACGGGGTCACCGGCGTCTCCGTGACCGGCATGTACCTGCTCGTCGCGGTGGCCGCGCTGTTCAGCCGGCGGGGGGCGCACCGCGAGACGGTCGCCTGGCGCATGCCGCTGTGGCCGGCCGTGCCGATCGTGCTCATCGTCGTCTTCGCGTACATCCTGACCCAGCAGGAGACCCAGTACCTGCTGTGGACCGGCGGGATCACCGCCGCGGCCACCCTGTACTGGGCGCTGTACCTGCGGCCGCGGCGCGAGACGCGCTGGCTGGTCAGTATTCCGGAGGACGGCGAGGAAACCGCCGCGTAAGGTCTCGGCAACGGGATCGCGCGGTCCCGCCAGGGTGCGGGGCTGTGGCAGAGCGGTCCATTGCACCGTCGGCACCGGAGGTCTCCCGGTGCCGACGGCTAGCGGCCCACAGCCGGACCTGGCTGTGGGTCCCGCGGGTTCGAATCCCGTCGGTTCCGCACCCGGCCCAGGGGTCACGATCGCTCCGCATGCGGGTGAACACGCCCCGGGGTAGCGTCGAATAGCGCGCGTTCCGCCCAAACCGCTGCGGCCTGGCCCGGCAGGGCCGCCGCCGATGTCGGCAGAGGAACGAGACCCCCATGCCAAAGCCCAGCATCCCCGGGGTGACTGCCGCGGCCGCTCTGCTCTGCGTGGCAGCCTTCGGCCCCACACCCAGCAGCGCCGCGTCAGCGCCCGCGCAACCCGCGGGACCCAGTCCGGCAGCCCCCTCCCGGTTCGTACCCGGGCCCTGTCCGAAGCCGCCCGAGCCCATCGAAGCGCTGGGCAACGCACGGTGCGGCTTCCTCGAAGTCCCCGAGAACCGCTCCCGCCCCGGCGGACGGACCATCAAGCTGGCCGTGGCGCGCATTCCGGCCGTCTCGGCGAAGCCGGCCGTGGAGCCGCTGGTGTTCATGGCGGGCGGACCGGGTGCCGACACCATCGACGACATCCCGTTCCTCATCGACTCCGGCCTGAACAAGGACCGCGAGCTCATCGTCATGGCCCAGCGCGGCAACCTCTACGACCAGCCGAACCTCGCCTGCCCGGAGGTCGACCGGTCGAGCGCTCAGGCCGTGGGCCTCGGCTACGACTCACAGCAGGCCGAAGCGGACATGCTGAAGGCGGTGACGGACTGCCGGGCCCGCCTCGTGGCCGACGGCGTGGACCTGAACTCCTACAACTCCACCGAGAACGCCGCGGACTTCGCCGACCTGCGCAAGGCGCTGAACATCCCCCTGTGGAACGTCTACGGGTACTCGTACGGCAGCGACCTGGCCCTCACGTACCTGCGCCTGTACCCCGAGGGAATCCGCGCGGTGGCGATCGACTCGATCACCCCTCCCCAGACGGTGAACCTGCCGTGGACGTGGGCCAGTACCAGTGAGGGGATCCGCAACATCTTCGCGGCGTGCGCGGCGCAGCCCGCCTGCAAGGACCGCTACCCCGACCTCCCGGGCCTGCTGACGGAGCAGGTGCGCAAGCTGGAGGCCAACCCCCTGACGCTGAACGTCACACCGCCGGACGGGGGGAAGCCGGTCAAGACCGTCCTCGACGGAGGCGCGCTGCTGAACCTGATCGTCGCCTTCACCCCCCGGCCCAAGGACATCCCCGCGGCCCTCGAGGAACTCGCCAACGGAAACCCGGAGCGCTTCGCGCAGGCCCGCGCGGCCGGCTCGGTGCCGAAGCTCGGCGAGGTCGCGCACGGCCTGACGAACTCGATCGCGTGCAGCGAGTGGGCTCCGGGGTACTCGGAAGCCGATGTGCTGAAGGCCGGTCAGAAGGTCTACCCCGAGTGGCCGGACACGGTCCTGGCCCAGCCGCCGCAGCTGCCCTTCCAGTACGCGGTGTGCGGGGTCTGGAACGTCGCGGACCGCGCGAAGGTCCAGCGCCAGGCCACGGTCAGCTCGGTGCCGGCGCTCGTCATCTCCGGCACGTTCGACGTGAAGACCGGGGCGAGTTACGCGCAGGGCGTGATCCGCGACCTGTCCGAGTCGACCGCCATACAGGTGCCCGGAATCGGCCACTGGGTGGTCCCGCAGTCGCCGTGCGCACAGCGCGTGCTGGCCTCGTTCCTCGCTCGCCCGACCGCGCCCGACACCGGTTGCGTGAACGACCTCGAGCCCGAACCCTTCACGATCATCCCGAAGTAACCGGGAGGGCAGATGAGACTCCACCACGCACCGCGTCATCGCCGCACCGCACGACGACGGCTCCTGGCCACGCCGGCCGGCATGGCGACCGGTCTCCTCGTCACCGGCCTGCTCGCGGCGCCCGCCCAGGCGCAGTCCCGCACCGACACCACTCCCGGTCCCGGAACGCCCCTCGGCACGGTCGCTCGGACGGTGGGCGACGCCCGCTACGAACCGGGCCCCTGCCCCAAGACGCCGGAGCCGATCGAGGAGCTCAAAGGGGCCCGGTGCGGAACGCTCACCGTGCCCGAGAACCACGCCAAACCGAGCGGCAAAACGATCAGACTCGGTGTCGCGATCGTGCCCGCCGCGTCCACCACCCCGAAACCCGACCCGATCGTGTGGCTCGCGGGCGGCCCGGGGGACGACGCGGTCGGCGAGGCGAAGATGGCGATCGGCGGCGGCCTGAACCGCGACCGTGACGTGATCCTCATGTCCCAGCGCGGTACGTACTCGGCCGAACCGACGGCCCTGTGCCCCAACATCGACGAGTTCAACGCCCGCGCGGTCGGCCTCGTCTCCGACGACCCGTCCACCGAGCGCCTGCACGTCGAGGCCACGAAGGCCTGCCGCGACCAGCTGGCGGCCCGCGGGCTCGACCTCGGCACCTACAACGACCCCGAGAGCGCCGCCGACTACGAGGCCCTGCGCACCGCGCTCGGCATCAAGCAGTGGAACCTGTACGCCATCTCCTACGGCACCCACCTGGCGCTGGTCTACATGCGCCTGCACCCCGACGGGCTGCGCTCGGTGGCTCTCGACGGCATCCTGCCGCCGTCCAGGGGCGGGTCGGTCTCGACGTGGAGCAGCTTCAAGCAGGGCGTCGACGGCCTGTTCAAGGAATGCGAGAAGCAGCCGGCGTGCAACAAGCGCTATCCGAACCTGTGGGCCACCTTCGAAAAGCTCGTCAGCGACCTCGAAGCCAAGCCGGTCACCACCACCGTCACGGTCCCCGGCAGCGACAAGCCGGTGAAGGTCGTGCTGGACGGCGGAGCCCTGGTGAGCTGGATGACCTCGGCCACCCACGTGGCGGAGCAGGTGCCCGCCGCCCTGGACGAGCTGGCCAACGGCAAGCCGGAGCGGATCGCGAAGCAGTACGCGGGCGGCAAGTACAGCCCGGCGGCCATGGGCCGGACCGCGCACGGGCTCGTCTACGGCGTCTTCTGCAGCGAGTGGACCCCGTTCGAGACCCAGGAGCAGGCGCTCAAGGGCGGACAGGAAGCGTTCCCGAGCTTCCCCCGCTCGGTGCAGGCCCAGGCCCCGCAGCTCACCTTCCTGCGACCCGACTGCGAGGCCTGGAACGTCCCCGCGGCGCCGCGCTCGATCCGGGACGCCACCAGCGGTGACATCCCCACCCTCGCCCTGTCGGGCAGCTTCGACTCCCAGACCGGGGCGGACAACGGGCCTTACGTCGCCCGTACGCTCGGCAAGGCCAAGGTCGTCACCATCCCCTACGAGCCGCACGTCGTGTTCGCCACGTCGAAGTGCGCCCAGGAGATCGGCGTCTCGTTCTTCGACGACCCGGCCGCACCGAACACCGCATGCCTGAAGACCCTGGAGGCACCCGAGTTCGAGATCGGCCCTGCAGCCGGAACGTCCTAGTCGGCGACCCGGATGACGACCTTCCCGAACGGCGCGTCATCGGCATAACCCCGGTAGGCCGCGTGCGTCTCCTCGAAGGAGTGCACGCGGCCTATCACCGGCCGCAGTTCATGGGCGGCCACGGCCCGGTTCATGTCCTCGAACCGGGCCCGGCTGCCGACGAAGACCCGGCGGATCGTCGCCAGGCTCGACGCGTAGGCCGCGTTCGACACCTCGATCCCGGACGTGCGGGCGCTGCCCGTGATGAGCAGGGCGATGTGGCCGTAGAGGGACGCGGCGCGCACCGACTGTTCGATGGTCTGCGGCCCGCCCGTCTCCACGACGAGGTCGGCTCCCCGCCCCTCCGTCAGCTCCTTCACCTTCGCGCCCCATTCGGGGTGGCGTACGTAGTCGACGACCGCGTCCGCGCCCAGCGCCTTGAGCCGGTCCGCCTTCCCGCCGTCCGAGGTCGTCGACACGACTCGGCAGCCCATCAGCTTCGCGAACTGCACGGCGAACAGGGCGACCGGGCCGGTGCCGAGGGTCAGGACGGTCTGCCCCGGCAGCAGGGGTTCGCCCCCGGTCAGGGAGCTCCACGCGGTCACCGCCGCGCAGGGCAGGGTGGCCGCCTCCTCCCAGGTGAGGTGGGCCGGGACCCGTACGGCGCTCTGCTCGTCCAGGACGGCGTACTGGGCCAGCATGCCGTCGAGGGTGCAGCCGGGCTGATCGATGGCTTCCGGGGTGATCCGGCCGGAGTGCCAGCGCGGGAAGTACGTGCCGGCGACGCGGTCGCCGACGGCGAACCGGGTCACCGCGTCCCCCACGGCCACCACCTCGCCCGCGCCGTCGCTGAGCGCGACCACTCCGGGGACGGCGGGCAGCGGGTAGCGCCCGTGGAGGATCATCAGGTCGCGCCGGTTGAGCGAGGCGGCCTTCACCGCGACGACGATGTCGTTCGGGCCGGCCGGCTCCGGAATCGCGGGCCCGCTGTCGCGCAGCACGATCCCGTCGATGTCGCCGAACGTTTCCAGGTGGTACGCACGCATCCCGGCCTCCAGGGCGGTTCCGCAGATCCATGGGTCGTCAGGTCGTTACGGGTGCCGATGGTGCGCGGGCCCGAACACGCGCGGCAATTCCCTCCGGGGAATCGCCCGGTCCGCCGGGCAGCGGCTAGAAAGGCTCCATGGTCGCCGCCACCGCCCCCGCCGAGCCCTCCTCCTTCTCGCTCGAAGTGCGCCGACGGCGGGCGCTGCGCCGGATGAGCCAGCTCGAACTGGCCACCCTCGCCGGCACGACGCAGCGCCACCTCAGCTTCATCGAGAGCGGCCGGTCGAGGCCGGGACGGGCGATGGTGGTGCGGCTCGCCGAGTCCCTGGGACTGACCCTCCGGGAGCGCAACTCGATGCTGCTGGCGGCGGGTTACGCTCCCGCGTACGCGGAGTCCCCCCGGGACGGCGCCGCCCTGGAGCCGGCCATGACGGCCCTGAGCAGCGTACTGACCGGCCATCTGCCGTACCCGGCGGTGGTCGCCGGGCCGCGCGGTGAACTGGTGCTGGCGAACGAGGCGTTCGGGGTGCTCACCGAGGACGCGGCCGAACACCTGCTCGCGCCGCCGGTGAACGTGCTGCGGCTCGCGCTGCACCCCCGGGGCATGGCGCCGCGCGTGCTGAACCTGGCGGCGTGGGGCCGGCACGTCGTGGAGAACCTACGGGGTCGCGCGCAGGCTCATCCGGACCCGGAACTGGACCGCCTGATAGCGGAGTTGCGCGGCTACCTGCCGGAGGAGGCGCCGCCCGGGCCGGACCACCTGGGCTTCGCCGTGCCGCTGCGGCTGCGCAGCGCGGGCGGTGAACTGCGGCTGCTGACCACCCTGACCTCCTTCGCGACGGCCGTGGACGTCACGCTGGCCGAGCTGCACCTGGAGGCGTTCCTGCCCGCCGACGCGGCCACCGCCGACCTGCTGCGCCGCCGCGAGGCCGACCGCGAGGCGGGCGTGGGCGCCTGACCGGTCAGTCCCCGGCTTCCTCCCGGGCCAGGGTGAGTGCGGTGTTGACCAGGCCGACGTGGCTGAACGCCTGGGGGAAGTTGCCGAGTTGGCGTCCGGCGATGGGGTCGTACTCCTCGGCGAGCAGCCCCACGTCGTTGCGTACGTCCAGCAGCCGCTCGAAGAGGGCGCGGGCCTCCTTGCGCCGGCCCGTCAGGTAGAGCGCGTCGGCCAGCCAGAACGAGCAGGCCAGGAAGGCCCCTTCGTCGCCGGGCAGGCCGTCGACGGAGGGCCCTTCGGTGCTGTAGCGGCGGACCAGGCCGCTGCGCCCCAGCTCCTCGCGGACGGCGTCGACGGTGCCGATGACCCGTGGGTCGTCGGGCGGCAGGAAGCCGACCCGGGGGATGAGGAGGGTCGCGGCGTCCAGTTCCCGGGAGCCGTAGTACTGGGTGAAGGTGCCCCGTTCGGGGTCGTAGCCCTGCTCGCAGACGTCGCGGTGCACCGCGTCCCTCATGGCGCGCCAGCGCTCCACGTCCTCGGCGCCGGCCATCGAAGGGTCGCGCTCCAGGGTCTGTACGGCCCGGTCGGCGGCGACCCAGGCCATCACCTTGGAGTGCACGAAGTGGCGGCGCGGGCCGCGTACCTCCCACAGTCCTTCGTCGGGGCGGTGCCAGTTCTGCTCCAGGAAGTCGAGCAGCGCGAGCTGGATCCGCCAGGCGTGGTGTTCGGAGGGGATCCCGGAGGCGCGGGCCAGGTGGAGGGAGTCGAGGACTTCGCCGTAGACGTCGAGCTGGAGCTGGTCGACGGCGGCGTTGCCGACGCGCACGGGGGCGGAGGAGCCGTAGCCGCGCAGCCAGGGCAGCTCGACCTCGGGGATCCGCCGCTCGCCCGCGATCCCGTACATGATCTGGAGGTCGGCGGGATCACCGGCGACGGCGCGCAGCAGCCAGGCGCGCCAGGCGAGGGCCTCGTCGAGGAAGCCGGTGGAGAGGAGCGAGCCGAGGGTGAGGGTGGAGTCGCGCAGCCAGCAGTAGCGGTAGTCCCAGTTGCGGACGCCGCCGAGCTCCTCGGGAAGGGAGGTGGTGGCCGCGGCGGCGATGCCTCCGGTCGGGGCGTAGGTGAGGGCCTTGAGGGTGATCAGGGAGCGGGTGACCGCCTCCCGGTAGGGGCCCTCGTAGCGGCACTGGGCGGTCCATTCCCGCCAGTCGGCGAGGCTCTGCTCCAGGGCTTCGAACGGATCGCAGGGTTCGGGGCGCGGTTCGTGCGAGGGGTGCCAGGTGAGCACGAAGGCGACGCGCCGGCCCTCGGTGATCGGGAACTGGGAGCGGGTGCTGTTGTCCTCGCCCCAGGTGCGGACCGGGGGTTCGCTGCGGAACCAGGCGGAGTCGGGTCCGGCGACGGCGACCCGGTCGCCGTCGCTGCGGCGGACCCAGGGGACGACGTGCCCGTAGTCGAAACGCAGGCGCAGGGTGCTGCCCATCCTGACCCTGCCGGAGACGCCTTCGACGATGCGCACCACGTCGGGGGCGACGTCGCGCTGCGGCATGAAGTCGATGACCTTGACGGTGCCGGTGTCGGTCTCCCAGTAGGACTCCAGGATGAGCGAGCCGTCGACGTAGGCCCGGCGGGTGCACCGCTCGCCCGCGGCGGCGCCGAGGGGGGCGATGCGCCAGTGACCGTTCTCCTCGTCGCCGAGGAGCCTGGCGAAACAGGCCCCCGAGTCGAAGCGGGGCAGGCACAGCCAGTCGATGGACCCGTCACGGCCGACCAGACCGCTGGTCATGAGGTCGCCGATGAGTGCGTAGTCTTCGATGGGTTGTGTCATTCGTACGCTCTTCCCCCGAATGTCCGGGGCCAATCAGGCGGGGCCCCGGACACCCTCGGGCGCGTCAGCCGCGTACGAGGAGCAGCACTGCGGCGAGGACGACACCGAGGGCGACGGCGAGGGCGCCGTGGGCCAGGCGGTGGCCGCGGAGCACGGGCAGGAGGCGGTCGACGGCGTAGCGGCCGGGGCCGGTGAGAGCGAGGGCCGCGGCGCCGGCGGTCAGCAGCAGTTCGTACTCGATGCCGGCGGGGGCGAAGAAGGATCCCGTGCCGTGGACGGCGATGGCGTTGATGAGGGTGCCGACGATGGCGGCGCCGGCGAGCGGGGTGAGCAGTCCGGCGGCGAGGCCGAGGCCGCCCAGGGTCTCGGTGAGGCCGGCGAGGACGGCCATGGCGTCTCCGGCGGGGTAGCCGCTGGCGGTGAAGAACTGGCCGGTGCCGCTGATGCCGCCGCCCCCGAACCAGCCGAAGAGCTTCTGGGTGCCGTGCGCGGCCATGGTGAGGCCGAGGACGAGGCGCAGGAGCAGCAGGCCGGTGTCGTGGCCCGGGGTGGACAGGGCGACGGCCTGCGCGAACCCGGTCGTCCGCGTGTTGGCGTTCGCGTTCGCGTTCGGCGAGGTGACGGAGGGGCTGGTCATCGTGGGGGTTCCTTCCGGTCGGGCGGCCCGAGGAGCGGGGATGGGTTGTTCAAATTCGAACCGCCAGCCATTGACCCTAACCAGTGATTCAAATTCGAACAACCCGTGTACCCTGGTGCCATGGCTGAAACGAGATGGCTGGACGACCGCGAGATGCGGGCCTGGAGTGGATTCCTGGCCGCGTCGGCCCTGGTGAACCGCCGCCTCGACCAGCAGCTGAAGGACGACTCAGGACTCTCCCACCCGCAGTACGAGATCCTCGTTCGACTCGCCGCGGCCCCCGGGCGCGAGCTGCGCATGACCGAACTCGCCAACGGCCTGATCAACTCCAAGAGCGGGCTGACCTACCAGATCACCCAGATGGAGAAGGCCGGGCTGGTCCGCCGCCGCAGCTGCCCCTCGGACGTGCGCGGCGTCTTCGCGGTCCTCACCGAGGCCGGCAGCGCCCGGCTGGACGAGGCGGCGCCGGGGCACGTGGCCACGGTCCGCGAGATCCTCGTCGACGTGCTCACCCCCGAACAGCTCGACGCGCTCGCCGACGGGCTGGGCGAGGTCGGCAGGCGACTGCGCGCCCAGGGCACCTGAGCGGCCGCGCCGCGCGGTACACGGGCGCCCGACAGGGGTATACGGCCGAAATGGACGGAAAGGTCTGGCTCACACTGGCCGCGGTCGTCGCGGCCGGTCTCGCGCTCTACGCGGCCGTACTTCTCGTACGGGTCTTCAAGGCGCGGCGGCTGCTGCTCGACGCCGGGATCCCGCTGCGCGACAAGGCCCTGTTCTGGGTCGCCGTGGCGTACACGGTCTCACCGGTGGATCTGATTCCGGATCCGGTGTACCTGGACGACATCGGCATCCTGCTGCTGGCCCTGCGCTCCCTCCACGCCGCGGCGGCGCGGCTGCCCGGCAAGGACCCCGCCCCCTCGTGACGGCCGCGGCCCCGGACCGCCGGCCGCCGGTCAGCGGACTCCCCGTGTCCGGAACTGGATGCTGATGCGGGGGCCGACGGCCCGCGCGGACTTCGGTACGGCGTGCTCCATGGTCCGCTGGCAGGAGCCGCCCATGACCACGAGGTCCCCGTGGCCCAGGGGCAGCCGCAACAGGGTGGGGCCGCCGTCGCGGGGGCGGAAGGCGAGGTCGCGCGGGTCGCCGACGGAGACGATGGCGACCATGGTGTCCTCGGTGGAGGACCGGCCGGTCCGGTCCCCGTGCCAGGCCACGCTGTCGCGGCCGTCGCGGTAGAGGCAGAGCCCCGCCGTGGTGAAGGGCTCGCCGAGCTCGGGCGCGTAATGGCCGGTGAGGGTCTCGCGTGCCTCGACGAGGGCGGGGTGCGGCAGCTCCTCCCCCTCCCCGTAGAAGGCGAGCAGCCGGGGCACCTCGACCTCGCGCTCGTACATCTGCCGCCGCTCGGCATGCCAGGGCACCTCGGCGGCGAGCCGCTCGAAGAGCGCGTCGCTGCCGCTCAGCCAGCCGGGGAGGTGGTCCACCCAGGCTCCCGCACCGAGCTCGGTGCGCCGGATCCCGGCGAGCGGCCCCAGCCGGATCTCGTCCCCCTGGTCGAAGAGGGATCCCTGGAGGCCTTGGACTGCGTGCATGCTGCCAGCCTAACCCCACGAACCGAACACGTGCACGATTAACGGGCCGCGTTGCGTCGGTCCGTCGGGCCGGCGGAGCGGGGCGATCAGCCGAGGGCGTCGAGGAGCTCGCGCTCGCGGCGCGCACTCAGGCCCGCCCGCCGGGTCCGGTCCAGGCCCTGCGCGCGTTCCCAGCGGAGCGTGTCGGCGAGCAGGTCCGCCCGGGGCCGGTGCCGGAGTCCCGCGGCGCGCGCCGCGGATCCGCTGGTCCAGCCCGCGTCGACCAGCCACAGCGGCAGCGACTCGTCCCCCATGTACTGGGCCACGCCGTGCGCGAGCAGCCAGTCCGAGCCGGCGGTGACGACCGGTCCGGTGTGGCCGCCGACGGAGCGGGACAGGTCGATCCACTCGGCGAGCGGAACGACGGGCCCGGCGGCGTCGTAGGTGCCGGTGGTCCCTGCCGCGGCCGAGTCGAGCAGCCAGCCGGCCAAGTCCCGTACGTCGATCGCCTGGGTGGGCAGCTCCGGTGCGTCGGGCACCAGCATGGGGCCCCGGGGGTCGCGTGCGGCGCGGGCCACCCAGTAGCCGGAGCGGCCGCTGTGATCGCCCGGGCCGCCGATGAGGCCGGCGCGGGCGGTCAGGAGGCGGTCGCCCACGGCGGCCGTCGAGGCCTGCTCGCAGGCGACCTTGGCCTGGCCGTAGATCGCGCGGTCCGCCTCGCTCCGGTCGGTCGGGGGATGGAGGGCCGCGGACTCGTCCGCGTCCGGGACGGCGTGCGAGACGTAGGCGCTCACGGAGGAGACGTACGTCCAGTGCCCGGCACGGTCGCCGAGGGCGTCGAGCGCCCCGCGGACGAAGCCCGGCTGCCACGACACCTCGAAGACGGCGTCCCACTCCCGGTCGAACAGCGGCGCGTACGCCCCGGGGTCGCGCCGGTCGGCGGCCACCAGCCGTGCACCGTCCGCCACTTCGCCGCTCTCACCGCGCGCGAGGCACGTCACCCGGTGACCGCGCCCCAGGGCCTGCCGCGACAACTCCCGGCCCACCCACGCCGTTCCGCCCAGAACCAGGATCTCCATCCCCCCAACCAAGCACCTCGCGCACCGGTCGGGCAGGCGGCTTCGCTGACGGCGGACGGGAGCCGGCGATCGGGGTGCGGCCCGGCCCGCCTATGCCTGGTGCTGGTTGATGTTGACCAGCCAGGTGATGCCGAAGCGGTCGGTGCACATGCCGAACACGTCGCCCCACATCTGCTTCTCCAGCGGCACCGCGACCGTGCCGCCGGCGGAGAGCTTGTCCCAGTAGCCGCGCAGCTCGTCGGCGTCCTCCCCGCTCACGCTGACGGAGATGTTGGTGCCGGGGTTGTGCGGCTGCCCGGGCGGGTTGTCGGCGCCCATGAGGGTGAAGCCGCCGTCGGTCTCCAGCATGCTGTGCATGATCCGGTCCGCGGCGGCCCCGGCCTCCTTGGCACCGAACTCGCCGTAGGTGTGCGAGTTCAGGGTGCCGCCGAAGACCTCCTGGTAGAACTCCATGGCCTGCCGGGCGTCTCCGTCGAAGCTGATGTACGGGTTGAGTCGAGAAGGCACGAG
Organism: Streptomyces sp. NPDC057010; assembly: GCF_042673805.1. NCBI lineage: Bacteria > Bacillati > Actinomycetota > Actinomycetes > Kitasatosporales > Streptomycetaceae > Streptomyces > Streptomyces sp. NPDC057010. The sequence goes on along the minus strand of NZ_JBHUSC010000009.1, from coordinate 2,003 downwards.
GTCTTCCTTTCGTGGTGCAGAGTCGGTTCCGGTGGCCCCCTGGCTCCAGACTGCTGGTGGCGGCCGCCGGTCGCGCGCCAGGCACGCCGGACAGGCTCGACGGAACACCGAGGAGATGACCGTGAAGATGCTCGTCAACAGTCCTGAGACCGTGGTCGCCGACGCCCTGCGGGGGATGGCGGCGGCCCATCCCGAGCTGGACGTCGACGTGGAGCGCCGGGTGGTCGTACGGCGTGACGCGCGGGAGGGCGGGCGCGTCGGGCTGGTGTCCGGCGGCGGTTCCGGGCACGAGCCGCTGCACGCGGGGTTCGTGGGGTACGGGATGCTGTCGGCCGCGTGTCCCGGGGAGGTGTTCACCTCGCCCGTGCCCGACCAGATGCTGTGGGCCGCCGGGGCCGTGGACGCCGGGCAGGGAGTGCTGTTCGTCGTCAAGAACTACACCGGTGACGTGCTGAACTTCGAGATGGCCGCCGAGCTCGCCGAGGAGGACGGCCTGCGGATCGAGCGGGTGCTGGTCAACGACGACGTCGCCGTCACCGACAGCCTGTACACCGCGGGGCGGCGCGGCACCGGGGCCACGCTGTTCGTCGAAAAGATCGCCGGGGCGGCCGCCGAGGAGGGCGCGCCGCTGGAGCGGGTCGCGGCGGTCGCCCGGCGGGTCAACGAGCGCTCGCGCAGCTTCGGGGTGGCGCTCAGTGCCTGCACCACGCCCGCGAAGGGCAGTCCGACCTTCGACCTGCCGGACGGGGAACTGGAGCTGGGCATCGGGATCCACGGCGAGCCGGGCCGGGAGCGGCGCGCGATGATGCCGGCGCGGGAGATCGCCGAGATCGCGGTGGGAGCCGTACTGGAAGAACTGGCGGAGGTGGGTCCGGCCGGCGGGCCGGTGCTGGCGCTGGTCAACGGGATGGGGGCGACGCCCCTGCTGGAGCTGTACGGGTTCCACGGGGAGGTGGCGCGGGTGCTGGGGGCACGCGGCGTGCCGGTGGCGCGGACCCTCGTCGGAAACTACGTCACCTCGTTGGACATGGCGGGCTGTTCGGTGACGCTGTGCCGCGCCGACGAGGAGCTGCTGCGGCTGTGGGACGCGCCCGTGCAGACGACCGCACTGCGCTGGGGGCGCTGACCGTAAGGTGGGGCGGGGGCCGGCCAGACGGGTGCGAGACGGGTTCGAGGCGAGGAGATCCGGTGCGGGACGCAGAATTCTTCCGGCGGTGGATGACGGCCGCGGCGGCGGCGGTGGAACGCGAGGCGGACCGGCTGACCGAGCTCGACTCCCCCATCGGCGACGCCGATCACGGGAGCAACCTGCTGCGGGGCTTCACCGCCGTACGGGCCGCCCTGGACGCCGATCCCCCGGCGGCGCCGGGGGCGGTGCTGCAGCTTGCCGGGCGGACGCTCATCTCGACGGTCGGGGGCGCCTCGGGACCGCTGTACGGAACCCTGCTCAGGCGCACCGGCAAGGAGCTCGGGGAGGCCGCCGAGGTCTCCGACGAGGAGCTGCGCAAGGCCTTGTACGCGGGGGTCGCCGCGGTGGCCCAGCTGGGCGGGGCGGCGCCCGGCGACAAGACGATGCTGGACGCCCTGGTACCGGGGGCCGCCGCGCTCGGCACCTCGTACCGGGCGGCCGGCGACGCGGCGGAGCACGGCGCGCGGGCGACGGTTCCGATGCTGGCGCGCAAGGGCCGGGCGAGCTACCTGGGCGAGCGGAGCATCGGCCATCAGGATCCGGGCGCCACCTCCTCGGCGCTGCTGCTGGGGGCGCTGGCGGACGTCGCCGAGGACGTACGGTGACGGGCGCCCCGGAGCGGGACAGCCTGGTCGGCATCGTGCTGGTGTCGCACAGCGCGGTGGTCGCCGAGTCGGTGGCCGAGCTGGCGCGGGGCCTGGCGGCGGGCGGCCCGATGGCCCCGGTGGCCGCGGCCGGGGGCACCGCCGAAGGCGGCATCGGCACGAGCGAGGAGTTGATCGTCGCGGCCGCGCGAGAAGTGGACCGCGGCGCC